>NZ_JAABNS010000001.1:2753945-3107890 GCF_009928425.1 Pseudarthrobacter sp. ATCC 49987 | reverse complement strand
TGGGGCCGACGCCTGAGGTTCCTGGACTACGGCGGCAAGCGCTCCCGCCCAGTTATTGTGCCCACAAGCACCTGCCACCCCGCGACTTCCCCGGATTAGAGGGTTTGCCCGCCGGAACCGCGAGGTGCCGGATCGATCAACTGGGCAGGAACGCGGCAACGAAGGGACAGCCACGGAGCCAGGGCGTCCTGGTCAATCGTCGTGAGGCCAATAACCTCACCCAGTTCGTGGCCGTCAATGCCGGTGACTGACAAGTCGTAGGGCACGCGGAGTCCGAAGTCTCGGGCGGCAAGAATCGTGCCGATCGCCATCTCATCGGAGGCCGCGAACACTGCTGTCGGCCGATCGACGGAGCCGCCGAGCAGCTGCCGGGCCCTGGCGTGTGCCACATGGATGCTGCCCGGCGCGCAACTGCCCGCCACCCCGCCGCCGGGAGCCACCCCGCCGGGAGCCACTCCGCCGGGGGGCACGCCACAATCGACGCCGTAAGCCGGGGCGCCCGGAGCCGCGCCTTAGACTGAAGGCCGGAATCGACGAATCGGAGACCGCATGAGCATCATCGATGAGCTCACTTCTGCCCTGGGCCCGGCCAAAGTCGCGCTGGATGACCCCACCCTGACTGCCTATGCCGTGGATCAGGCGCCGGTGCTGGACTACCAGCTGCCGCAGGCCGTGGTCCGGGCCGAGTCGATCGACGACGTCCAGGCCACCGTCCGCGCCTGCGCCGCCCACGGGGTCCCGCTGGTGGCCCGCGGCGCCGGGACCGGCGTTTCAGGCGGTGCGCACGCGAGCAAGGGCTGCATCGTGCTGAGCCTGGAACGGATGAACCGCATCCTGGACCTCAACCCCGATGACGAGACGGCCGTCGTCGAGCCCGGGGTCATCAACGCGGACCTCAACGCCGCCGCCGCAGTCCACGGACTCATGTATGCACCCGACCCGGCCAGCTTCAAGCTGTCCACGATCGGCGGCAACGTGGCCACGAACGCCGGTGGCCTGCGCTGCGCCAAGTACGGGGTGACCCGCGACTCGGTGCTGGCGCTCGACGTCGTGCTGGCGGACGGCTCGCTCATCCACACCGGCCACCAGACGTTCAAGGGCGTCGCCGGCTACGACCTCACCGGGCTGTTCGTCGGCTCCGAGGGGACGCTGGGCATCGTGGTCGGAATCACCGTCCGGCTCAAGTACCTCCCGCAGGACGTGCACACGATCGCCGCCTTCTACCCGGACTTCCGCAGCGCCGCGGCAGGTGTCCTCGCCGTGGGCAAGGCGCGCGTGCAGCCGGCCATCATGGAACTGCTCGACAGCGGAACCCTGGCCCAGCTCGATGAGATCCACGGCTCGGACCTCGCCTCCAGAGGGCAGTCCCTGCTGCTGATCCAGACCGACGGCTTCGGCGCAGCCGCGGAAGCGGCCGCGATCAGGCCCGTCCTTGTGGCGGGCGGCGCGGTCGTCACCATGGAAGCCAGCGCGGAAGCGGAGCAGCTGGTGGAACTGCGGCGCAACAGCCGCGGTGTGGAGGTCGACGACGAATACCGCGTGGGCGAGGACGTCGCCGTCCCGCGCTCCCGGCTGGTCGACTATGTGGAAGCCCTCGAGACCATGGCGGCCTCGCACCAGGTCAAGCTCAAGGTGGTGGCGCACGCCGGCGACGGCAACCTGCACCCCACCTTTTGGGTAGACCGGGTGGACAAGACCGTGGCAGCGGATGCCATGACGCGCCTCGGGGCCGCTTTGGACGAATCCATCACCGTGGCCCTGGCCATCGGCGGCACCATCACCGGGGAGCACGGGATCGGCCAGTACAAACTGCGCTGGCTCGGGCTGGAACAGAAGGAACCCGTGCGCGAACTGCAGCGCCGGATCAAGGAACTGTTCGACCCGGCCGGCATCCTGAATCCCGGCAAGGCCATCTAGCGCGGCTGTGCCACAACCCGGCTCCAAAAACCGGCGCCGCGGAAGCCTGCTGGCACCTTAGTCGTCGGAGTCCGGGTATTCGTCGTCGGACTCGTCGGCGCCGTAGCGGGATTCCTCTGTTTCGACCTCGAGGATCTTGAGCATTTCCGTGTCCGGGTTCAGCATGATGGCCGCCTCGTCCCGGCGGTGCCGGAGCTCGGAGTCAATGTAGGACTGCACGGCTTCGGCCAGCGGGATGTGCCGGTTCTCCTTCTCGGACATGTACCAGCGGTGCTCCAGGATCTCGTGCACGGCTTCCGCGGGCTCCAGCTTCCCGGATAGGTCGCGGGGGATGGAACGGACAATCGGTTCGAAGATCTGGCTGACCCAGAGGTGGGCGCTGTACTCCTCATCCATCCCCGGGTTGTTATCCGCACGGAAGGTGTCCATGTCGTTGAGGAGCCGGCGGGCCTGGTTTTCCTGGGCGTCCAGGCCGGTCAGGCGCAGCAGCCGGCGCTGGTGGTGGCCGGCGTCGACCACCTTGGGCTGGAGTTGGATGGTGGAACCGTTCTGCGTCGTTTTGATCGCGTATTCCTCGACGTCGAACCCCAATTCGTTGAGCTTGCGGATGCGTGCCGCCACGCGCCAGCGTTCGCCGATCTCGAACGATTCCTTCTCGGTCAGCTCGGTCCAGAGGCGCCGGTAGCTGTCCATGATGAGTTCGCTCGTGGCCACGGGGTCCACTTTTTCCTCAATGAGGCCGCCGTCGAGCAGGTCCATGAGTTCACCGGCGATGTTGACCCGGGCGATCTCCAGATCGTATTCGCGCTGGCCCGTGGAGAGGTCCGGATACAGCTCGCCGGTCTCGGCGTCCACGAGGTAGGCGGCGAACGCGCCGGCGTCGCGGCGGAACAGCGTGTTCGAGAGCGAGACGTCCCCCCAGTAGAACCCGATCAGGTGCAGCCGCACCAGGAGCAGGGCCTGGGCATCGATCAGGCGCGTGAGGGTGTCCTTGCGCAGCATCTGCGAGAAGAGGGCACGGTACGGCATGGAGAACTTCAGGTGCCGGGTGACCAGCACGGGGTTCAGCGGCCGGCCCTCGGGGGTGGTGCGGCCGGTGATGACGGCGACCGGTTCCACACAGGGGACATCCAGCCGGGCGAGTTTGCGGAGCATGTGGTACTCGTGGCGGGCGACGTGTTCCGAGGGTTCCTTGATGGCGATGACGGAGCCGCCAAGGTGGGCGAAGCGCACAATGTGGCGGGAGATGCCGCGGGGGAGCGCGGCGAGGAACTCCGCCGGCCAGTCCTCCAGGGCGATGTGCCAGGGAAGGTCCAGGAGCTCCGGCTCGGTGGCGGCGGCGGTGATGCTCAGCGAGCTCGACGCCACGGCCTTGCTGTCATTGGCGCTGGCGGCTTCGAACCGGGGCAGCTTGCCGATCTGACCGTAGTCGGTGGGTTCGTCGTGCCACTGGGCGCTGTTTTCCTCGGTCATAAGCCAATTCTTCCGTACTAAGGGCGGCTGCCCTAACGAACGGGTGCTGCCAGGGTAAGTTAACGCCCGACGGCGGCCCTCCAGTGGGGAGGACCGCCGTCAGCCGCGCGGGGTGGGTGCGTGGGTGGGATTAGTCGCCCAGGCGCAGGCCCGTCTTGGTGTCGAACAGGTGTACGTGACCTGACTGCGGGCGGACCCAGATGGTCTCACCCTTCATCGGGGGGGTGCGGCCGTCGACGCGGGCCACGATGTCGTGGCTCGTACCGTCCAGGGTGGTGTGGCCGTAGACGTAAGCGTCGGCGCCGAGCTCCTCGACGACGTCGACCTCAACCTGGAGGCCTTCGCCCTGGGCAACCTGCTCCAGGTCTTCCGGCCGGGAGCCGAGGGTGACGGTCTTGCCGCTGGCCTCCTCGAGGACGTTGTGCGGCACCGGGTAGATGGTGCCGCCGAACTGCACGCCGCCGTCGACGACGGGAAGCTCCAGCAGGTTCATCGCGGGGGAGCCGATGAAGCCGGCCACGAACACGTTCTTCGGCTTGTCGTACAGGTTGCGCGGGGTGTCGACCTGCATCAGCAGGCCGTCCTTCAGCACGGCGACGCGGTCGCCCATGGTCATGGCCTCGACCTGGTCGTGGGTCACGTAGACAGTGGTGACGCCCAGACGGCGGGTCAGCGACGCGATCTGCGTGCGGGTCTGCACGCGGAGCTTGGCATCAAGGTTGGACAGCGGCTCATCCATGAGGAAGACCTGCGGGTTACGCACGATCGCGCGGCCCATGGCGACACGCTGGCGCTGGCCGCCGGAGAGTGCCTTCGGCTTGCGGTCCAGGTACGGCTCGAGGTCCAGGAGCTTGGCAGCTTCACGGACACGCTCCGCGCGCTCTTCCTTGCTGACGCCGGCGATCTTCAGGGCGAAGCCCATGTTGTCCGCGACCGTCATGTGCGGGTAGAGCGCGTAGTTCTGGAAAACCATGGCAATGTCGCGGTCCTTCGGGGGGACGTCGGTGACATCGCGGTCGCCAATCAGGATCCGGCCGGAGTTGACGTCCTCAAGACCTGCGAGCATGCGCAGGGAGGTCGACTTTCCACAGCCGGAGGGTCCAACGAGGACCAGAAATTCGCCATCGGCGATTTCAATGTTGAGCTTGTCAACAGCGGGCTTATCCGTGCCCGGGTACAGACGTGTTGCGTTATCAAAAGTAACTGTAGCCACAGTTATCAATCCCTTCACCGGCAGGTACGTGCCGGACGATCCGTAGTGAATGGTCTTATTGTTCAGTTGTTAATTCAGTTGTCCGCACCTGATCGTGCGCATACTCCCCGGCCGAAGCCGAGGAGTATCCAATGACGCCGCACGGTACTTGTGCGCCACATCACAACCAGAGTATGTCAGATTTTTGGTTAGTGGGCCAAAATGTTACGTAACTCACACGTGACGTCACTTACCTGCGCAAGCGGTGAGCGCGGGGCCCGGAGGTCTATTCCGTCGTGGTTGCCTCTTTATCGGCGCGGGATTTGCGCGCGGGATCCACCTTGCCGTCGGCCCCGTAGTCGCCTTCCGAATATCGGCCGATTTCCGATTCAGCCGTTCGGCCGGTGTGGATCCGGCCCCGCCGTAGTTGGCCCTGACATATCGTCCCGATTCCCTGGCCTTGTCGCCCAGCGGTTCTGGCAGTCCGCCTTCGCTGCCTGCCCCGCCGTAGTCCCCTTCGATGTACTGACCTTCTTCATCGTCTGACCACGTTCCCGGCACCGTACTTTGACGGCAACCCCGTGGGGCCGCTGGTGGACCAGATTGTCGGCACTGCCTTCCTAGTTATTTTCGTGGTGGCCATCATCGACATACGCAATACGGCCGTCCAGGCGAACCTGGGCCCGTTCATGATCGGGCTGGCCGTGGCCGCCATCGGCATGTCCATCGGCGCAAACGCCGGCTACGCCATCAACCCTGCCCGCGATTTCGGGCCGAGGGTCTTTGCCTGGCTGGCCGGTTGGGGGCAGACAGCATTGCCGGGCACTGTGGACGGGTCCTTCAGCTGGTACTTCTGGGTTCCGATCGTCGGCCCGCTGGTCGGGGGCATGATCGGTGTGCTGGTCTACGACTGGTTTATCGGAGACGTCCTGCACGCCCGGGAGAAGTTGCAGGAGGCCACGCCTCCCGGCCGGGCCGGCGGGGAGACGCCTCCGGCGTCGCAAACCAACCGGGCGACCGGGATCTAGCCGCTCAGGCGCCGACGGCCTTCGTCCGTTCCCGCAGCAGTGCCTCCAGCAGCTCGGCAACGTGCGTCGGGGCTTCGATCCGGAACTGGGCCTGGGTGAAGTCCAAGCCCACCTTCACCCCGAGATCCCCGGGGAGCAGGCTTGCGAGGGCGTCCTCGTCGGTGGTGTCATCGCCGGCGAAGACCGTTGCCGTGGCACCGGTCGCCTGACGCAGGAAGGCAACGCCTTCCCCCTTGGAGGCGTGCACCACGGAGCTTTCCAGTACCCGGTTGCCGCTCTTCAGGTAGACGCCGGGTTTGTCCTGCAGGACGGCGCGGGCCGCGGCCACGGCATCCGCGGCGACGTCGTCCGCGGCGAGGCGGGTGTGCAGGACGACGCCGGCGGGCTTGTCCTCCAGCAGGGTGCCCGGTGCCACCTCGACGATGCCCTCCAGTTCGTGCCGGACCTCGGCGAGCAATTCCCGGCGGGCGTCATCGAGTTCCAGCTTCGAGGACCCGGGTCCCATCCAGACTTCGGCGCCGTGGCTCCCGATCAGCAGGGTCTTCTCCGGGGGAAAAGCGACCGCCCGCAGGCTGTCAAGGGCGCGCCCGGAGATGAGTGCCGTCGTCGTCCGCGGAAGTTCGGTGAGCGCGGCGAAGGCCGCAGCCGAGCGGGGGAGGGCGCGGGCGTCCCCCGCGTGGTCCACGAGCGGCGCCATGGTGCCGTCAAAGTCCATGGCGACCAGCAGGTGCTCGGTCGCTGCGATGCGGCGCAGGGCCTCGAGCAGGTCCGGGGAGAGTGAGAGCGGGGTCTGTCCGGGTGAGAGATCAGGAGTCATCGCGGATTACCTTTTCTTCGAGCGCGCTCAGGAATTCGGAGGACCAGCGATCGACGTCGTGGTCCAGGATCTGCTTGCGCATCGAGCGCATCCGGCGCGCGGCCTCCGAAGGTTGCATATTGACGGCCCTCATAATGGTGTCCTTGAGGCCGTCGATGTCGTGCGGGTTCATCAGCAGCGCCTGCTTGAGCTGATCCGCGGCGCCGGCGAACTCGCTGAGCACCAGGGCGCCGTCGTTGTTGGTCCGGGCCGTGACATACTCCTTGGCCACGAGGTTCATCCCGTCCCGCAAGGCGGTGACGAGCATGACGTCCGCTGCCAGGTACAACGCCACCATCTCGTCAATCGGGTAGTTGTGGTGCAGGTAGCGGACCGCGGTGTTTTGCAGCGTGTCATAGGTGCCGTTGATGTGGCCCACCGTGCCCTCGACCTCTTCGCGCAGCAGGCGGTACTGCTCCACCCGTTCCCGGCTGGGGCTGGCGACCTGGATCAGGGCCGCGTCCTCCACCGTCACTTTGCCGTCCGCCAGGAGTTCCTCATAGGCCTTGAGCCGGTGCCTGATCCCCTTGGTGTAATCCAGGCGGTCGACGCCGAGCAGGATCGTCTTCGGGTTGCCGAGGTCCTCGCGGATCTGACGGGCGCGCTCGATGATCTCGGGATTCCGGGCAAGTTCGCTGATCTGCTGGACGTCAATCGAGATGGGGAACGCCTGGGCGCGGGCGATGTGCGTGGTTTCACCGTCGCTGCCCCTGACGTGGACCTGCTGCTGCTTGACGCTGGCGCCGAGGAAGCGCCGGGCGGAGCGCATGAAGTTGCCGGCGTCGCTGCTGCGCTGGAATCCGACCAGGTCAGCGCCGAGCAGCCCGTCGATGATGGCGCGGCGCCACGGCAGCTGCGCGAAGATCTCCGGCGGCGGGAAGGGGATGTGGTTGAAGAATCCGATCTTCAGGTCAGGACGGGCCTCGCGCAGCATCTTGGGGACGAGCTGGAGCTGGTAGTCCTGGACCCAGACAGTGGCGCCGGGGTTGGCGTGGTGGATGACGGCGTCGGCGAACCGGCGGTTGACCTTGCGGTAGGAGTCCCACCAGGTCCGGTGGAACTCCGGCGGGGCAATCACGTCGTGGTAGAGCGGCCAGAGCGTGGCGTTGGAGAAGCCCTCGTAGAAGAATTCGATGTCATGCGTGCTCAGCTGGACCGGAACGAGGTCGATGCCGCCGTGGCTAAAAGGCTGGACATGCTCATCCGGCGCGCCATGCCAGCCGACCCACGCGCCGTCGGTCTTGGTCATCATGGGGGCCAGTGCCGTGACGAGGCCGCCGGGGGAGCGGCGCCAGCCGTCCTCGCACCCCGGCTCGTCCGGCGCGCAACGGTCGACCGGCAGGCGGTTGGAGACCACCATGAAGTCATACTGCGCGTCCGGATCGGTGTCGCTGGCGCCGTGCGCGGCTTTGCTGTCGGTATCTCGACCCGATTCGGCGTGTTTGGTTGCCTGCATTGGTGCCCCCTGGGGTTCGCTCGTGGCTCTCATCCACCCTAGCCCGGCGGAATCTTCTGTGCTATTCGTCCGTTGGGAGGCGGGAGAGAAAGTTGAAAGCGCAACTTCCCAGTTTTCTCCCCTAAAATGATGAATTGCCACCCAGTGGATATCACCGGCCGATCGACCCGAGGAACTAATGAGCCCCGCAAACGAACCCCGTCAGTCCAAATCAGAGCGAACTGCCGCGGCCCGCGAGAAAGCCCGTGAAATCCGCGAGGCGCAGCTGAAGAAGGAAAAGCGCAACAAGCTGCTCATCGGCTGGGGCATCGTTGCCGCCGTCGTGGCCATCATTGTGGTGGTGGCGCTGGTAGTCACCTCGAACATCCAGAAAAACGCCCCGGTGGCCGACGAGGGCCCCACCCCCGCCAACGGCAACGTTTACGGCGGCGTCACCCTGCTGGCCAACTCCGAGGTGGCGAAGACCGAGCCTGCGACCGTCAGGATCGCCGATCTTCCCTCCGCTCCGGCCACGCCGCCGGCACAGATTACTGCGCCCGGCGCCGAAGCCGAGGCGGGCAAACCGGTCAAGGTGGTCCTCTACATCGACTTCATCTGCCCTGTCTGCAAGAACTTCGAGACTCAGTACAACGAGACGCTCACGAAGCTGCGCAATGAAGGCAAGATCACCGTGGAATACCGTCCACTGGGTTTCCTCGACACGCGCTCCACCACAAACTACTCCTCCCGCGCGGCCAACGCGGCAGCGTGTGTTGTGAACGAGTCTCCGGAGAAGTACGCGGACTTCGTCAATATGCTTTTCGAGAAGCAGCCCGCTGAAGGCAGCGCCGGCATCTCCGACGCGGATCTGAAGAAGATGGCAACCGACCTCGGGGCCAAGAGCATCGACACCTGCGTTGACGAGAAGACCTACCGCCCGTGGGTCAAATACACCACGCAGCAGGCCGCGTCCATCGGGGTGACCGGAACGCCGACCGTCCTGGTTGAGGGCAAGCAGTGGGGCAAGGGCGACAGCGCCCAGACCCCGTTCGAGCAGTTCCTCCAGGCCGCCATCGACGCCAAGCAGTAAGCGGCAGCGTCCAACAGCAAAACCGCGGGCCCGGTTCCGGCTTCTTCCGGAGCCGGGCCTGTTTTTATCCCCGGGCATCCGTGGGCTAACCTTATCTAGCGCCATGGCGCCTGGCCCCTCATCGTGGCCCGGTGCCAGCTGGCGCACAGGAATGCCTCCTTAGCTCAGTTGGCCAGAGCACCGCTCTTGTAAAGCGGGGGTCGTCGGTTCGAATCCGACAGGGGGCCCCACGAACCCCTCCGTTCCGGCGGTTTTGCCCGGAACGGAGGGGTTTTTTGTGCGCGAAAACAGGGCACTACACGCTTACGACACGCTTTCAGGAAGACGGCATAGGCCCGTCGGCTCCCGGGCTGCATAGGGGAAGCCATGCAGACAAGCAGAAAGACCTTGGCACCGGCAACGGACCAAGGCAACGCAGTGCAGCTCCTGACCACCGAGGAAGTGGCCGTCTGGCTGCAGGTGGCGCCCAAGACCCTCCGGAACTGGCGCTCCGCCGGGATCGGACCGAAGGCCTTGAAACTCCATAGCGTCGTCCGCTACGACCGGGCCGCTGTCGAGGCTTGGATCGGCAGAACTTCGAAGGCTGCGGCCTGATGGGGCGGTCGAGCCTCCCGGTTGGTGCCTGGGGAACGGTCAGTGCCAAGAAAGACGCAGCGTCCGGAAAATGGCGGGCCAGTTGTAGGTTCCGTGGCTGGGACGGTGTCACGCGGAGCTACAGCAAGTTCGGGTCAACCAAGGGCAAAGCCGAGACAGCCCTGCTGGCGTCCATGAAAGAGCGCCAGCTGCTCGCAGGTCGAGTGACCGCGAACCCTCCGCTGAACGACGTTGCCGAGAAGTGGCTCGCCAGCATCGAGGTTCCTAAAGTCGTTGTCGACGACAACGGGAATATGGTCGCGGCTACCAGCGCGGGCGGTATCCGGCGCCAGACTTGGGACCAGTACGAAGGGCTCATCTACCGCCTCATCGAGCCCGCTCTCGGTGCGCTGAAGATCAATGAAATCAACACCTCCACCTGTGACGCCTTCCTGCGGTCCCTGGTAGTGGACGGGAAAGGGCATACGAATGCCCGGCTGGCCAAAACGGTGCTGACGCAGATCATGTCCTACGCCATCAGGCACGACCTGTACGTGGGTGGCAATCCGGTGCGTGAGGTCGATCGGCTGAACAGGGTCCGGAAGAAGCCCGTTAGCTTGAGCGCGGCTACCCTGCACGATGTTCGCGAAGCTGTCCGGATTTGGCGGACAGAACCCGGCCACTTCGGTCCCCGCCCCAGCAACGTACTGGCAGATGTCGTTGATGTTCTGATCGGCACCGGGGCACGCATCGGGGAGGTCCTGGCAATCCGTTTGGAAGACATCGACCTGTCAGGCGACGTCGGAAAGATCGCACTCACCGGAACGCTGGTGGAGCCTCGTCACGGCCCCAAGTACCGCCAGAGCTTCCTCAAGAGCCGCAGCAGCGAACGGGTCATCCCAGTGCCTCGGTTTGTCGTCGACGTACTCATCCGCAGGAGTCTCGAATCTCCGGAGATCAACAAGGCCGGGGCCCTCTTCTGGTCCAGGACCGGCACCTACGTTCAAGCGTCAAGCGTACGGAGGCAGCTGCGTTCCGCACTGACCGCCTCCAACATGGAGAACACGGCAGTCATCACTCCGCACGCCTTTCGGCGAACGGTTGCGTCCCTTCTCGCTAGGGAGCTGACCGACGGAGCCGCTGCCGCCATGCTTGGTCACGCCGACGTCTCCATGACCCACGCCGCCTACATCGAGAGGCTAAGGGACGTGGCGGATTACACAACGGTCCTGGAGCGGCTCGCGCCAAAGCCGAATCCGAGCCGGCTGCCTGCGGACATCGGCTGAATCCACGCAGACTCCAGGAGAGGCATGCCGACCCGTTCGATGTGATCCGTCCGCGCCGAGTTGAGGACGGATCACATCGAAGAGGTCAGGAGTTCGAATCTCCTTAGCTCCACTGTTTGCAGGGAATTTCTGTGGAAGTTGGACGAATCCAGGCTCAGATCGGAGATATTCATTTGTTCAAGGTCGATATTCTGGAAGTCACGACCCATGCTTGTCCCGGATGCCTTGGCCCTCACGAAGCTAAAGTTGTTGAGGCGTTGGTCATGGTCTGATCGTAAATCGTCCGGGAGACCTGTATCCCGCCCAGGACCAGGCCAACGAGGCCGGCCACAAGGATGTCGCGACCACCAAGGCGGCTCCTCGGAGAGTCGGCCTCCCGGCGGCTCTCGAGTTGGCTGCTGTCCTAACCCCGACCCGCCATCCATGGACCTGCCAAAATCGGGGCACGTACTGGATATTGGCGGGGGCCTGGTCGCTACAGCCGCTGGCTGTGTGGCATGGGCTATCAAGCCACCTTGGCCGACCTTTCGTCTAACCTCTCCTACATTGCACGTGCGGAGTTCGGCGAAGAGCTGTCCCTCGAATCGTTGAGGCGGACGTCCGCGATCTTTCCCGTTGGCCGAATTACCGCTCCGGCGTTGGCCTTCATGGGGCTACTGGCGAGTGTCTAGAACCTATGCGAGCGGCGGACCTAGAAAGCGAGCAGTGGGGTAACATCGAGGCGACACTGCCCCTGCCACGCCCCGAGGTGACACTTGGGAAAAGATTGGTGATTTTCGCACAAATGACAACTCTAGATTCGGAACTCGAGGCGGCGCGCCGGACCATCCATACGGACGGTTATCCGATGAGTATTGGGGAGCTAACCAATCTTTACCGTGACGGTGAGCTTGTGATCCGTCCACCGTTTCAGCGACTGTTCCGTTGGGATGATTCTCAGAAGTCGCGACTGATCGAGAGCATACTCATAGGGATTCCGTTGCCGTCGATTTTTGTCGTTCAGGATGAGGGTGGCAAGTGGGAGCTCGTCGACGGTTTGCAGCGAGTTAGCACCCTTCTGCAACTCCAAGGTCTGCTCGACACTGAAGAGTTTCCTCCCCTCGAATTGACCGCGACGAAGTATCTCCCGTCACTGGAGGGCGCGGTGTGGGACTCAGAGACGCAATCGTCTCTCACTCCAGCTCAAAGACTGGACATAAAGCGTGCGAAGATCGACCTTAAGATCGTCCAGCGAGGCTCAGACCCCAAGACCAAGTTCGATCTCTTCCAGCGTCTGAATTCGTTCGGATCCAGGCTCTCTAATCAGGAGATACGAAACGCGCAGCTAGTGGGAGTAAACCCTGACTTTGTCGCATGGCTAAGTGAACTCGCGGGCCGAGAGTCGTTCGTCTCTCTCCTGCGGCTGCCTGACGCTGACAAGGCAAAGAAATACGACGAAGAGCTCGCACTCCGGTTCCTGTTCCTGCACACGAAATCAAACGAAGAGATAGCTGAAATTCGCAATTTCCAAGACGAACTGGAGGAGTTCTCAGGTGCCTTGGCACTGAATTTCTCGAGCGACTCCAAAGACCGCCTGGGTGGTGTATTTGAGGAGACGTTCGATAAGCTCCATGCCGCCGACGAGGATGTCCTCCGGCGTTGGGATGCTCAGAAGGGGAGGTTTACGGGAGGGTTCCTGAACACTTCCTTTGAGGCGCTCGCGGTCGGTCTCGGCTATCTCCTCAAGGAGGGCAGGACACCTCGGCCAAACTTACGCGAAGCCGCTATCGACTTCTGGAATGAACCGGAGATGACTAAGAAGTTCGCCACAGGGAAGTCGACGGAGGCACGCCTGCGGTTGATGGTGCCCAAAGGGCGCGAGATCCTCAGTTCCTGATGGCAAAGATCCGGACCCTCGAGGCGTTGGAAGACGCTATCTCCGAAGAGACAGCCTGGCGTAAGCACGAACTCACTACGGCGCGAAAGCTCGTGCAGCAGTCCTCGGGGTCGAGTCAGACTGCCAACCTGCGATCGGGCGTGCTCATCCTGTACGCGCACTGGGAGGGTTGGGTCAAGAGCGTCGCTCAGTTGTATATTCGCTATGTCAACAGCCAGAGCCCGACTTACGCTCAGCTCAGCGCTGCGTTCCTCGGCAATGCACTGAAGGTGAAGATCTCCTCGATAGAAGAAGCATCGACGCCAGCGATTCACAACGAGTTCGCTTCGTTCCTGATCGAGGGTTTCGCGGGTAAGGCCCGTCTTTCCGAGGACCTTGTGCAAACCCAAAGCAACCTCTCGTCAAAGGTCTTGAGTGGTGTAGTAGAGCGCCTGGGCTTACCGCGGCGTTCGGAGTACTCCACTCGAGCGAACATGATTGACGAGGAGCTTGTTAACCGAAGAAATACGATCGCACATGGAAAGTTCTTGGAGCTCAAAGCTGATGACTTCCTCACCCTTCATCAGGACGTGCTTTCTCTGTTGCAGCTCTTCACCGACGACGTAAAGAATGCTGCTTCCACGAACGCTCATCTAGCAGAAACTGTCTAACGGGCTCGTACGATTGCTAATCTGTGACACACGTGTTCGGTGCAGACCGCTGACTGCAGGGGTCATGGTTTGGGAATGGTTCTCGATCGATGTCTAGCTCCAAGCGTCGATCATTGCCTGGAGGACTCCATCGCTGCAGGGCTACGAGCAGGGCTACGAGTCCTTTAGCTTTAGAGCGCGGAACCGCTTCGCCGCCCCAGGGGAACCCCCAACTCAGCTGTCTGTAACCCCATGCAACCTAAAGATCTGGCGCAGCTCGTGTGCAGCTTGGAGGAGTCCCAGGTAGTACTCAAGGTGCGCGGTCTGCGCTATCACGGTGTGTTTGCGGTCGATAGCGAAGCCTTTGCGGTCGACGCCGATTCGGGCGACGTAAAATTGTGCGCTACCCCAGACACCCTCCTCGATCACGTGGGCTCGAGTGCCGTGCTCTTGGTTGAAGCGGTCCACGAATGCTTCCACGATGTCTGCGTGGCCGCGGATATGTTCTTTCTGCTCCTCGGGTGTCATCGCGTTGAATACAGCGTGAAACGGGTTAAGTGATTGTTTGGTCATTGTCTTTCCTGTCCTGGGTGAGGCGTTCTTATCCCCGGGATCGAATCACCGGGCTGTGGGTCTCAGATAGCGGTGCTGAAAGGTCCGGGGTCGCAGTCCTTCGTGACTCTCCCAGGGGCGTAGTCGGAAAGCTTGAAGTTTGTGGGATCGTGAACGCCGTGGCGATGCTCGAATGCGAGCATTGCCATCTTGCGGGCTTCTTTTTCGGTGTGCGCGTGAACGGTCAGGCGCTGGCAGGTTTTGCCCGAGGCCTTGGACTTGATGTCGACCGAGTACCGGTAGACCGTCTTGTCGAGGTAAACGACCTCCTGCCCGGCCAGGCGCAGTGCGATTTGGACGGGTGTTGACATGTTGTTCTGGGTCCAGAGGTAGTCATCCCCGCTCTCGCGGTCAACGGGGATGCCGGCGTCAAGCAGGACGTCCTCGATGAAGTCGACGTGGTCGTCAGGGAGGATTCCGAGACGGTGTTCCGTGTCGTCGTGCCAAACGAGGACAAGTACTGTCCCGGCCGGCGGTGCTGTCCTGCTCATGTTTTGTTCCTTGGGTGGGGCGGTGATCATAGTGACTCCGGGGTTCGTGGTTGGATCAAAAATTCTGTTTCTGGCTTCCCCTATGCGCCTCGGTCGATGACGGCGGTCATTTGAGAGTCAGGTCCTCCAGGCCCATCTGCAACGCGGGGGTGCAGATGGGCCTGAAGTGTGAGGGGAGGTCGGACGCTGGTCTAAAAGTTGGTGAGGTCGATGCCGATGGCCGTGGTGGCGCCAATGTGTCGGATGCCTTGGCGGAACTTCCCGGCATTCAAGATGGCGCCACCGAGACGGAACTTTCCGGCGGTCGGCTTGGCAGGAAATCCTCGGGCGGTGAGCCTTGCGGCAAAGTGTCGTTCGTCGACTTTGACTTTGGTCCCGTGCTCCCGGCAATACTTGGCGTAGCGCGCGTGGAACTGGGCGGTGGTCAGTGGGACGTATTGGGTGGCTTCCTCGCTTCCTTCCTCGACTTCGATGATGTAGGCGTCCCACCAGGCTTCAAGGGGGTCCGCCGTGGTGAGATAGCGCGCGGAGGTCGCTTCCATGGCGGGGGTAGGATGCAGGGCCGCGCGATCCGCGCCTTCACGGATCCAATCGTGGGCACCGTCGACGGCCCAGGCCATGATGGCTTCCATAGCCTCGGGGGTCACGATGCGGTCCTGGAGGTTTACGTCCAGTTCTTCCGCGGTGAGCTTGTGGGTGAGCTCGCAGGCGATGAGGCGCCGGGCGATGCCGGGGTCGTTGTCGGGGATGCCCATCCAGTCGTTTCCGGCGAACACGATTTTGGATTTTGCCTTCCAAGTGACGGGTTTTCCGTGCAGTTGCCGGGTTTGCATCTGGCCGCCGGCGCTCATCTTGTTCATCGTTTCGCGGTTCATGAACCCTCGTTCTGCTTCGTCCAGAAAGATGAACAGGATGCCCATGAGGTCGTGCAGCTTCGGTTGCGCGCTTTCGCCGCTGTCGCTTGAGAGGGCGAACAGGGAGGGGGAGACGATCCGGCCGTAGCCGTCGCCGTTCACGTCACCGAGTGCGTGGGCGAAAGCCTGGAACAGGGTGCTCTTGCCGGCGTCTGCTGCGCCCTTCAGATACAGGAATACCTTGGAGGTGGACAGACCGGTCGTTGCGCTGCCGAGGTACCTTTTCAGGAACAGAGGAAGCCCTGGATCGGATTTGGCCAAGGTGGCCAGGATCTGGTCCATGTCCGTGTTCTCCGCAGCGGGTACGTAGTCGACGGCGCAGACTTTGGTGATGTACTGCTTTGGGTCGTGCGGGGTGAGGGATTTGGTTCGCAGGTCGAGAGTGCCGTTTTTGAAGTTCATCAGGTAGGGGTTGGTGTCGAACTTTTCGGCGGGGACCGTCAGGTGAGCCTGGGCCGCCTTGATGGCTGCCGTGATGTGGATCATCCCGTTTTCGCAACGCTCGCCGAACTGTTTGCGGTTGTAGACGGCCCTCTGCTCAGCGGCCTCGAGGGCTGCTTGGAGGGCCAGCAGCACCTTTGGTGCTTGTCCCAAGGCGGTGGCGTGGTCCAGGGCTGACCGGGCGCTGAGCACATCGGGGTCGGTGTTCTTTGCATGTTCTGCCTCGTCGGTACTGACGGAGGCAATGACAGTGCGGGCGAAGGACTCAACCAGGACACCGTCCACGTCCTGAGTCCAGTGAGTGCCGGTCCAGATGACCCAGAAGCCGCCCTTGGCGCTCGTACAGAACGCAATACAGTCCTTGTAATGGATGGCCAGCCGGGCGCCGAGACCCATGTCGGTGAGGTTCATCATGGCCGCGAACAGAATGCGGGACGGGTCGGGGACCTTGCCATAGAACGATGCCGCGCAAGGTTGGGCGGGGCCACTGGTTGTGGCGAGGGCCGGCAGGGCTGTGGGAGGGGTGGGTGCCAGGAGCGGCCCGAGTTGAAGGAGGCCGGGCCCGACGTGGCGGGGTGTGTATTCCAGCGGTGTAGGGGGTGGGGCGTCGATGACGTGTTGCCTTTCAGACGTGGCCCTGGGGCCGGGGCGGTCAGTTATTTTTTCCTGCTACAGACAGAAGGGGCGCGCCGCGCAAAAACGGTGAAATATTTGTTGCGAGTTTTTTTAGACAGTGTTCGGTCAGCCGGCGGTGATACCGTGGCGCGCTTCGTTGGCGGATATGAGGTTGTCGACGAGGTCCTGGGAGGGCTCGGGGAATTCTTTGGCCATGAAGCGGGCTAGCGGCATGTTTCCGCCGAGACAGGTCAGCAGCAGGTCCCAGGAGGTCAGCGCGGTGCGGAAGTCGTTGATGCCCCATTCGTCCTGGATGCGGCCGCCGTAGGCGACCACGTACTCGACGCCGCGTTCGGAGAGGAACGTTTTGGCATGCTTGTCGCTTTCGGATGCGGTGCCGTCTTCGCGCGGGTAGACCCACCGGCGGTATTCGGTGGTGTCAGCGTCGCCGTCTGCGGTGGTCATGCCCCAGACCTCCTCCATGAGGAAGGAGACGGGAACCTGCGCTGACCAGGAATTGATCTGTTTCCGGTCTGTGCGTTTCGGTGCGGTGGCGATGGAGCGTTTTGGTTCGATCCTGGGTATGTGCGGCAGAATCGAGTCCAACTGCTCGAATGTGTAGAGGATGCCCGTGTTGTTGGTGAGCACGGTGACGTGTCGCGGGTCGTTTCTGCGCTTGTAGTTCATGGAGCCGGCAACCCGAAGGATGCGGGCAGGATCGGAGGTGATGCCGGTGTCCAAACCGAAGCCCCGTTCCTTTGCCGCCTGCTTCATGGCGTAATCGATCCGCCTGAGGATGTTCATCGACGCGTTGTTCCCGGCCGCGTTCTCGAGCGGCATGGCATGGAGCCAGTACGCGTGCACGCCTCCTCCTGAACCGTTGGCCATCGAGACAGGCAGTACGGCCTCGTACATGTCCAGCACTTGGTCGGTGGTGGGGTGCGGAAAGCCTTTGAATTCGCCACGGAACGGTTTGTGTTCGCCGTCCCGGGTGTCTCCGTCACCCCACGCGGCGGGCATCAGATCGTTGCGGTCGGCGCCCGCCCGTTCGCCCTGACCGTAAACCCCGGCCTTCAGCGGGACGACCCGGAAATAAATGTCCTTGCCGGCCCGATCCAGCTGTATCAGTTTCTTATCGATGGCAACGGTGTCGAGGAGCGGGATCTTGAACCCGGCCCAGTTGCCCGGGACGCTGATGCCCAGAAGAGCGTCCTGGTAGTGGCCGGCGGCGATGTGGGCTCCATAGAGCGTTTCGTACTGTTGGTGCCAGGCGGCGAGGTCCACGAGGATACCTCTTTCTGTCGATGCCAGAGTTGTTGTCGCCTATAGAAGGGGTGCCCCGCGCAAAAAATCGCCGATGTCATTTTTGGGGTGGAGACCCCGGTCATGGTCCGGGTCGGTCCCGGCAAACGCGAGACTAGGCACGAAGAATGACAGCTCTCTTCCCGGGAAAGGCCGGACGCGTCCGGGGCGCGGGGATGCGTGGGTGCCTTGTGGCCGAGGCGTTCGGCCGTCTACGAGATCTACCCCGAGCATCCCCGCCTGCTTGTCAGGGGCAGGACTAGAAAATATTTGAATGACTCTCAAATTCGAGTAGACAGGTAGACCCGACCCCTCAGCCTCGAAATCACCCCGGAATGACTGGGAATGTCGTCCGCATTTTTATCTACGCACCGAGGGAGACCTGGGTAGCCGGCGTAGACGAGCTGCAGCGTCTACGCCGGCGTTGATGTGCAGCCAGACGGTCCTCAGATGATTCGTTCGCTGCCTAGTACTACAGTCGCGTTTATGGGGTGTGTCCGCGGGCTTTGTAATGACTATGTCGTGCGCGGTGTTGGTGTTTTCGTCGCCAGGTTGAGTGTTCCAGGACTTGTTCGGGGGCGGTGGTCCGGTGCCAGACCATTCGGACCAGCAGGCGCCTGATTTCAGGCAGTGAGAGCCGGATCAGTTCCGCGGTTTCGGCGGCAGGGCCCCTTTTTTGGAGCGGACCACGGTCAGGAAGGCCTGGGCGAACATGGAGAGGGTGATGTGGCGGTACCAGCCGGTGTATTGGCGCACTTGGTAGTGGTCCAGTCCGGTTTCTCCTTTGGAAGTTTGGAAGGTTTCCTCGATGGCCCAGCGGGCGCCGGCGATCCGCACCAGCTCGGCCAGCGAGACGCGGTTCGGGCCATGGCAGATGTAGTAAGCCAGATCGGAGGGGTCTTTCAGGGAGCGGCGGGCCAGTAGCCAGTGTTCCCCTGTTTCGGCGGGTCCGTTGATGCGGGTTCGTGCCCAGGAATACCGGCGGTCGCCCTTGGTCCCGGCGCCGGCGGTCCTGGTCCGCCAGGCATTGGTGCGCAGCGAGGCGATGAGTTTATCCGCGCGCCATTGCTCGCCGATCCCGACTGTGGGGGCGATGACGTTCTGGTTCATGGGAACCGCCAGCACGTAGTGCAACCCCCTGGCTTCCAGACGGCGGCGCAGCCCCGTGTGCTGCCCATAGACCGCGTCCCCGGTGGCCCAGCGGGCAAGGATCCCGGCATCCAGGGCGCGGTCGATCATGTCCGCTGCCAGTGCCGGTTTCGTGGCGAATTCCCGGGTTTTGGGGATCCCGGCCCGGGTGCATCTTTCCCGGTCATCGGCCCAGGCTTTGGGCAGGTAGAGTTCCCGGTCCAGCAGGGTGCGCCCGGCCGGGGCGGAGTACGTCAGGAACACCCCGATCTGGCAGTTCTCCACGCGCCCGGCGGTGCCCGAATACTGGCGTGCGACCCCGGCTGAGGCGGCGCCCTTCTTGAGGAATCCAGTCTCGTCAATGATCAGGATCCCGTCGGGATCGCCCAGGTGGCGGTTGACGTAGGTGAACAGGTCATCCCGCACGGCATCCGGGTCCCAGTCGGTGGTCGAGAGCAGGCGTTGCATGCCATCCGGGGTGCCGTGCCCGGCGCGTTCGGACAGCGTCCAGGAATTCTTGCGTTCCTCATCCGAAAGCAGCCCTCGCACATACCCCACAGCGTTCCGCCGCGGTTCCGACCGGACAAACCGCCGCCCAATCAGATCGCCGATTTCTTCCAGACCATCGGCCCACTCTTCTACGTCCGCCACACAAATATCATCACTCACCACCAACGATTAACAGGCCGCGAGCGGAAAGTCCGGTTAAACCGCCGATACGGCCAAAATTAAACGCGACTGTAGTACTAGGCCTCGTCGGTGCCCTGCGTGAAAGACAGCAGCCGGAACGCGAGCCTTAGTTTGCAGCTCCAAGGATCTCCGCCCGCGGATCTGAGGAGCCGGCTTTCCCGAGTCGGCCGGAGTAATGAGTCATGTGGTGGCCCGCTCGTCCTCAGGCGCGTTGTCGGTGTCCGCTGCCGGTGGAGACGCGTCGGAACCCTACGTTTCACCAAGCAACACGACGTGGTCTCGGCCCTGTTGTAGTGGACTCTGAACCCTGCACCTCTTCTTCAGGCGCCTTCGGCGCCTGAAGAAGAGGTGCAGGCCTGTCTCCGTTCCCTCGCCTCGCGACGGGACTTCTTCAACGGTCCGCACACATGAGTTGCAGA
Organism: Pseudarthrobacter sp. ATCC 49987; assembly: GCF_009928425.1. Lineage (NCBI taxonomy): Bacteria > Bacillati > Actinomycetota > Actinomycetes > Micrococcales > Micrococcaceae > Pseudarthrobacter > Pseudarthrobacter sp. ATCC 49987. The sequence goes on along the minus strand of NZ_JAABNS010000001.1, from coordinate 3,087,923 downwards.
GGATCAGCCGAGATCGAGGAGAACCATGTACGAGCAGTACGAATATCATCCGGGAGCAATCGCCCGGGCGGCCGAAGGGATTGACAGTTCTCCATATGGCGGCGTCATCCCCGACATGCTTGAAGATGTTCTTTATCTCGGGGCTCTAGCCCTCCGGCTTACAAATCTGGTCTACCCGGCCGGCTGGGTTGCTGATCACCAAAACATTCTGTTGGCTTGGCGCGATGACGGCTACCTCTTCAGTGATGTCGCGGCCCGCACCGAATCTCTGGCGGCGGCCACCCTCTGGACTTCCCAGTTCTGCGCCGCCGTTTACCCGGATGAGGACGAGGATGCTGCCAAAGGCCTGCTCGTCGACTTTATCGAGGAGCTGGAGCATATCTCCCTGGCGCAATCGAAAACGGTCGACGCTATCTTCGTGGCACACGCATTCCTTCTCACGGACCCCAAGTGGCGAGGGCAGCTGTTGAAGAACCTCGCCGCGCAGGTATAGCAGCCTTCCTCGGAGCAGGAAACCACGGGTGGGAAGCGGACGCCGAACAGGCCGCGACGGGCGTCCGTAAGGGGATCGGCCACCGGTACACCGGCCCGGCCCGCTGAGATCCGGAATATGTGCGTCCGTAAGACCCGCCCGGTGAACCGTCCGGTGAGCGGGGGCTAAACGAACACGAAGGAGACAAAATTGAAGATCGGATACGCCCGGTGCAGTACCGCGGAGCAGGACCTTGCTGCACAACGTCAGCAACTGCAGGAACTTGGCGCGACCCGGGTATATGTTGACCACGGGCTGACCGGAACTAATAGGGACCGTCCAGGTCTTCGGGAGGCACTGGCTGCCGTCAGAGAGGGGGACGTGCTCGTCGTCGCAAAGCTGGACAGACTTGCCCGTTCACTGCCGGACGCGCGGAACATACTGGAGGAGTTGACCGCCATGGGTGTGAGTCTTCAACTGGGAACCTCCGTTCACGACCCTCAAGACCCTATGTCCCGTCTTCTCTACACCTGCCTATCGATGATCGCGGAATTCGAGGCGGACCTCCTCCGCTCCAGAACGCGCCAGGGGATGCAAATTGCAAAGGCCAAAGGAAAACTTCGCGGTAAGAAGCCCAAGCTGAGCCTCAAACAGGAGGAGCATTTAATGCGCCTGAGCGACGCCGGCGAACATTCCGTCGCTGAGCTCGCCGAACTCTTTTCAGTCTCGCGCGGGACGGTCTACAGGGCGAGGGAGAGAGCCGTGCGTTGTCGCGATGGAGAGGCAGCCACAGGACTGGAACGTACCCAGGAGCAGGATGCTAAGTGACATGGAGGGGAGCCGCATTAGGGCAGTCGCGGCCCGACTCGCGTGGAACAACGTCTGGCATTACGAGACAGACGGTTGCTCCGTGATCGTTCTGGAAGCTGGTCCAGGACGAACTCTGTCGCTGTGGCACCTCGATCGACTCGCAGAATCCATTGGCGAAATCCTCGGGCCGGACCGGGCGTTCTTCCTTGAGGGCATCGAGGCTGTTGATCCCGACACTTGGACGAAGATGAAACTGCTCTAAGGTCCCGGCGCCTTCACGGACCGGCCTGTTTGCTACTTGTCCAAACCGAGGCTCGGCAGGGAGTCGACGATTCGGTTTGTCTCCAGGCTGACAGTGACGATCCGGCCGATCAGGTCGATGATGTAGCGGGGCTGGCTATGTTCGCGTGACCAGCCATTAGGGTCATTGACAATCCCGGAGGCCTTGTCTTTCTTCACTTGGTACCGCTCCACAATCCAGTCCACCGCGGAGCGCGAACCGAGTTTGTACCGTTGTGCGTCCTCTGGAATGCCCGCAAGGGAGATGTAGGAGTTGTAGAGGATTCGAGACTTGTCCCAAGCGCCGGCTTTGCCGGCGTATCTCATTTTCGTCACCGCATATTTGGCGTACTCTTCGGCGGATGGCACCAGCCCGGTCTGTATCTCCTTGAGCGGATATGGGTCCACCGACTCGTAGCCGATGTGCAAGATGGAGAGCTCCCGCCCTGCTTGGCTGAAGGCGCGGAACCTTTCCATGCCGGGGACCTTGGGGACGCGCGGAAGAGTTCTCTTGAGGTCCGCCGCGAAACGTGCCCGGTACTCGAGGGAATGCAGTAGACCATAGACATAGTAAAAGACGTCGTCTTTGGTCACCTCAGGACCGTAGGCTGAACAATAGCCGGCAAGAGCTGCGTCGGTGATGTTGTCCACCCGCTGCATCTCTCCGTCGGGTGAGTCGAATAGCGTCCCCGTTGCCTGCGCCGAGTACGTGTAGCGAGGGAAGAACTGGCCGGTGTCCAACATGTGCAGATCCGGAATCCCGTCGACCATTAGAGCCTCGAAAGTCGGATAGTGCGATGCTGGCGAGGTGATGTAGAAACCGAGATTCGTCGCCGATGGACTAGGAAAGAGCTCCGGAATACTCCGGGGGCGTTCAATGATGTCACGCTCAAGGATTGCCCACTGCTTGTTGAATGGACGGTAAGCGGCTACTCGAACGTCCGGATTTCGGAGATCCAGCGGGACCCCGCTGGTCAGGCGTTTCTTGAGGTTTACGCTCCAACTGATTTTCGAAGTCTCCAGGTGAGCATGATCCTTAATCCCGCTTGCGACCAGATCGTTGAAGCTGGTGGCCATTCTATTAATGTTGCCTGTCAGCTCCGTTTGGCTCGAGCCGTAAATCCAGACATCCCTATTCGTTGTTAGCCCGAGGGAGGTCCGTTCGAAAATGGGGGTCCCGCTTTGGTTGCCACGGGCAGTTCGAGCCAGAGGTGCGAAATCCTCGAACTCGTTCGTCCGTTGATTGATCCAGTCGCCGTTGGCGTTAGGACTGATTTGGGTCCACGGAATTGTCCCGAGCTCTGCCTCGTCGACAATCTCGAGCTTCTCCTTGCGGCTCAGGAAGTCGCCGATGTCCCGATAGTTCAGCACACCTTTTGTGACCGGGCCGGGGCGTTTCACGAGCATCACGACGGCCACAGTTGCCCGGCTGCCGGAGTCGAAAATCTTGCCGCCCTCCTTGCGGCTCTCCTCCCCGGCCGTGCGTTGATTTCCTCGTAGGTTGTAGACGTAGATCTCGTGGAACTCGTCGACGAGAGTCTTGCGAAGCCCATCAGCTGAATTTGAATCGATGTAGCCGCCATTGGAGACAAAACAGACCACGCCCCCGTGCTCTGACTTGAGAATCCTGTCGGAGGCCCATCTTATGGAGCGGACGTAGGAGTCGTATAGAGACCGCGGGCTCGCTCCCGACGACCGGCGGACGTAACTCGACCTGATTGATGCATCGAGTGTCGGGTACTTCAGATTGGCGTTGTCGTCGTTCTCGCTTGTTTGGCCGACCGAGTAAGGCGGGTTGCCGATAATGACCCGGATGTCCAGTGCATTCTGGGCGACGACACGCTCGTTGTTGGACGTGAAGACGTGCTCGTCCAAGGTGTCGCCGTCCTCGGTCATCTGGAACGTATCTGTGAGCACGACCCCGTCAAACGGCACGTACTCGACCGTATCGGGGTCCTCGCCGCGTTCCGCAGCCTGCTCCTCTAGGAGCCCATGGAGGGTCGCTTCGATGTTGATTGCGGCAATGTAGTAGGCCATAAGAAGGATCTCGTTTGCGTGGAGTTCGGCCGTGTACTTTCGCAGCAGGTCTTCAGGCTTGATGCGCCCGGATTGCAGGAGCCGCACTGTGAACGTGCCGGTGCCGGAAAACGGGTCCAGCACGTGCACACCCGGGGCGGAGAGCGAGGTGTCGAAGTCCTTTGCGAGGACGTCGTCCACGGCACGGATGATGAAGTCGACGACCTCAACCGGGGTGTAAACGATTCCCAGAGACTCGGCCGCGCGCGGGAACGCGAGTTTGAAGAACTTCTCGTACAGCTCGGTGATGATTCTCTGCTTGCCTTCGGCGTTCGTGACGCCCTCCGCTCGGATCCGCACTGAACGGTAGAAGTCCTCGAGGTTCTGGACCTCGGAGTCGAGGTTGTATTGCTCCAGCACCGCGATCATCGAGTCCATGACCTGGGAGACTGGGTTGTGCGCGGCGAAAGAATAGCCATCGAACAGGGCCTCAAAGACGGGCTTGGTGATGAGATGCTGGGAGAGCATGTCGATCGCGTCGGAGTCGGTGATGCCGTCATTCAGGTTCCCGCGCAGCCCTTCCAGGAAAACCGCGAATTCTTCCCGGGCGCGTGGGTCGGGGCCGTCGAGGATGGTGCGGATTCGGACGACGTGACGGTCCGCGATCTCCTTGACGTCGGCGGCCCAGGATTCCCAGTAGCGCCGGTCCCCGACTTTGCGGACCATGCGGGCGAAGATGGCGTTGCGCCAGGCATCGGCGCCGGCGAGGTGGAACAGCGTGTCCTGGCTTGGGCCGTCGCTGTCCGCGGAGCCTCCGGTGCCGGGTTCGATGTCGTTGTTGAACGGGTCGGCGACCGTTATGACGTCGATGACGTCGTTGGCGTTCCGGTTAAGGTCGAGCTTGTTGATCATGGCTTCGAACCGGTCATCGTGGGCGCGCAGGGCCTGCAGCACGTCCCAGACCACTTTGTACTTCTTGTTGTCGTTTAGTGCCGTTTCCGGGTCCTGGGAGGCGGGAACGGCAATTGGGAGGATGATGTATCCGTATTCCTTGCCCTCCGCTTTGCGCATCACGCGGCCAACCGACTGCACGACGTCGACCTGTGAGTTGCGAGGGTTAAGGAACAGCACCGCGTCCAGGGTCGGCACGTCCACGCCCTCGGACAGGCACCGGGCATTGGACAGGATCCGGCAGACGTTCCCGTCCGTGGGTTCCTTGAGCCAGTCCAGCTTCGCGGAGCGTTCCAGCACGTTGAACGTGCCGTCTACGTGACCTGCCTCCAGCCTTAGCGCGGAGTCCGCCCGTGCGGTTGAGACGGTCTCTTCAGTCTTGGCTTGGCCATCGGTGCTGTTGACAAGAAGTTGACGCCCGATCAGTTCGAACTCGGCGGCGAGCTTCTTCGATTCCTTGATGTTGCGGGCGAAGGCTACGGCGCGACGCATCGGCGAGGCGTCCGCGACGTCCAGGCGCTGGCCGTTGACGCCGCGCTTTGACAGTCCGTTCCAGCAGCCGACGATTCGGGCAGCATCGTCGAGTTTCAGGTCACCGTTCTCCTCGAACAAGCCCTGGAACGACCGGGAGACGGCTTCCTCATCGACGGCAAGGACCAGGACCTTGTAGTCGGCCAGGTGGCCCATCTCCACGGCCTTGCCGAAACCCAGATGGTGGAACTCGGGCCCGTAGACGGCCTCGTCGTCCATCGAGTAGACGGCGACGTTATCCTCGGCCGCCTTGGCCTTAGAATCCTGCACGTAGATCCGTGGGGTGGCGGTCATGTAAAGGCGCTTGGCGGCCTTGATGTAGGAGTTGTCGTGGACGCGGACGAACGTCGAATCATCGTGGTCGGCTTCCGTGATGCCGGTGGTGCGGTGGGCCTCGTCGCACAGGATCAGATCGAAGTCGCCAAGTCCATCCTTCTGGGCCTGGGCGATGACGTCGATGGACTGGTAGGTGGAGAACACAACGGTGACAGCTTCCTGGCCCGTGCTGATGCGTGCCCGGTTGAGCAGCTTCACCGGGTCCGTGGTGGCCGGAAACGCGAGGTCATGCACGGAGACGTCCTCATGCTCGCGCCGGCCCACCTTCGTGTCCGAGCATACGGCCAGGGGCCGCAACGGGACGGTGGCCTGCGCCGTCCACTCATTCAGCGTCTGCTGCAGCAGCGCGATCGAGGGCACCAGGAACAACACACTGCCCCCGACAGGTACCTGCTCCTCGACAATCTTCAGTGATGTATAGGTCTTGCCTGTGCCGCAGGCCATGATCAGCTTTCCTCGGTCGCCGGCCTTGAAGCCGGCGGCGACGTCGTCGATCGCCTCTCGCTGGTACTTGCGCGGAGCCTTCCGGTCCAGCTGGCGCATCTTCTCCGGCTGGTCCACGTCGAACTCGGACCAGTCAATCGTTGACTCGGCCAGATCTTTGAGCCGCAGCCGGGTCATCTCCTTCGACTGGCCCTCGAGCGCGTCCTCGGCGTGTTTGGACCACTTGTCTGTGGTGGAGACCACCATGCCGTAGGAGAAGTCAGTCTTGCCGGCGGCCGTGAAGAAGGAATCGATCTGCCCCTTCTGAAGAGTCAGCGTCGGGTCGAAGAACTTGCACTGGATCGCCGTGAGCTCTCCCGTGTACCGGTCCCGTGCAACCAGGTCGATGCCGGTGTCCACCTTGCCGTTCCGGCCGGGCCACTCGTTCCACATCCAGACATCGGAGAACTGGTCCGCGTACTTGGGCTCGAGCTGAAGGTAGCGCCGGATCAGGCGTTCGAAGCTGGTTCCTTTGTCCTTCTGGTCGATGGCTTTGAAGTACAAGCGGTCAAGGACGTCTTCGAAAGTTGTGGAACCCATGAGAAGTATCTTGCCTCATTGGTGGACCCGAACGGCTCAACGTGACCACGCACATGGCGGCATGCGGTTGCTTACAGTCCGGGCCGGCAGCGAGGCCAAGCGAGCCAGGCGATTGGACTTAGAGGTCCTTTAGGATATTTGCCAGGTCTTCCGGAGTTCTCGGCAGGATGGTGTTCATCCGCTCATGGAGCTTTGCTCGTACTAAGCCATTCCTTGCAGCTGCGTCAGTGAAGACGATGTCGCAGTATGGCACCGCGAGCGACATGGCACTGATGTCGTGGAGGTCATTGACGGACCATCGTTTCTTTGCGTCGCGGTGATAGTGGGTCTTCAGCTCAACGGTCACGCAGCTGCTGGGCATGCTCAGTACCAGTCTTCGGGCATCTGTGAGGTTGTCCACGACATCACTAAGAGTCATGGCCCGCGCCGTCAATTCGGCAGTGAGCATGTCGTTGAGTTCGAGATTCACCTCGCGCCCGGCCAACACATCCCTCAAGCGTCCGCGGCGCCAACTTTCGCTAAGCTGTTCATCCGCGAAGTGCTGCTCAATTCGCACGTTGCCGACAAGAGACTCTCGATGGACCTCGGGTGCATATCCTCGTTCTCGCATCCCCGGGAGGTCCTCATCGCTCGGCCCTGCAATGAGCATTCGCTCGGCCTGACGTTCCAAGGCTCTCAGCCGCTCCTGACGCTCTGGATCGAGGGTGTTGCGCTCGACGGATAAACCATCGGCATCCACCAGACGCAACCCACCTACCCTGCCGAAGGCATGCAAAAGGCTCTTACCAACCAGAGGGACGGGTGAAAACGCCAGGCCACGTGTTTTAGTCATGGCATCCAGGGTTGCCTGCAGTTCGAGTTTCTTAACGTCCACAAGGCTCGCCATGTACTCGAAATGAGTTAGTTCTTCTATGAGGTTTGCCAGATCGTTCCTCTGGCGCGGATCTCGTATTGCGTAGATCTCCTCCACCAATGGGGCCGACAATAGGATTCGAATCCGCTTTTCCGTGACGGCTCGTCGGCATTGGTAGAGAAGATCTTGGTAGCGGGCCGCGCTTCCGCGCTGGAGTTTCGCCTTTGCGAGGTTTATCCAGTGATTGAGATCCAAGTACAGCAAGGTAGGCGGGGTTGCGGGCCTCTTCAAAGCAGGCGGCCAGACGAGTTCAAACGGGGCCATGTCAGGACGAGGCTTTGGTCCGTCGCTTTGCATGGGAACCAGCCTAGTGGCGCGGCCGTGATGTTCCTGATGGCGGCGCTGGCGGGTTCTCAGAGTCGGGGGCAAAAGGGCGACCTTCTAGGCCTTCCCGGTTGCAAAAGCCCACCGTTCGACTTCGTCTGCCCCCACCGTCCGATCGGTAGTGGAAAGTTCCCGTGCCCAGAAATGCATCACCGTCAACGCGTACTCATAGACACCGACGCCATAGTTCGTGGTCCGAGGGAGAAACACCTTCATTCCCGTTTCTCGGAAGAGGGAGGTCAGGACACGCTTATCGACGATGAGGCAAGGGTGGTCCACCGCCCCGCCGCCTGAGAAATAGAGGAATTTCGTAAAGAAGTTCGGACCGAGATGTTTCAGGGCGTTTCCCCAGGGCCGCATCAACAGAAACGCGGCGCGCGGATCCGTGACTGATCGCTTGGCCGCATTGTGCAGAGTCAGACCAGCCTTCGTCTGATCTGACTCTACGGACTGGATACGTCCTGGGGTGTTCCGGTGCGCAGTACCTGTTCCCCATACGAGCATGTGCCAGAAGAGCCGCAGCGCGCCGACACCCGATTCGTCATCGCGCGCTGCCGGAGCCAGACGGAACAAATCCTCGCGACTAATTCGTCCGCGGTCATTCTCTCCCTGGCTACCTGCCACTGGCCCACCACGCAGGTGCCCCATCTGCCGGTTCCACAAGCCCAGATTCAGCTCGAACCCATGGCCGTTGATGGCATTGGGGCGGGGGTGCTCCTCAATCCACGCCGTCAACGCGGCTGGGACGGCGGGCAGTTCGCTGGGTTCGCTCATGGACCCACCTTAGGCGAGGACCCGCTCGGTCTGGTCATCCGCTCCGACTCCGACGTGTTAGGCCGGAACTGGACCGAAGACGTCACGGTCCCGCCGGGCAGGTTCGCTCACGCTAGCGTATGTGCATGACCGTCAAAAGCACCCAGAACGACCTAATGACCTTAGCGTTTTCCGTTTACTCCAACCCGGGATCGTACGCTCTGTTGATCGGCTCCGGGGTCTCAGCTGCAAGCGGGATTCCTACCGCGTGGGGTGTACGCCAAAAGCTCACCTCGATGGTTGCTCTCCAAGCCGGGAAAGACCCCGACGACATCAAGGACACGAACGCCTGGTACGAGGAGACTTACGGCAACGACGCCGAGTATCAGCCACTGTTGGAACGGTTGGCGCCCACCCCGTGGGAGCGAAAGAGCATCCTGCAGGACATTTTCAAACAAACAGAAGAAGAGCGACAAAGTGGCCTCAAAGAGCCCACCGACGCCCACCATGCCATCGCCCGTCTTGTCGCAGATGGGTATGTGAAAGTCATCGTCACCCTGAACTTCGACCACCTCATTGAGAAGGCGATAAGAGCTCAGGGAATCGACCCAGTCATTCTGTCCTCCAATGCCAGCCTGGAAGGAATGGAACCGCTCCACACCCAAGGATGCCGGGTCATCCACCTGCACGGCGAGTACCAAGATCCCAGCTCAATGCTGAACACGTACGACGAACTCGCGGCATACAGCCCCCCACGGCAGGAGCTCCTGGAGCAGATTGTGCGTGAGTACGGTCTGATCATCGCTGGATGGTCGGGCGTGTATGACCCTCAGGTTCATGACGCTATCCGGAGTAAGTACTCGGCCAGGCAGACGATGGGCTGGTTTGAGCCGCATGAGGCCAGCAAGGAAGCCCAGGACTTGATCAAGGAGAAGAAGGGCTTTCTCCTCCGCATCAGCGCTGACGAGGGGTTCAGCCAACTCAGTGACGCCGTGCGGGCTATGAAAGCCCGGGAAGCCCGCCACCCATTGTTAGTGGCTGCCGCCGTGGAAACGGCCAAGCGGGAACTCGCCGGCAGGGCTGTGGCAATTTCGGTCCACGACCGTTTCAAACGCGAAATCGTGCGGGTGCACGAAGGTCCGCATTTCGTGTCGACGAATCTCCCGATGACTCCGAAGCCTGATGTGGTAGCAGCCATCGAAGAGGCGACCACCGTTGCCGCGGCGCTCACTGCCACCTTGGCTTACTGGGGTTCGCCCCAGACCGATACGTGGTGGATGAACGAGATCCGCAGACTAGCAGCGCCGACTCCGGCCGAAGGCTTGGTCTGGCATCTGAATCTCAAGCTGTTTTCGGCTGCAGCGTTGTATTATGCCGCGGGGATAGCTGCCCTAGCCGGGAACCGCCATGAGGTGCTGGCGCGTCTCTTGAACATGAGCCGCCCAGAGGGGCTTCTCGGCGGGCGCGAGTACTACGGATCGCTTCTCTCTGCCGACCGGCTCTACGCAGAACACAGCATGCCTCCGAACCGGATCCACGGCTACCTGGCGCCCGTCTTGGAAGAAGCGCTTTCCATCAGCTCACAGGAACTGGATGATGCTTGGCAGGAATTCGAAGCGCTTCGACTGGCCGCGAGACTTCAGAATTCCCCGGCCTTCTCCGACCACTTTGCCGGGTACACACGCGCCGCCTCCGACTATGACCTGCTTAGGCAGAAAAACGAAGCCAGTGATCGGAACGCGACACTGACCGAGGAAGCGAGAGCGCAGCTCAGGAGGAAAGACCGGACCAGAAACGACCTCCTTAGCGGCTTCGGCCAGCTGCTTGACGTGGGTGCCCCACACCTGTTCACGACGCACGTCAACGACTCGGACTTCCACGTACCCGCAGTGGAGCGCCTGCTGGATTCTTTGGCCACGGAAGGGGAGTACCACCCGCTGATCTCCGCTGGCTTTTCCGACAGCCAAGCCTCACTGTTCGTCTCTCTATCCGGCGTAGCCAAAGCCGCCGGCAAGCAAGGGTCAGACTATGTCTTTCGCTACATGGTCAATAAGGTCGGATCCATAATTCCCTCAGCGTGGCTCGATGACGTACCAGCCGGTGGGTGGCCGATGGGTGGAATGGGGAGTTGAAGGAGAATTAGAGTTTGTCAGTTCGCGGATGCCGCGCCGATGTACCAGGCTGCTTTCCCAAGGGGACGTCTGGTGGCTACGGCGCGCAGTCGCTCATCAGCTACGGGGTGTCCAGATCGCGTTAAGGGGAGAGGGGCGGTTGCGCGGTGAGGGCCAGTCGTAAGCGCCTACCCACTGAAGGGCGACGCCGATCCTCGTCTAATAGCCCACCAAATTCATACAGACTCGCGCCCGCTAGTGGGTCGTTCCACATGATCGCTGACAGATCTCCTCTGCAATGGATGGTCGGCATTGCTGTTGACGAAAACAACACAGATACGGCACGTTTACGACACGCTTTCAACGGGAGCTCCAGGGAACCGGCGGGTACGCTTTCGACATCAACAGTTGCGAAACCGCTGGTCAGAGGCCAGTTCAGGGCACCATCGGGAACACCCGGGATACCCCGCCGCGATAAGCGGGGGTCGTCGGTTCGAATCCGACAGGGGGCCCGGTAGGAAACCGCGCAGTCACTGGGAATTGTCCCGGTGGCGGCGCGGTTTTTGTTTTCCCCCCAAGCAAGGGCGCACCCTCCTGGTTCCCCCGGAACCAGACAGCGCATCGCGTGTGCAGGGGCTGGCGTTCATCCTGGCACGACAACCGTGGCAATCAACAAGGAAATTGTGGACAATGTCCGTACACTGCGCAGCACGTCTCAGATGGCTTGCCAAGGCCATCCGGCGCACACTTTTTGATTCTTCAACCGGCCAGCCGGGATGACCGGCAGGGCTGAGTTTGTGGGGGGACACCATGACCGTCAGGCACCTGTACCGACACACCGCTGCCGCCGGCCTGACGCTGCTTACCGTGGCCGCCTTGCTCACCGGCTGCACGGCCGGCGCCCCGGCCGGATCCGGCGCCTCAACCCAGCCTGGCACCCCCGCCCAGTCGACTGCCGCTACCCCGCCCGCAGCCTCCTCCGCCCCAGCGGCCCCGGCCCGGACTGTCCTGCAAGACAGTGCGCCGTACAAGGCGCTCACGGCGGAGCAGCAGGCCAAGGTCAGTGCGCTGGAGGCCATGGACGTTGCCACATTTGAGAAGCAGAGCCGGGAGGACCAACTGGCCTACGGGGCGTTCCTTCGGGAGGTCTACCAGGACAGCGCGATCACCGGGACGGCAGGGATCGCCCCGGACCCCAGACTCCGGGCCGCCAGGAAAGTGTCGAGCTCAGACACCGGCGAGCAGATCGTCAACGACGAACTCCTTAAGGCTGCGACGGCCCGCTGGAGCGCCCAGCCGGACCCCGGCGCCACGGCCACCCCGGCGGACCCCGGCGGCAACTACGCAAAGATGGCCCCGTCACGGGTTTCGCCCCTCTTTCCCATGGCTTACGCGGAGGTCTCCGCGGCCGCGGCCGCGAGCGGGAGGCCCAGCACTTCCCCTCTCCCGGATTCAACGAGCATGCTCCTCGTTGCCGAATCCAATAGCTTCATTCCCATGGACGGCACCTGGGAGGAGCTTCCGTTCAAGGTCGTCGAAATGCAGAACACGGAAACCCAAGCCCGCAGCCAGTTCTGGTTCGCGTACACGCCGTTTACGGACATCCACGGGGTCAAAGACGGCGTCTGGATCCTGATGTTCAACGCCCAGGAATCACAGGACAAATGGATTCCTGACCTGGCCGTGATCGACTAATCGAACCTGTTCGCCAACGTCCGGACACCTGGCCCGCGGGACGTTAGGCCCTAGTCCACGGAATCCGCACGGCGGAGTCTGGGCGTATGACTGAAACGAATCCGGAAAAGACGCCGGACATCAAGTCCACGCAGCTCCAGGAGCAGCCGACGGCGGTGTTGCGGGAGACCGTTCCCATGAAGGAGTTGCGCGGGTTCTTCAGCCGCGCCTACAGCTTGGTGATGAGCGCGGCCGAACAACAGCACGTCCAGCTGGCGGGACCGCCATTCGCCATGTACCGCGGAATGCCGACCGACGTCGTCGACGTTGAGGCGGGCTTTCCCGTGGCGGCGCCCTTTCCCGGCGGGGGCGACGGCGGGGTGACCGCGGGAACCCTCCCGGCGGGCCAGGCGTTCGAAGCGATGCACGTGGGCCCGTACGAGACTCTGCCCGAAACGTACGGGGCGATTATGGGGAAGATGCAGGCCGACGGCCTGACGCCGGGGAATGCGATGTGGGAGTACTATCTCAGCGACCCGGCGGCGGAGCCCGACCCAGCCAAGTGGAAGACGCTCATTGTCTGGCCGGTAACCTGAGCGGGCTGCTGGGACTGTCCGACGCAAAGTGTCGGATTCGCCACACTATTCTTCAACTGCGTGCATAATGTCCTAAACTTCTTCACTGAGGTGCCTGAAATGGCGCTGCGCAGCAACGAAAGTGAACCCCCAAATGGCTACCGATTACGACGCACCACGCAAGACAGAAGAAGAGTCTCCCGCTGAATCGCTGGAGGCCCTTCAGGCGTCCCGCGGCGGCGGCGCCCAGACCGCTGTCATCGACGTCGATGAGAACGACACGGCTGAAGGCATCGACCTTCCCGGCGCCGACCTTTCCGGCGAAGAACTAACGGTCATTGTTGTTCCCGAACAGTCCGACGAATTCACCTGCTCCTCCTGCTTCCTGGTCCGTCACCGGTCCCAGGTGGCCAAGGAAAAGAACGGCATGAAGTACTGCCGCGATTGCGAAGGCTAGGGGACCTTCCACCGCGCACCACCACTTCATAGCAAGACAGCAAGGCACTGCGAAACGCCGGCTCCCGCAAGGGGACCGGCGTTTCGCCGTTTCGCCGGGACTTCTCCAACCAGCGGGTTCAATAACAAGCGGACGACGCCGGTGCAACGGTCCTGTGACCGGCCGCGGCGCAGCCTAACGGTTGGGCGCCGATCCGGCAGGCCCCTCGATTCAGCCCCGAAATGCTCCTATTCTGAAGCTATCTCATCTCTTTAGGGGGCCCACATGAAGACGTTCAGGGTGTGGTTGATAGCTATCCTGATGGCGGTTGGATCCGGGCTTGTGGCGCCCGGTCCCGCATCAGCGGCTCCCTATTGCGGGCTGGTGTGGGGGTCGCTGGTCAAAGCGGAACCGGCACTGAGCCAGGCCAAGCTGACGAACGTCCGCACCGGCCAGCACTACTGCTTCGACCGGCTGGTCATTGATCTCAACGGACCTGTCGGCGGCTACACCGTCCGCTACGTTCCACAAGTGACGCAGGACGGATCGGGCCTCCCCGTCCCGCTGCGGGGCCAGGCGTTCCTCCAGATCACCGCCAACGCCCCGGCCTATGACGACAACGGCAACGCCACCTACAACCCGGCAAACCCGAATGAACTGACCGACGTCAACGGCTACCAGACGTTCCGGCAAGCGGCATGGGCGGGCAGCTTCGAGGGGTACTCAACCCTTGGCCTCGGGGTCCGTGCCCGGCTGCCGTTCCGCGTCTTCTCCCTGGCGGGGCCGGATACAGGCTCACGACTGGTGATCGACGTCGCGCATTTCTGGTGAGTCCTGGGTCCGGGAGTGACCGTCAGAGCGAGTTGAGGTCCGCCCGAAGCGGGTATTCGCGGCCGTCCAGGACCAGCTGGCTGCAACGGCGGGTTGCCGTGTTCAGCACAATCGGGGCCATGAGGTTCACCGTCGTGGCTTTGGGGGAGTGGTTGAGTACGACCAGTACCTGCGGTGCCTCGCCCTCCTCCAGCTCCAGGGCCTCCAGCGCGGCAGCTGGAATCGGCGGGTTGTAGCCGGGCACGAAGACGGCCGCGTCGGCCAGGAACAACCTCGCGGGGGTGCCGGAGGTCGCTTCCAGCGCGTACAACCCGGTTGCGCCATCGACGCTCCGGAGGGTGAAGTCGTGGGCGTTCTCGAGTCCCGGCATCGGGACGGTGAATGACACTGGTGTGTTCAGCACGGCAGTACTCACCGGAGGAAGTCCATCAGCGTCGGCTGCAGGACCCGCGCCGTGGCGGCCAGAGCCACCTGGTAGTTGGTTTCCTGAAGTTTCAGGTCCATGATGACGCTGCCGAGATCTGCCTTTTCAATGCCGGTCCGCTGGGCGTCCAAGGTGGCCTCCAATTCTGTGTTGACGGTGCCGGCACGTTCCAGCCGTACTTGCTGGGTTCCTATTTCAGCACGCCCGGAGATGACGTTCGACAACACGGTGTCCACATCCGTCAATTTCGCCGAAATATCCGCGCCAGACCGCAACGCATTCGCCATATCGCTGACGAGTTTGAAGACCGAAGTGGGCCCCTCTCCGAATATTTTGGCTCCGTCGGCATCGACTCGGATGGTCTGGTCGCCGCTGATGCGGCGTTCCACTGAGCTGTTCGCGGCCCCGTTGAAAGCCGAGGGGTCCGCCGGGCCAAAGGCAGTCGCTGCGTCGGAGCTGCCAGCAAAGACGTTGCGTCCCAAGTGTTTGGTATTGGCGATCGAGAGCAGATCCTGGTTCAGCCCGTCCAACTGGATAGCGATGGCGTCCTTTGCCGTCTTGTTGAGAGTGCCGTTGCCGGCTTGGACGGTCAGATCGCGGATCTTGTTAAGCACATTGTTGGCGTTCCCCAAAGCCGAGTCGGCAGCCGTGAGCCAGCGTCCGCCGTCCTCAATGTTGCGTCCGTACTGTGCGGTGGCGGCCAGCCGGGCGCGGGTCTGCAAAGCCTGTCCGGTGGCTGTGGGATCGTCGGAGGGCCGCGAGATCTTGTCCAGCGTTGTGGCCTTCTCCTGCAGCTCTGCCAGCTTCGACTGCTGAGCCTGCAACGTCCGCTGGGCATTTGTGCTCATGGTCAGGTTTGTTACCCGGTTCAGCATGGTTCTACCTTCCTACCAATCCAGTGCGGTTGATCAGCACGTCAAGTGCTTCGTCGACGGCGGTCATCACGCGGGCCGCAGCCTGGTAGGCGTGCTGGTTGGTGAGCAGACTGACGTTTTCCTCGTCCAGGCTCACTGATGCCTGCGAGGCGCGGCTGGTTTGAGCGGAGATCTCCGCCGTCGAGCTCAGCGATTCATGTTGCTGGGCTCCGCGGGACTGCACACCGATGCCCGTGACGACACTTTCCCAAACGTTGTCCGGGGACCCCGGGCCTGCGCCGAGCTGGGAGATCTTGTCGGCCAGGCTGCCGTCGAGGTTCCCTGCACCGGCGACGCCGACCGCGATCTCAGCGGCGCCCTTAGGTAGGACGGCGAGACCGAGGGCCGCCGGGCCAGCTGGTGCTGGGTCGAAAAAGTTGTCGGCAGGAGTGCCGTCGGATTTCCGTCCGCCGGAGTGAAGGGCGTTGACGGCGTCCCTCAAGTCTCCGGCGAACTTGTTGATTGCCTGCGCGGCAGCGTCGATGGCGCCGCCCTTGGCGGCAGGGGCCAACACCGACAATGCACCGGCGATTTCACCCTCGGCGACGGCTATGGCCGCGCCCGGCCTGTCCGCCCACTCGAGCTGAACGGAGGCGCCGAGTTTGTCCGAAGTCTGGCTTCCGGACAAGGTGAGTGCCCGGACAGAGCCGCTCATCACCAGCGCGTTGCCACCAACGTGGACATCCAGGGTGCCGTCGGCCTGTTCCCGGACCGTGCCGCCCGTCAGACGGGAGATGGTCTCGGTGAGCTTGGCCCGGGCATCGATCAGCTCGTTGGCAGATCCGCCCGCGGCGAGGGTGGAACGGATAGTTGTGTTGTAGGCGGCCACTTGGGCGGCGGCGGCGTTGACGGCTTGGACGGCGCCCTCGGCCTGACCCCGGACGCTGCTCCACTGTGCTTCGAGGGCGCGGTAAGACGAGGAGACCTTCGTGGCCAGGTCATTTCCGGCCTGAAGAACGAGACCCTTGGCGGTGGAATCGTCAGGCTGGTTAGATGCGCCCTGCCAGGCGGACCAGAAGCCCTGGAGCGCGGTGGAGATGCCGTTTTCGCCGGGTTCCTGAAGGATGCCTTCAATCCCCTGGAGCGCGGAGGACCGGGTGCTGGCGTAGCCCGCCTGGGCGCCCGCCGAGCGGACTCCGGCGTCCAGGAAGCTGTTGCCGAGCCGTGAGATGGCGTTCACGGACACGCCCTGGCCGGCCTGCAACAGTCCGCCGCTGAAGAGGCCCCGCGCGGGTGCCGCCAGGGAAGACTGATCGACGCGCTGCCGGGTGTACCCCTCAGTCGCCGCGTTGGCGATGTTCTGCCCGGCAACGTTCATGCCCTGCTGGGCTGCCGTCAGCCCGCGGTAGGCCGTGTTCAATGCGCCGAAGGTGCTCATGCTCGCTTCCTTAGAACTGCTTGTCAAAGATGCGGGAGCCGGCGGTTTCCCCTGTTTTGCCCTGCGCATCATACGTGCCGGCCGCAGCGACTGGCCTCAGGTCCGCAAGGGACTCCTGCGTGGAACGGACGGCGGTGCGCAGGTACTGCTCGTTGGAATCGCGTAGTTCCTTGATCAGGGCCGTCTGCTTAGTCAGGGCGTTCAGATGCGCGGTGAGGATCTCGGACCAGGCACCTTCCGGCGCTGCGGCGGCCAGTTCCGCCAGGGACGCATTGGTGGGGAGGCCCCAGGTCTCGGCGACGACAGCCGCTTCAATGGTGCGCGCCAGGCTCGCCTGGGAGAGATGCCCCAGAACCTGTTCTACTTCTTTGGTTCCGTGCGGCAGCCAGCGTGACTTGCCCGAGGTGAGCAGCAGCTGCTCTTCCTCAAGCTTGAAGGTGAGAACGTCCAGGAGTTCACGCTCCCGCCACAGCAGGGCTGAAAGTTCGTGGATGGCCATGGTCCGGACGGCTCCCTCATAGATGACTAGTGCGGTGGTGCCGAGGCGTCTATTTCATCGTGCGGACGATTCAGCCTTCAGCAGGGTTCGTAGAAACTATCGGCAGGGCTACGGAATGCGTTAGTGATTGCCGGCTGGTGAAACGGATTCGGCCGAGTTTGAAAATGAATTCGAGATTTTGCTTACCTGTGCTTGAGTAACGGCGATAAGTACTCGTGAAGGCCCACGGATGGGCCATCGCACACTGTCCCACATCATGGAGGAAACATCATGGGAATGCAGATCAACACCAACATGGCCGCGAACAACGCTTACCGCAGCCTCAGCAACACCCAGACCGACCTGTCCAAGTCGCTGGAGAAGCTTTCCAGCTGCCTGCGCATCAACCGCGCCGGGGACGACGCGGCCGGCCTGGCAATCTCCGAAGGCCTGAAATCCCAGATCGGTGGCCTCACGGTTGCCGCTCGCAACGCCCAGGATGGCATTGGCGCCGTCCAGACCGCTGAAGGCGGCCTGAACCAGACCCACTCCATCCTGCAGCGTCTGCGTGACCTGGGCGTCCAGGCAGCGAATGATACGAACAGCGTCAAGTCTCGCGAAGCCATCGGCACGGAAGCCGCAAGCCTTGTTGAGGAGTTGGGCAGGATTGCAGACTCAACAGACTTCAACGGTGTCAAGCTGCTCAACGGATCGGTCCCGTCGATCAGCCTTCAGGTCGGTGCAAGCTCTGACACGAGCAGCCAGATTGACGTAAAACTCGGTGCGGCAAGCGTGTCCGATGTGAAGGCAGCTCTCGTTTCGGGCGGAAACGCTGTTCCCAGCGCGACCTTCGCGATCGCGTCCCCCGCAGCTCTTACTGGCGCGTACACCTTCACCACGACCAAGGCCGGTGTCGAGACCGCGATCACGACGGGTAACCTCGGCGCCGCGGCTTCCTTCACGAGTGTGGAGCAGTTTGCCAGTGCGCTGCGCGCAGATGACAACTTCTCTTCAAAGTTCTCTGTTTCAGTTGAGAAGGATGCCAACGGAGCTGGCACGGGCATCATTGTTAAGTCGCTGGATGGTGGCACTGTGACGCCCGGTGTAGCAGCCGGTACGGGCGTTGCCGCCGGTGTTGCCGGGGCAACTGTTCCGCTCGGCCTCGACTTCACAAGCGCGACCGCGGCTCGTGCGTCGATCGACCTCATCGATGCGCAGATCACTCAGGTCTCAACGGCCCGTGCAGATCTGGGTGCCACCCAGAACCGCCTCGAGTCGGCTGTGCAGACGATCAACGTCGCCAAGGAAAACCTGACGGCTTCCAACTCCCGTATCCGCGACACGGACATGGCTGAGGAAATGGTCAAGTTCACTCGCAACAACATCCTGTCCCAGGCAGGCACTGCGATGCTGGCCCAGGCAAACCAGTCCAACCAGGGTGTTCTGCAGCTCCTGCGCTAAACAACAGCGGGACACGATCACTCCGGTGGTTTCCGCTACAAAGTTCAGCCAGCATGTAGCGCCCGGGGAGTGGATTCTTCTCCCCGGGCGCTGTGCAGTACCACCAGCCATTACCTTTTCAGCCGACCATTGTTCTAAGGAGTTGTAGGCGTGGGACTTTCTATCGACGGACTTTCCAGCGGTTTGGACACCACGTCACTGATCAACTCGCTCATGGCCGTGGAGGCTGTGCCGCAAAACCTCGTCAAGAACAAGGCCGCGGCCGTGTTGACCCGCATCTCGGCCCTACAGGGACTCAATACCGCAGTCGCTGACCTCGCTAGCAAGGCGGGCAAGCTCGCCGACCCCAAGGGCCTGGAGCTCTACTCGGCGTCGAGCAGCTCCGCCAAGGTCACCAGCACGGTCAGTGCCGGGGCGAAGCCCGGAGCCGTGGATTTCACCGTCTCCCAGCTGGCCCAGACGCAGGTCTCCGTCAGCAAGAACCTTGCCGTATGGCCCTACACCACCATGACAGTCACCGGCGAAGGGGGCCAGGCCATCACCGTCACCCCGCTCACGTCCTCCCTCGACGACGTCGTCTCCGCCGTGAACCTGTCCGGCGCGGGTATTGTGGCGTCGAAGGTTTCAGTGGGCGGCGGCGAATACAGGCTGCAATTTGCCTCCTCCATGACCGGCGTTGCCGGCGGGTTCACCATCGCCGATCCGGACGGTACCGCCGGGCTGACGAAGGTGCAGTCGGCCCAGGACGCGCAGATCAAGCTGTGGGCGGGAATACCTGGGGTCGAAACTACGCTCAGCTCCTCCACTGACACGTTCGCGGATGTACTCAGTGGAGTCTCGATTTCTGTCTCCGAAGTCTCAGCCACCACCACGCGGGTCACCGTTGCCCGTGACAATGCCCAGATCAGTAAGGCCGCCTCGGACCTCGTGGGTTCCGTCAACGGAGTCTTTGCCCAGATTTCCACCAAGACCGCGGTTGTCGTCAGCACTAACGCTGCGGGCGCGCCGATTACCTCCGGCGGAATATTCACCGGTGACAGCACCATCCGCCAGGTTAATGCAGCAATCCTCTCCGCGGCTTCACAGCCGGTTGACGGGAAGTCGCCGGCTGAGTTCGGGATTAGCCTGACGAAGACCGGAACGATGGAATTCGACGCCACCAAGTTCGGGGACGCCCTGGCAAAGGACCCGGCCGGAACAATGGCTGCGGTGGCAACCATAGCTGGCCGCGTTGCTGACGCCGCCAAGCAGGCCTCCGATCCCACTGCCGGCCTCCTCAGCACCAAGATCAAGGGTCAGCAGAGCGCCGCCAAGGACTTCACCGAGCAGATCGCCGACTGGGACGACCGCTTGGAGATGCGCAGGACCACGCTCCAGCGCACTTACTCCGCCCTTGAAGTCGCACTCAGCGGCATGAAGGCCCAGTCATCCTGGCTGTCCTCCCAACTCGCCGGTCTCTCAGGAAGCTCATCATCATGACCTTGACCTCCTTCGGCAGCGGCTACGGGAATGCCGGCCAGCGCAACCAGTACCTGGCGGATTCGGTGCTCTCGGCTCCGCCGGCACGGCTGCTCACCATGCTCTACGACCGGTTGCTGCTCGACCTTGGCCGTGCGGAGACAGCCCAGCAAACGGCGAATTGGCCCGTCGCCACTGAGAACCTCCTGCACGGCCAAGCCATCATCGCCGAACTCATCTCCTCGCTCAAAACGGACGCCTGGGATGGCGCCGACGGCCTCCTTGGCCTGTACAACTACGTTTCCACGGCCCTGGTCAACGCGAACATCCAGCGCGATCCGGCGCTGACCCGGGAAGCAATCGAACTGTTGGAACCGCTGCGCCAGGCCTGGCACGACGCCGCCGCTGCGGTTCCCGCCCCGGCCCCGGCAGATGCCGCCTCTTTCGGGGCCGCCGCCACGGGCTTCCCCGCATCCAGCGCCTGGAACACCCAGCCCGGAACAGGTGGCGGGAGTCTAGGTTTTGGGTAAATGGGCGGACGTGGAAACCGGCGTAGGGGGAGCCGGGATCCAGCACTCCGAATCAACCCTGACGGCGCCCGCGGACACCGCACTGGCAGCCTGGACGGCGATCCTGGATGTACTGGAGATGGCCGTGGGCGCCGCCGAGCGCACCCTGAAGGACCCGCTTGGCCCGTTGTCCGCCGCACCCCAGACCGGTGTGGAGCCCCACGCCGAGAAACGCTGGCAGCCGCCGGTGCTCCCCGGACCGCTGCCGGCCGTTGCCCGCCGCCGCGCCCTCGCACTGTCCGCCGCCCAGGAGCGCGTCGCCAAGAGGCTCGAAGAAGCCCGGCTGGACGTCGCCAAGCAGCTGCAGGCGGTCTCCTCCGTTCCCGGCGTCGGGGATCCCGCCGGCGCTGTCTACCTCGACGTCAACGGCTGACCTGTCCCTTAGGAAGAGCCCGCAGACCACCGGGTAATACACCCGGCGAAAAACCTGCCAAGTACTTTCATATTTTCTGCTAACGCGCGGCTGACCAGTGCCGATAACCACTGATAGAGCACGGATCGCTCGTTTAACGGCCACGGATCGGCCACCCCCACCTTTCCCAGGCAGGACTCTGTGCTCGAATCCGTGACTTCCGCCGCCCTGGCCAGCGCCATGGACGGCCTGGCGCTGCGCCAGCGCGCCATCGCGAACAACATCGCGAACGTCAACACGCCGAACTACCACGCGAAGCGCGTCAGTTTCGAGGCGGCCCTCGCCGACTCCGTAAAGTCCGGTGAAGGCACGGTTGGCGCCACGACGGGCACCTCGCTCGAGCCCACCCAGTTGAACGGCAACAACGTCAACCTGGATACCGAAACCCTCTCCAACATCGACACCGTGCTGCGTTTCCAGTTCGCCGCCCGTGCCATCGGCGGGGAATTCAACGCTGTGCGCGCCGCGATGAGGACCAACTGATGACCTTTGACGCAATCGGCATCGCCGGCTCAGCCCTGACGGTGCACCGCAAATGGCTCGACGCTGTCTCGGACAACCTTGCCAACATGAACAACGCCTCCAGCACCAACGGACCTGCCTTCCAGGCCAGGTACGTGGAGGCCGCCGAAGGTTCCGAGGGAACCGGCGTTTACGTCAAGAGCACCCAGCTGGGCAGCGGCGAAGGCCGCATCGTCTACCAGCCGGACCACCCCCTGGCTGACGCCGACGGCAACGTGAAGTACCCGGACATCGACATGGCCGAACAGATGGGCGCCCTCATCATCGCCCAGCGCGGCTACCAGGCAAACGCGCAGGTTGTGGACCGCGCCCGTGAGACCTACCTGGCCGCCCTTGAGATTGGAAGATCCTGATGCCTGTTTCCCCCATCGCCCCCGTCCAGGGCGTTATGCCCACGGACTACATTTCCGGCGCCGGCGCGGCCACCGGCACTGACGGCTCCGCCTTCGGCGCCTCGCTCACCGGTGCGGTGGACAACCTCCAGCAGCTGCAGTCGACGTCGAAAGAGCTCGCCGTCTCTGCCGTCACCGGCAACCTGGATGACATCCACAACGCCACCATCGCGGCCAGCCGCGCCCAGATCACCCTCGAGCTTGTGGCCACCGTCCGCAACAAGGGCGTTGACGCGTTCAACGAGATCATGAGGATGCAGGCCTAATGCCACCGCAGATCACCGGCTTCTTCCAGCGCTTTGGATCAGGCCTCAAAGGATTCACCACCGGCCAGCGCACTGTCGCCGTGATCGGTGCGGCCCTGCTGGTGGTCGGCATCATCGCCCTGTCCGCCTGGCTCTCCAAGCCCACCATGACGCCGTTGTTCTCCGGCCTCAAGGACACCGACGCCAACGGCATCGTGGAGCAGCTGCGCAAGGACAACGTCCCCTACGAACTCAGCGACGGCGGCTCCACCATCCTGGTGCCGGAGGCCAAGGTATACGACGAGCGACTCAAGGCCGCCGCCGCGGGGCTCCCGACGGCCGCCGCCACCGGCTACTCGCTGCTGGACAAGATGGGTGTCACGTCCTCCGAGTTCCAGCAGTCCGTCACCTACAAGCGGGCCCTCGAAGGCGAGCTGGCGAGCACCATTTCCGCCATGGACGGCGTGAAGACCGCCGCCGTCCGCCTCGCGATTCCGGAAAAGACCGTCTTCGTCTCCAAGACCCCGGACACCACGGCCTCCGTCTTCGTGGAAACCGCCCCTGGCTCCACACTCTCCGGTGACAAGGTCCAGGCGATCGTCCACCTCACCTCCGCCGCCATCGAAAACCTCAAGCCGGCCAACGTCTCCGTCGTCGACTCCCAGGGCAACGTTCTCTCCGCCGTCGGCGCCGGTGCGGCGGGATCGGCGTCCAAGCAGGCAACCGACTACCAGCAGCGAACCTCCGACGCCGTCAGGGCCGTCATGGACCGCGTGGTGGGCCCCGGAAACTCCACCGTGGCCGTGGCCGCGGACGTCACGGGCGAATCCGCCCAGCAGAAAAGCGAAACTTTTTCCAACGCCCAGGGCGCCCTGCCCCTCAGCGAATCCTCCAAAACCGAGAAGTACACCGGCACCGGGGGAGGCGCCGCGGGCGTCCTCGGCCCGGACAACATTGCGGTTCCCGGCGGCACCAGCGGGAACGGCAGCTTCGATTCCTCCACCGAAACCAAAAACAACGCCGTCAACAAAGTCACTGAGGACCGCGTGATCCCGGCGGGCGCCGTCAAGCGGCAGACCATTTCCGTCGCCGTCGACCAGGCCGCAGCCGGCGGACTCAACCTGGCCTCACTGACCTCGCTTGTCACCGCCGCCGCCGGCGTCGACGCTGCCCGCGGCGACGTCGTGACCGTCGAAGTGGTGCCGTTCAGCACCGCGGCCGCGGACCAGGCCGCCGCGTCCCTCGATGCGGCCAAGGCAGATCTTGAAGCGCAGAAGCAGTCCGCGTTCTTCGGAACGCTGATCACGGCGGGCAGCATCCTGCTGGGCCTGCTGATTCTGGCCCTCGTCATCGCGCTGGTGCTGCGCCGCCGGCAGAAACGCGAACCGGTGGATCTCGGCGAACGCCTCGACCTGGAGATGATGCCGGTCATGCCGACCGTCACGGCGCTGCCCCCGGCACCCGCGACGTCGGCCATCCCGCTCACGGCCCTGCCGCCGATGGTGCCGCCGCCCGCCCAGGTGGAGGCTGAGCGCCGCCGCTTCGAGATCGAGAACATGGTTGCCGCCAACCCGGAGAAAGCGGCCGACTACCTGCGCGGCCTCATGGATGACAGGCAGCCGGTATGAAACTCGCGGATTCGACCCTGACCGGCACCCAGCGGGTCGCCGTCGTCCTCATGCAGATGAGCCCGGCCAACGCCGCGAAGGTGATGGCTCAGTTCAACGACGCCGAGGCCGAGGACATCGCCGCCGAGATCGTCCGGCTCCGGAAAGTGGATCCCGAGGTCGCCGAGCAGATCATGAAGGACTTCCACGAAGCCGCAATGTCCAGTCCCCGGCAGGCCCGGGGCGGCCGTGAACTGGCCGAGGGCCTCCTGGAAGCGTCCTTCGGGTCGGAGAAGGCCGCCGGCCTGCTCAACCGGCTCACGGTCAACATGGCCGGCAAGTCCTTTGAATTCCTGGAAGACATAGAACCGGTCCAGATCCTCGCCCTGATCGACGGCGAACTGCCGCAGACCATCGCCCTGGTCCTGGCGCACCTCAGCCCGCGCAAGGCCTCCGCCGTGATGTCCGGCCTGCCCGGCTCGTTGCGGGCCGACGTCGCCCTCAGCATCGCGACGATGGGTTCCGGCGCGCCGGAGGCCATCGGCATTGTGGCCGACACCCTCAAACTTCGCGGCGGCGCAGCCGTCTCGCAGCAGGCCTCCAAGGTGGTGGGCGGCATCCAGCCGCTGCTGGAAATCATCAACCGGACCGACGCCGGCACCGAACGCTCCGTGCTGGACGGACTGGACCTGCTGGATCCGGACCTCGCCGTGGAAATCCGCGCCCAGATGGTGACGTTCGAGGACATCGTGAAGCTGGAACGCCGCGACGTGCAGCTGGTCCTGCGCGGCCTCGATGCCTCCGTGCTGGCCGTGGCCATGAAGGGAGCCTCGGAGCCCGTCCTGGAGACCATCACCACCAACGTGTCCGGCCGCAACCTGGAAATCCTCGAATCCGAGATCGCCGCCCTCGGTCCGCTGCGCGCCTCCCAGATCGAGGAAGCCCGTGCCGCCGTGGTCCGGTCCATCCGCGAACTTGAAGCCGACGGCCAGATCACGATCCAGCGCGGGGACGAAGAAGACTATGTCTACTGACGGGACCGCCACCGACAGCGGCCCGACCCGGATCATCTTCCCCTCGCTGCGCGCGAGCGGACCTGCCAGCGAACAGGCAGGCTACACCGAAGGGCACGCTGCCGGTTACGCCGCCGGTGTCCGTGCCGCCGCCAAGGAACAGCGCCGCTGGCGGGACCGCATGGCTGCCGAGCAGGCCGCCTCGCTCGCCTCCGGGCAGCAGGACCTCGACCGTGCGGTCCGGGCCCTCGCCGTGGCCCGCGCGGACTTCGCGCACCGGAACGTCCAGGCCCTGCACGACGCCGAGGAGGTCCTCGCCCGGACCGCCCTGGAACTCGCCGAGGCCATCCTGGGCTACGAATTGGCGCACGGCACCAGGACGGCCCGCGCCGCGCTGGACCGCGCCCTGTCCGGAAACGACGCCGCCACAGTGCTGGCCATCCGGCTGAACCCGGCCGACATCGAGGTCCTCGCCAAGGAAGGCCAGGGCCTGCCGGCCGGCCTGCCGCTGCACGCGGACCCGTCGCTCAACCGCGGCGACGCCAAGGTCGAATACCAGCAGGGCTGGCTCGACGCGAGCCTCGGCAGCGCCCTGGCACGGGCCCGCGAAGCGCTTCTGGGTGACCAGGGCTGGGGAGAGAATGCGCCGGGGGACCAGCGGTGATCGCCGAGTGGCGTCCCATGGGCGCGGACTACGCCGCGGCACTCCGTGCCGCCGCCCCGCAGCGGGTCGGCGTCGTGACCTCGGTCATGGGGCTGGGCCTTGAAGTGTCCGGACTCGACTGCGCCCTGGGCGACCTGGTGACCGTGGGCTCGAACCCGGGACTGGACGCCGAGGTGGTCGCCGCACTGGACAGCTCGGTGCGCTGTATGCCGCTGGGCCGGCTGGCCGGCGTGGCGGCCGGCGATCCCGTCCGGGCCAAGGGCGGCGCAGTCCTGGTCCCCACCGGGGCCGGACTCTTCGGCCGGGTCATTGACGGCCTGGGCCGGCCAATCGACGGCAAGGGTCCTCTCAACAGCGGCCCCCGCGTGCCCATCGACAACGAAGCCCCGAATGCCATGAAACGCGCCCGCATCGACACGGCCCTGCAGACCGGCGTCCGGGTGCTGGACACGATGACCACGCTCGGCAAGGGCCAGCGCATGGGACTCTTCGCCGGTTCCGGCGTCGGAAAGTCGTCCCTGCTCTCCATGATCGCCCGCGGCACGGACGCGGAGGTCTCGGTGATCGCCCTCGTGGGGGAGCGCGGGCGTGAAGTCCGTGAGTTCCTCGAGGACGACCTCGGCCCTGTCGGGCTGGCGCGTTCCGTCGTTGTGGTCGCCACCTCCGACGAACCGGCCCTGATGCGCATGCGTGCAGCGTTCACCGCGACCCGGATCGCCGAATCCTTCCGGGACAAGGGCCAGGACGTGGTCCTGATGATGGATTCCCTCACCCGGGTGGCGATGGCCCAGCGCGAGATCGGCCTCTCCGCCGGCGAGCCGCCCGCCACCCGCGGCTACCCGCCGTCGACCTTTTCCATCCTGGCCCGGCTGCTGGAGCGTGCCGGCACGGCCGAGACCGGCTCCGTCACCGGCATCTACACGGTGCTGGTCGACGGCGACGACCACAACGAACCGATTGCCGACGCAGCCCGTTCGATCCTCGACGGCCACGTCGTCCTGGACCGGAAACTGGCCGTCACCGGGCATTTCCCCTCGGTGGACGTGCTGGGCTCGGTGTCCCGAGTTGCCACCAAGGTCAATTCCCGCCCGCACCTCGAAGCGGCGGCCACGTTGCGGCGCGTCCTCGCGGCCCGCAAGGCCGCACAGGACCTGATCGACGTCGGCGCCTACCAGGCAGGCACCAACCCGCTGGTCGATGCGGCCCTGAACCACGAGCAGGACGTCAGCACTTTCCTGCAGCAGCCGATGGACGAATCAACGGCCCACCCCGAGTCCTGGCAACGGCTCAACCACCTCACCTCGATCCTGGGAGCAGCAGCATGAACCGCCAATTCTCACTGGCAGGGCTCCTGCGCCTGCGCCAGATCCAGCAGGACCAGGCAGCCACCGGACTGGCCAGCGCCCGCTCCCGTTCCAGCTCCGTGCGGGCCCGGGAAGCCGCTGCACGCCGCGACCTGGCCTCGGGCGATGCGCCGATCTCCAGCTCCGCCTCCCTGCGGGCCGTCGCCGCAGCGCGGTCCTCATCCCACAGCATGCTCGCGGACCTGCAGGCCCTTTCGAGGATCGCGGAGACCGACGAAGCCACCGCACGCGAGGAGTTCATCGCCGCCCGCACCCGTTCCGTCGGCCTGGAGAAGCTGCAGGCCCGCCACAACGAAGACGTCCACACCGCGGACCTGCGTGCCGAACAATCGGCCCTGGACGAGATCGCCTCCACCGTCTGGCACCGCGAAGAGCAGGAGGTGAGGTCATGAGCATGACCGAGGCAATCGGCCGGATGCAGGGCATCCAGTCGATGATCACCGAGCTCACCCGCCCCACGACGGCCGAGACCAATACCGCCGCCATGAAATCGGCGGCGGCAACATCCCTGGCCACCGGCACCGGGAGCGGCGACGCGGCATCCTTCACCGAGGCTTTGACCGCCGCATTGGGCGGGACCGCCGGAACCGACATCTCCTCGCTCGCCAACAGCCTGGGGCTGGGAAGCACGACGGCGGTCGGAGCCCTGAAGGGCCTCGCCGCACCCGCCAGCGTGCCCGCTGCCGGCGCGGCGACAGGCACCGACGTCGTGGCCATGGCCAAGAAGTACATCGGCGTGCCCTACGTCTGGGGCGGAACCAATCCGGCCACCGGCATGGACTGCTCCGGCTTCACCCAGCGGGTTTTCAAGGACCTCGGCATCGAGATTCCCCGCGTGGTGAGTGACCAGATGCGCCAGGGCACCCCGGTGGCTTCCCTGGCGGAGGCAAAGCCCGGCGACCTGCTGGTGAGCTTCGGCGGCGACCACATCTCCATCTACCTGGGCAACGGCAAGGCCATTGACGCGCCGGTCCCCGGCAAGACCATCCAGATCCGCGACGCCTGGGAGCAGTACTCCAACCTGACCTCCATCCGGCGCATCGTGCCGGCTGGGACTGCATCATGAAAGGCATGGATCTGGCTTCCGCGCTGACCGCGCCCGTTCCGGGCCGCGGCGCCCAGCAGGGCGCACGTTCCGCGGCTCCCGGCGCGGACGAGGACGGCGACACGTTCGGTGCCGTACTCAACGACGTGCAGGGCGCCAACGACGCAGGCCAGGAGTTGACGCCCGACGCCGGCAGCACCGTCGCCGACGGCACACCGGCTGACGCTTCGTCCGGCGCTTCGTCCGGCGCCGCCGCGCCCGTTCCCGGCGGGGGAGCCGACGCCGGTTCCGCCTCGCCGCAGGATGCATCTTTCGCAGCTTCCGCCGACAGCGTCCTGGCCCTTGCCGCTGCACCGTATGTGCCCTTTGGTGCACAGCAGGCCGCAGTTATCCAGGCTGTTGCGCTGAACCCGCCGACTGCGGTTCCCGGTCTCCAGACGACGGGCTCGGTGACGAGCGAACAGGCAGCCGGCCAGCGGGAGGCCCTGCCGGCAGCGGCCCCTGCCGCCTCCTCTCCGACCCCGGCCGCGGGCACTGCCGTTGCCGGCGCTGCCATCCTTGGGGCACCCGCCGCGGCCGCCGGCGCGCCGGGCACAGTTGCCCCGGCCGGACCCCCCCAAGTGGCACCCCAAGGGACCCGGCAGGGAACCGGGGCGGAACAGGGCGCTGCCACCGCAAAGGCGGCACCCGCTGGACAGCCGTTGTCCCCAACGTCGCCAACGGCCACTGCGCAGCCGCCCGGATCGCAATCGTCCGTGGCACCGGGAACCGCCCTGGCGGTCGCGCGCACCGCACCCGGTCTTAGCGCCGCAGCGCCCGCTGAAGGCAAGGCCGAAGGCAGAACAACAGCCCCTGCGCGCACCGAAACCAGCGCCGCCGCGGCACCCTCGGATGCGCTCGCCGCGGCCGGAAGCGCAGCCGCCGCCGCGGCGCCGGCCAGCCAGCCGCCGTCGTCGTCGTCGGTCGTCGCCGCGCCGCACACCACGCTGCCGGCACCCGCACCCGCACCGGCCACTGCCACGCTCCAGCCCCAACTGGCGAAGCCGCTCTTCACCCTCGCCGGGGCGCCGCAGGGCCAGCACATCATGACCCTGCAGGTGAACCCCGGGGACCTGGGCCCCATGACGGTCAGGGCGCACATCGACGCCGCCGGAGTCCGGATCGAGCTCTTCGCCCCGGGAGACGCCGGACGCGAGGCCATCCGCGGGATCCTGCCGGAACTCCGCAAGGAACTCGCCGATGCCGGCTTCGGGGCCAGCCTCGACGTCTCCGAGCACAACGGCCCGGGCAGCTCAGCACGGGACGGAACCGGCCCGGACCCGAACGGGCAAGGCGCCGGGCACGACTCCAGCGCCGGCCCGGGCCCCCGCCACGGCCTGGGCGATCCGCGCCCCGGCCACCGCTGGGATGCCCTGGCCGACGGGGACACCCTGCGCACCGCCCGGATCCTGAACGGCCCCCAGACCACCCTCGACATTCTTGTCTGACACGAAGGAACGCGACACATGACGATCCAGCCCATCGCTTCATCGCCGGTCACGGCTGCGGGGGAGACCCCGCAGGCTGCTGCCGTGAGGACGCCCGTGCAGGCCATGGATTCGGAGGTCTTTATGTCCCTCCTGGTGGCCCAGCTCAAGAACCAGAACCCGAGCGCCCCCATGGACACCAACCAGATGATGAGCCAGACCATCCAGCTCTCCATGATGGAGAAGATGCAGGAACTGACCACCAACAGCAAGGAAGGGTTCTCCCTGCAGATGCGGCAGGCGGCGGCCCAGCTGATCGGCCATTCCGTCGGCTACACGCTCGGCGACGGCACCACCGGCACGGGCATCGCCAGTTCCGTGTCATATTCCGGAGCTGTTCCGACCGTCAAGGTCGGCGAGCTCTCCATCCCCCTCGACTCCATCACCGGGCTCACCGCTCCGGCCGCTTCCTGACCAGTTTTCCACCCGCAGAAAGGCAGTTCCCATGCTCCGCTCGCTGTACTCCGGAATCTCCGGCCTTCGCGCCCACCAGACCATGCTGGACGTCACCGGCAACAACATCGCCAACGTCAACACGGCGGGCTTCAAGGCTTCCTCCACCCAGTTCCAGGACACGCTGTCCCAGATGACCCAGGGCGCCTCCGCGCCGCAGGGCGAGACCGGCGGCAGCAACCCGGCCCAGATCGGCCTTGGCGTCCGGGTTGCCGGCGTCAGCACCAACTTCGCCCAGGGCTCCTCGCAGAGCACCGGCCGCGCCACGGACATGATGATCTCCGGCGACGGTTTCTTCGTCACGAGCAAGGGCGGCCAGCAGCTCTTCACCCGCGCCGGATCAATGACTTTCGACGCCGCCAGCCAGCTTGTCAGCCCCGACGGCGGCATCCTGCAGGGTTGGACCGCCGACCCGACCGGCGTCGTTAATCAGGGCAATGCCATCGGCGACATCACGCTCAACCCGAACACCATGATCGCCAACGCCACGAACAAGGTCACGCTGGACGGCAACCTGCCCAGCGACGCGTCCATGCCGACCAGTCTTCAGCGCATCGTCAAGGTTTACGACGGCGCGGGAACTGAGCGTAGCCTGACCCTGACTTTCGACAAGACCCTCACTGGCTGGGACGTCACAGGCAACGACGATACCGCCGCCGCCTCAACAGTTTCCCTCAGGCAAGACCCGAACGGTGTCCTCACACCATTGGCCGCTTTAAAGGTTGGCAGCAGCAACGTCGACATCGACCTCTCAAAGGTCTCCGGCTATGCCTCCATGAGCTCCCTGACTGTCGCCAGCCAGAACGGTTCTGCTGCCGGGAAGCTGGAATCCTTTACGCTGGGCAACGACGGCTCGCTGATCGGCTCCTTCAGTAACGGCACCAAGCAGGTCCTCGCGAAGATCGCGCTGGCCAAGTTCACCAACCCTGCCGGTCTGGAGAAGGCCGGCGGCTCCTCCTACGTCGCCACCGCCAACTCCGGCAACGTCCAGCTGGGCGCAGCAGGGGACGCGGGCATCGGCACCCTGGCCGGCGGTTCGCTGGAGATGTCGAACGTGGACCTGTCCCAGGAATTCACCAACCTGATCGTCGCCCAGCGCGGCTTCCAGGCCAACGCCCGCATCATCACCACCTCGGATGAGGTCCTTCAGGAGCTCGGCAACCTCAAGCGCTAGATTTCCCGAACACCATGTGGGGAGAACCGCCGTGCCGGCAACGGTGCGGCGGTTCTTTTCGTTAGGCAGCCGGAACGGCCCGCCGCCTAACGAACAGGGCCTCTCTGCCGACAGTAGAAGGAGAACACCCTTCCCCCTGCCTGGCATCGCTGAGCAGGACAAACGCTGAGCAGAAAACAGAGCAGAATCGGCCCATGATCGTCGTCACTCGCCTCAACGGAACGCGTTTCGCGGTCAATCCGGATCTGATCGAGCGTATCCACGAGAGCCCGGACACCCATCTGGTGACCCTCGACGGTGCCGCGTACGTGGTGCTGGAAAGCCTCGCCGAAGTGGTTGAACTCATTGCCGACTACCGGGCCTACGTCCTGAGCAAAGCGCGGGACTTTCCCGCGGTGACCGGATACCCCCTGAGCCTCGTCCCGCCGTCGGACCCCGCGGACGGCCGCCGCCGCCCAGCACCTGAGCCCCCAAGAAAGTAATCCATGGATCCCGCAACAGTCATCGGACTGCTTCTCGCCTTTGGTTCCCTCATCGTTATGGTCCTTCTCGAGGGCGGCAGCCTCAGCTCCCTCGTGCTGCCGGCCCCCATGATCCTCGTTTTCGGGGCCACCCTGGCCATCGGACTGGCCGGAAACACGCTCAAGGATGTCATCCAGGCATTCAAATCCGTGCCGGGAATGTTCATCGGTAAGACGGCAAAACCGCAGGACAGCATCGACCAGATGGTGCGCTTCGCAGAAAAGGCCCGCAGCGAGGGCCTGCTCTCCCTGGAGGAGGAGGCCGCCGGCGTCAACGATCCTTTCTTGGCCCGGGCGCTGCAGAACATTGCCGACGGCACCGACGCCGAGGACCTCCGGATGCAGATGGAGGACGAGATCGATACGAAATCCCGCAGCGATCACGCCTCGTCGAAGTTCTTCGCGTCCCTCGGCGGATACGCCCCCACCGTCGGCATCGTCGGAACCGTGGTGTCCCTGACCCACGTGCTGGAAAACCTGTCCCAGCCGGATGAGCTGGGGCACATGATTGCGGCGGCCTTCGTTGCCACCCTCTGGGGCCTGCTGTCCGCCAACTTCATCTGGCTCCCGTTCAGTTCGCGCCTGGCCCGGCTGTCCGAACTGGACATCGAACGCCGGACGCTGCTGATGGAAGGCATGCTCGCCGTGCAGTCCGGCGCGCAGCCGCTGCTGCTCGCCGAGAGGCTCCGCTCCATGGTTCCCGAGCACCAGCTCAAGAGTTCCGGAAGCGGCCGCAAGGCCGCCAACGGCGACGCCGGAACGATGGACACCGCGGCGTGAGTGGCCGCCGTCGCCCCCGCAAGAAACCCGAAGAACACCACGTCGACGAACGCTGGATGGCGTCCTATATGGACATGGTCACGGTGCTCATGTGCCTGTTCATCGTCCTCTACGCCATGTCCACAGTCGACGCGAACAAGTTCGAGAAGCTGCGCAATTCCCTCGCCACCGGCTTTGGGGCGGTTGCGAGCGAGACAGTGGACACGGCAGAGGGCACAGTGGTCCCGCCTGAACTTGCGGACAAAAACCTGGAGGCGTTCGCCGCGCTCCAGTCCGCGGGTTCACCGGCAGCACCCGATGCCCTCGAAGCGGCCCTGAAGGAAGTTGACCGGCTGCGTGCCCTTGAAGCGCAGATGAAGGCAGGCCTGGCGGCCGCCGGGCTCAGCGAGAACGTTGAATTCCAGATCGACCAGCGCGGACTTACGGTCAAACTGATCGGTTCCCAGACCTTCTTCGCGCCGGACCGGCCGGAACTGACTGACCGGGCGGCCCAGGTCCTGACAATCATCTCTCCGATCCTCGGCCCGGCGTCCCTGGAGATCATGGTCGAAGGCCACGCTGCCAACGGCATCACCGCCTACCCGTCCACCTGGGAGTTGTCCTCGGCCCGGGCCGTCAACGTCCTGCGCTACATGGTGGACCGCGGCGGGATCGCGCCGGCAACCATCGGCGCCGTCGCCTTCGGCTCCGCGCGGCAGGTCAACGACGACTCCACCCCCGAGCTCATGGAACGAAACCGCCGGGTGGACATCGTGATCATCTCGGACCAGCCCGACGTCGTCCGGGCACTGATTCCGGAAGTGCTGAAACACAGCGGGAAATAGGCTGTTACTGCGTGCGGCGGGCTGCTTACCGCTGCGGATCCCCTGCCGATAGTGGCAACCGTGAGTGTTTTGGATGAGCGGGAAGTGGCACGGGAGCGGGCGGTCAGCGTCTACGACTTCCGGCGTCCCGCGACGCTCGCCCGGGAACACAGCCGCGTCCTGGAACTCGCCTTTGAAACTTTCGCCCGCCAGTGGGGAACCCAGCTGACCGCGAAGGTCCGCGTCAAGTCCGTGGTGCGGCTCGAAGACGTCAGCATGCTCAGCTACGACGAGTACGCAGCCTCCCTGCCCGCGGTCACCGCCATGGTGCTCTGCACCGTCGAGGGACACGATTCCAAGCTCGTGGTGCAGTTCCCCGCCCCCGCGGCCCTCGGCTGGGTGAACCGCATGCTCGGCGCCTCCAACGATGCGCCCATGCCGGACCGCAAGTTCACCCAGATTGAACAGGCGCTGGTCAAGGGACTCATGGATGAGGCGCTCGAAGACCTCGGCTATTCCCTGGGGCCGCTGCTGAGCGAAACCGTCCGGGTGGACACCATCCAGTACAACTCCCAGTTCGCCCAGGCCGCAGCCCCCAGCGAACTGATGATCGTCGCGGCGTTCACCATCAACGTCGGCGACATGAGCGCCCCCGCCACCCTGGGCGTCCCCGCAGCACTCCTGCTGGGACGGCTCAAGAAGGTCAACCCCACCGACAACCGGGAGGACGCCGCCGCGCGTGTCAGCGCCCAGCTGGAACGGGTTCCGGTGGAACTCTCGGTGCGGCTCTCGACGTCGTTTGTCACCCCCAGCCAGGTCCT
This sequence comes from Pseudarthrobacter sp. ATCC 49987, assembly GCF_009928425.1. Taxonomy (NCBI): domain Bacteria; kingdom Bacillati; phylum Actinomycetota; class Actinomycetes; order Micrococcales; family Micrococcaceae; genus Pseudarthrobacter; species Pseudarthrobacter sp. ATCC 49987. Next base: position 3,053,864 of record NZ_JAABNS010000001.1, on the reverse strand, counting down.
GGGCCTCGCAGTGGGAGACGTCCTGACCCTGCCGCACCTGGAGAACCGGCCGTTTGACCTCACCCTGGACGGCACCCGGCTCGCCACGGCCGCCCCGGCCCGCAACGGGTCCCGCGCGGCCGCAGTCATTGTCACAATCGAGGAGAATCACCGATGAGCATCACCCTGACCAGGCACGAATCGTCGGCGGAACGGCTCGTTGAAGAACTGCCGAGCCCGGTGGCGCTCAAAGTGCTGGCCCTCGTGCCGGCCCGCGCGGCCGCGGCCTACGCCCGCCAGGCTGTCACCGCCACGTTCGTCGGCTCCGTCACCGCAGACCTCGCGCTGATGCTGAGCGACCGCACCTTCCTCGACGAAGCCGCCGGCGGCATGGCGGGAGCCCAGCCCGGCGTCGTCTCGGTGACGGACGTGCTGCGCCCTGCGATGGAAAGCGCCAGCTCGGTGTTCGGCGCCGGAGTCCTGAGCGACCTGCGCGAGTCCGACGCCTCCGGCCTGCTCTCGGACCCCGACACCGCGGTCTTCGAACTCTCCGACGGTGTCAACGCCGCCGCCTGGTTCGCCGTCCGCCTCCGCGAACACAACACCAGCCAGGACCGCGCGGGCGACGTGTTCGCCGGCGGCGAGGCCGTTGCCGGCCGGCTCGGCAGGATCAACAACATCGAAATGGCCCTTACCGTGGAGATCGGCCGCACCCGCATGTCGGTGCGCGATGTGCTCTCGCTCGAACCGGGCAAGATCATCGAACTCGACCGCTCCGCCGGCGCCCCGGCGGACGTCCTGCTGAACGGGCGGCTGATCGCCCACGGCGAAGTGGTGGTCCTGGACCAGGACTACGCCGTCCGGATCACCCGCATCCTCGATGTTGCCGAGGGACTTAGCTGAATGGACGCACTGATCCTCGGGCTGCGGGTATTCGTGGCCCTGGGCGCGGTGCTGGGCCTCATGTGGCTCCTGCAACGACGGCTCGGCAAGGGCACCGGACGGCGCCGGGCCGACGGCGCACTGACCATTGTCAGCCGGCAGAGCGTCGGCCAGAAAGCCTCCGTCGTGGTTGTCGACGCCTCGGGGCAGCGATTCCTCCTGGGCGTCACAGAACACGCCGTCAACGTCCTGCACACCGGTGACATCCCGGCCGAAGCCGAGGAAGCCGCCGTCCCCGAAACCCGCCGCGGAGCCGGCGAATTTGCCCGGATCCTGTCCGGCTTCGGCCCGCTGCCCGGCCGGCAGGCCGCCTTCGAGGAACTCTCCGAGGACAGTGTCGACGCTGCCGACGCCAGCCCCGCGAACGCCCCGCTGCCCCGCCGCAGCACCCTGCACCGGGACTCCCATGCGCGGGGATCTTCGCCGCGCGGCAACAACTCCGGCGCGGCCGGCCATCCGCCCCTCCATGGGTCAATCCTGGCCGGCTCCACGTGGAAGCAGGCCGCTGCCGCCCTCAGGAGCGGGCGCCGCAATTGATCCGCTCGCTGACTTTCCACTCCGCCTCCTCACTCCCGGCCGCCCCCGGCGCTGAGCTGATCCGGCCTGGCGCAAACCGCCCGGCAACGGTCCGCCCGGCAACTGTCCCCGCGGGCGCTGCCCTGACCGCCAGGGCGATGGTGCTGGGCCTCGCCGCCGTCCTGTTCGCGGTGCTGCTGCTCTGGCTGACCGCCTCGGCCGGCCAGGCAGCCCCCATCGACCCCAACCCGCCGGTCGCCCCGACAGATCCGGCAAACCCCGGCGGCGGCAGCGTCAACATCGAGATCAACGGACTCGACGGCAAACCGTCGACGGCGGTCCTGACCCTGATCGGCATCACCCTGCTGTCGGTGGCGCCGGCGCTGCTGCTGATGATGACGTCCTTCACCAAGATCTTCGTGGTCCTCGCGATGACCCGCAACGCCCTGTCGCTGCCGTCCATCCCGCCGAACCAGGTGCTCGCCGGGCTGGCACTGTTCCTCTCGATTTTCGTCATGTGGCCGGTTATCAACGAGATGAACACCATCGGCATCCAGCCCTACCTCAACGGCACCCTGGACTTCAACGGCGCCGTCGGCGCTGCCAGCGGCCCGCTGCAGCACTTCATGCTGGCCCACACCAGGGAAGAGGACATCGCCCTGATGTCCCGGGCCGCCGCGGCGGAAAACCCGGCCACGCCCGAGGCCGTGCCCCTGCAGACCCTCATTCCCGCCTTCATGATTTCGGAACTCCGCGCCGCGTTCATCATCGGCTTCGTGATCTTCATCCCGTTCCTCGTGATCGACCTCGTGGTCTCCGCCGCCCTCATGTCCATGGGCATGATGATGCTCCCGCCGGTGATGATTTCGCTGCCCTTCAAGATCCTGCTGTTCGTCCTGGTGGACGGCTGGGGCCTGATCATCACCTCACTCATCCAGAGCTATGCGGCCACCGGATGAACGCCAATGCCGTCCTGGACATCTGTCTCCAGGCCATGATCGTCGCGGCCAAGCTCTCCGCCCCCGTCCTGGTGACAGCCCTCGTGGTCGGCCTGGCCATCGCCCTGCTGCAATCCATTACCCAGCTGCAGGAAGCCACCCTGTCGTTCGTGCCCAAGGCCGCGGCCGTGGCAATCGCCCTGCTGATCTGCGGCCACTGGATGATCTCGGAGATGGTTGCCTTCACCAACGATCTCTTCGCCAAGATCCCGTCGCTGCTCGGAGGCTTGTGAGGTGGGCATCCCGATCGACCCGACGTGGCTGGAAGCGCTCCTGCTGGCCACCGTCAGGATGACGGCATTCCTGATCGTGGCACCGCCTTTCGCCCACCAGGCGTTCCCCGGCCGCGTCAAAGCCATGCTCGGGCTCGGGCTCGGCCTTGCCGTGTCCCAGCGGGTCTCCGCCGGGTACACGGCTCGCGACACGGCCGGCTTCCTTACCGGGGTGGTGCTGGAGCTGGTGACCGGGCTGGCCCTGGGCTTCCTGGTCCTCGTGATCTTCTCCGCCGTCCAGTCCGCCGGCAGCCTGATCGACCTCTTCAGCGGCTTTCAGATGGCCCAGGCTTTTGACCCCCAGATGAATGTCAACGGCGCGCAATTCACGAGGCTGTTGCAGATGGCGGCGCTGGCGCTGCTGTTCTCCTCCGACGGCTATCAACTCGTCATCACCGGACTCACCGGCAGCTTTGGTGCCCTGCCGCTGGCCGGCGGCATCGATCTGGCCCAGCCGGTCCAGGCCATGACGTCGGCGGTCACCGGAATGTTCCTGGCCGCCGTCCAGATCGCCGGACCGCTCGTGGTGGTCCTGTTCCTCGCCGACGTCGGACTCGGCCTGCTGACCCGCGTTGCCCCGGCACTCAACGCCTTCTCCCTGGGCTTCCCGCTCAAGATCCTGCTCACCCTCATGCTTGCCGGGTTCATCTTCCTGGCGCTGCCCAGGATTGTTTCCAGCCTTGCCGGGCAGGCCGCCAAAACGGTGCTGGGGGTGGGCTGATGTCGGATTCACAGGAAAAAACCGAGCAAGCCACCGACAAACGCATGAAGGAGGTCCGCTCCAAGGGTCAGCTTTCCCGCTCCCAGGACCTCACCGCCTGGGTCGGCGTCGGCGCCGCCGCCATCATGATTCCGGCCACCGTGGAACGCGCCTCCAACGCCGCCACGGACCAGCTCTTCAGCGTCCGCGGCATCGTTGCAGCCCCGGATCCCGGCAAGGCCGTCAAGGCCCTGGAGGACGGCCTCGCCGCCATCGCCGGGATCGTCGGGCCCATGCTGCTGGTGGTTTTCATCGTGGTTCTCGCCGGGGCCGCGCTCCAGGGCGGCGTGCACTTGAAGAAGTTCAAGCTGGACTTCGAGCACTTCAAGCTTCTCGACGGGCTGAAACGGATGTTCGGCATGCAAGCGGTGTGGGGCGGCGTCAAGGCGCTGCTGAAGGCCAGCGTCGTGGGGCTGGTCCTCTACAGCGTCGTGCAGGGGCTGGTGCCGGTGCTGCTGACAGCCGGAGGAATGCCCGTTTCCGGGGTCGTGCAGGCCGCGGGCGGCGGTATCGCCTCGCTGGTCCAGTTCGCCGTGGCGGCCGGTATCGTCCTCGCGGCGGCTGACTTCTTTGTCGTGATGCGCCGCAACCGCAAAAAGACCCGGATGTCCAAGAAAGAAGTCCAGGACGAAAACAAGAGCAGCGAAGGCGACCCGCTGATCCGCTCCCAGCGGCGGGCCCGGCAGATGACGATGAGCCGGAACCGGATGATCGCGGCGATCGGGGACGCCGACGTCGTGCTGGTCAACCCCACGCACTTCGCGGTGGCGCTCAAGTACGAACCCGGAAAGTCCGCCCCCCGCGTGGTGGCCAAGGGCTCAGGCCACATCGCGGCCAGGATCAGGGAAGAGGCCGAGGCCAAGGACGTCCCGATGGTCCAGGACATCCCGCTGACCCGGGCCCTGCACAGCGCCTGCGAGCTGGGCCAGGAGATCCCGGTGGACTTCTACCGCGCGGTGGCCGGCGTCCTCGCGTTCGTAATGTCACTCAAGGCGCGGGGCGCCGCCCGTGGCATGCACCGGATGGCGGCCGCCGTATGAACACTGCCCGAACCAGCGTCTGTGAAAGGACCGCACCATGAAGAAGCTCGCCCCGCTGACTGTGCCGATCGGCATCGTCGGCATTGTGCTGCTGCTGGTTGTTCCGGTGCCCGCGCCGCTGCTGGACGTCCTGATCGTCTGCAATATCCTGCTGGCGCTCCTGGTGCTGCTGACCAGCATGTTCGTGAAGAAGCCGCTGGATTTCTCCGTCTTCCCGTCGCTCCTGCTCGTGGCCACGCTGTTCCGGCTGGGCCTGAACGTCGCCTCCACCCGGCTGGTGCTGGGGGAGGGGTATGCCGGCCAGGTCATTGAAGCCTTCGGCAAGGTGACCGTGGGTGGATCCATGATCATCGGCGCTGTCGTGTTCCTCATCCTCGTGGTCATCCAGTTCGTGGTGGTCACCAAGGGCGCGGAGCGGGTGGCCGAAGTGGGTGCCCGCTTCACCCTCGACGCGATGCCGGGCAAGCAGATGGCGATCGACGCCGACCTCAACGCGGGGCTGATCACGGACACTCAGGCCCGCGAACGCCGCGCCGAAGTCTCGGCCGAGGCCGACTTCTACGGCGCCATGGACGGTGCCTCGAAGTTCGTCAAGGGCGACGCGATCGCCGGCCTGATCATCATCATCATCAACTTCATCGGCGGCATCGCGATCGGCATGCTGCAGCGCGGCATGGAAATCGGCGACGCCGTCGGCACCTACGGGCTGCTGACCATGGGCGACGGCCTCGTCTCGCAGATCCCGGCCCTGCTGATGGCCGTCTCCACCGGCATGATCGTGACCCGTTCCAACGCAGAATCCGACATGGGCCGCACGGCGTCCACCCAGCTGATGCAGTCGCCCAACGCGCTCATGATCGCCGGCGTCGCAGCCATCGCGATGGCACTGATCCCGGGCATGCCGCCGGTGCCGTTCCTCCTGGTCGGAGCAGGCCTGCTGTTCGCGTCGCGCCGGATCGCCGCCCAACAGTCGCAGGAGGCAAGAACCCGCGACGCCGAGGCCAGTGCCCTGAACTTCCCCGAAATGGACCCCAACGAGAAGCTCCTTGAGGACATGCGCGTCCACCCGGTGGAGATCCTGCTGGCCCCGGACCTCGTGGACATGGTCTCCGGCGCCTCGGACGACCTGCTGGCCCGGGTGAGGTCCCTGCGCCACAAAATCGCCATGGAGCTCGGCCTCGTCATCCCGCCGGTCCGCACCCGGGACAGCGTGGATCTGCCGCCGGCGAGCTACTCGATCCGGATCGCCGGCGTCGAGGCGGGCGCCGGGACTGCCCCCAGCGGCCAGATGCTGGCCCTGGGCGACAGCCTCGACTCGCTCCCCGGTGTCGCGATGATCGAGCCCGTGTTCGGCCTGGCCGGCAAGTGGATCCCGGCGGAAATGCGCCACAACGCGGAGATGACCGGCGCCACCGTCATTGACCGTGTCTCGGTCCTCGTCACCCACCTGTCCTCGATCGTCACGGCCAACGCCGCCAGGCTCTTGTCCCGCGAGGACGTGCGGGTCCTCACCGAGGGCGTGCGGAAGCAGAGCCCGTCCGCCGTCGACGAACTCACGCCCGCGCTGCTCTCCCTCGCCGAGCTGCAGCGCGTGCTCCAGGGCCTGCTGGACGAGCAGGTTCCAATCAACGACCTCGCCCGGATCTACGAGGCGCTCACGCTCCGCGCCAAGGTCTCCACCGACCCGGAATCACTGGTCGAATCCGCGAGGCAGGCCCTGGGCCCGGCGCTGACGGCCAAATTCATGGACGGCCCGGTGCTGAACGTGATCATGATCGACCCGCTCCTGGAGCAACACATGCTCGAGGATATGCGCCCTGCCGAGGGCGGCAGCCAGATCGTAATGGGCCAGGACCGGCTGGACGCCGTGCTCCGCTCGGTCCGTGCCGCCGTCGACTCCGCGGCCGCAGCCAACCGCCCGGCCGTGCTGGTCTGCGCACCCGCGCTCCGCCCCGCCATCCACCGGCTCGTGGGGGCGCAACCCGGCTCGGTGCCGGTGCTCTCCTACCGGGAAGTCACGTCAGCCAACGTCCGGATCGAAACAGTAGGAGTCGTTCGCCATGCAGAACCGCTTTCGGCTTAAGGGCGCCTCGCTGGAGGAGGTCGTTCCGGAACCGGACGTGCTTGCCGAGGCAGTCGCTCCGGCAGTCGCGCTCGCAGGGGCGGCGCCCGCCCACGAGTTGCAGGGCGCTGCGATCGCGGCCCTGCTCGAAGAAGCCGATGCGGCCGAACTGAGCCTGCACCGGCCCGGCAATGCGGGACTTTCCACGGAATCTCCGGACTTCGCCGAACTGCTCGAACAGCTCGGCGCCGGGCTGCGCGGCCCTGGCGCCGGCGCCGCTGCCGTTCCCAACAACCGCAACCGGCAGGAACCCGGAGCCGCCCCGGCCCCGGCGACTGCGTCGGAGCCGACGGCGGGCGTGTACCTGGCGGTGGCAGAGGCGCCAGTGTCCGAGCCCGCTGCGCCGCGCGTGTCCCTCCCGGTTCCGCTCAGCGGGGTTGGTGACCTCGTGGTCCTCGTCGGGCTTGGCGACGACGCCCTGGACACCGCGCTGGCCATGTCCACGGCGGCCGGCGGCGCCGATGTGCGCACGGCGGGGAAGCTGTCCGCTTACGGCCATCTGCACGTGGAAGGGCGCCAGGGCGCGACGGCGGCCCGCGCCCACGCTGTCCTGACAGACCAGACCGTGATGGTGGCTTTCGGTCTGGGGAGGGCCCGCGACGCCCTCGCCCGGCTCCAGTCGGTAGCTGCACTGTCCGCAGACCAGGTCTGGGTAGTGGTCGACGCTGGACGTAAGCCGGAGGACTCCGCGCGCTGGGTGGGCGTGCTGGCCGCGCAACTGGACATCACCGCGGTGGCAGTCGTCGGTGCGGCGGAAACCGCCACGCCGGAAACCGTCAACTCGCTGGGACTGCCGGTGGGCTGGATCGACTCAGGCCCCGCCCGCCCGGCCAGGGTCTGAGATGGCGGGCATTGTCCGCGCACCGGCGGCCGGGTTCGTCGGCAGCGCCGCGCCGCGAAGGGTAGATTGAGAGAATGCTGGTACTAACACGCAAGCCGGGCGAACAGATCATGATCGGCGACGGGATCGTCATCACGGTTCTGGAAGGCCGTGGTGACGGTGTTCGGATAGGCATTGAGGCCCCCCGGGGTGTTCCGATCCAGCGCCGGGAAGTCATCGAGGCCATTGCAGCGGCGAACCTGGCGGCCGCTGAAGCCGGCGCGGGAGCAGGCCCGGACACCGAAGACGCGCTGCGGGGGCTCCTGCCGCCGGCACCGGCCACGAAGCCAGCCGCTGTTACGGACTGAACCCCGCTCCGGACTGAACCCCGCGCGGGAGACCGGTCAGTCGCGCTTACCGTCGAGGTATCGGGTCAGGAGCGGCTGCGGTGTCCGGCGCGTGACCGCGAGGGCATGCTCAATGTTCCCCGCCGTCGTCAGCTGATCAAGGACCTGTTTGGTGTCCGCGGGCACGGACGCGGTGCCATTCGCGTCGCTGCCTGGCGCTGTGGACGCCCCTGACGGCACCGGAAAGTCCAGATGGCGCAGTGTGTCCTCATTGGCGCGGGCTGCGTCGCTGAGCTGCGCGAGCAAAGCGCGCAGACCGTCCAGATGGTCTTGCAGCATCTCCGGCCACGCGCCGGCGGGAGCCCCGGCGACGAGTTCGGCCAGTGTGGCCTGCGCCGGCAGTCCCCATTCGGCCGCCACCGCCGCCGATTCGACACTCCGCGCCAGGGCTTCGAAACGTAGGCGTTCGAGGACGCCCTCCACTTCGGCGGCCGTAAAACTGAGCCACTGGAGGTTTCCGGCCAGGACATGGAGCCGCTGTGTTTCCAGCCTGAATATCAGCAGTTCCAGCTGGCGGCGCTCCTGCCAGAGAGCCGCCGAAAGATCACCTGCACCCATGGGCCCCATTCCCCTTGCCGCCCCCGGCCGAGAAGCGTTACCGCATTTTCAGCCAAGCTTTGTCCTGAGGTTACACGCAGATTGTGACTCAGGTGATAGGTTTCGTCTTGGGTGCTGCACCCGGGTTTTGAACACCGACTTCCATGGGGGGAGCACGGGGCCCATTCAGGGGCGCGGCTCTCGGCTTTTTAAGGCTTCCGGAACCTGTCTCATGGGGGGACACTCTATTGAATCGCGTGGAACGCAACGAGATGGTCACACAGCATCTTCCGCTGGTGGGCTACCTCGTCTCAGACTTGTGCTCGAAAGCGTCACACCTTTCCCGCGATGACTTGGCGTCTGCCGGCGCCATTGCCCTGATCACGTCGGCCGACTCCTTCGACCCGGACCTGGGTGTGCCGTTCGGCGCTTTCGCGCGCCGGCGCATCCTGGGCGCCTTCGCGGACGAGATGCGCGCGAGCGATTGGGCCACCCGCTCGGCGCGCCGCCGGATCAAAGAAACCATGTCGGTCCAGGAGACCCTCGCCGCAGCCCTCGGACGCACCCCCAGCGTTGATGAGATCGCCTCGGCCCTCGGCGTCCAGCAGAGCGTCGTCGAGGCAGCCCTCGCCGACGCCTCCCGCACGCTAACGCCGCTGGATGAAGCTGTTGTTGACACGCTGGCCGCAGAAACCCTGACGCCGGAGCACTCCGTGCTCGCGGACGAGCGGCTCCAGTACCTCCGCGCGGCGGTGAAGTCCCTCCCCGAGCGGATGCGCTACGTCGTCGAGGAGATCTACTTTGGCGACAGGACGGTCAAGGACCTGGCCGCCGAACTGGGATCCACCCACGCAGCGGTGTCCCAGCAGCGGGCCGAAGCCATCCGGCTCATGCGGGACGGCCTGACCGCGCACTACACGGACGATCCCGGGCAGGGCTTCGAGCCCCAGTCCCGGATCGCGCCGAAACGCCGGAATGACTACCTTTCCCAGTTGGCGGAGGCCACCACGGGCGGCATCACGCGGGCCGTCTTCCCGCAGGGGCCGGTGCTCAACGAGGCGGTCTGAGCCGCCCCGGAACCTCCCCGACGTCCTTAGTAAGCCGACTTAGTAAGCTGACCGAGAAATTCTCCCGGGACCGTCGCCGTCCTGGAGTGCCCTGCGGTAGCGTCGGAGGCATCGGATCCAGCGGTACCGGACGCAGCAGTCCCGTGCGCCACGGTATCGGACTACAAGGAGGACGCATGAAAGCTTCACCGACCCTCACGACAAACCTGCAGGCAGTGCTCGTGGACCTGATCGAACTCCACGTTCAGGGCAAGCAGGCGCACTGGAACATTGTCGGAACGAACTTCCGGGACCTGCACCTGCAGCTGGACGAAATAATCGATGCTGCCCGCGCCTTCGCGGACGACCTGGCGGAGCGCATGCGCGCCCTCCATGCCCTCCCGGACGGCCGCAGCTCCACGGTGTCCAAGTCCACCTCGCTTGCCGAGTTCCCGAGCGGCCTGATCAACACCAAGGACGCCATTGAGCGCATCGTCGCGGCCCTCGAGGCCGCTGTGGGCACCATGCGCAAAGTCCACGACGCGGTGGACGAAGAGGATCCCACGACGGCGGACCTGCTGCACGCGTTCATTGCCAAGTTTGAGCAATACGCCTGGATGGTCAACGCGGAAACCATGCGGGCCAACGCCAGTGTCACGACGGCGGACAGTAAGTAGCGTTCCGGCATCACCAAGCGCCAAGCGCCCGGCACCGGTTTCCACCGGTGGCCGGGCGCTTGGCGTTTAAGCGGGTTTCGGCGGGCGCCCCGTCCCTGCTCGACCGCTTCCCGGCTATTTGGCGGTCGGCACCTTCCGGAGCACGACGGCGGCGAGAACCGATGCCCCGGCCATGAGCACCAGGGCGATCGTGGCCGTGATGTGCACACCGGAATCGAAGGCGGTCCGGGCGGCTGTCATCACGGCCTCCGCCAGCGGTCCCGGCAGGGCCTGCGCCAGCTCCACGGCCCCGGCGAGCGTCTCGCCGGCCTGCGCCGAGACCTCCGCCGGGGCCGAGCCGGCGACGCCGGCGGGGAGCCGGAGATTGCCCTGGTAGGAGGCCGTCAGGATGGAGCCCAGGATGGCGGTGCCAAGAAGGGAGCCGACTTCGTAGCCGGTTTCGGAAATCGCGGCCGCCGCCCCGGACTTCTCCGCCGGTGCTGCCCCGAGGATCAGGTCGTTGGAGATGGTCTCCGCGGCGCCGACGCCAAGGCACAGCACCAGCAGGGCCGCCAGCAGCAGCGCCGGACCGTTGCCATGATTGCCAAAGGCCACCAGGAAGTAGCCGGCGGCGCTCAGGAGCAACCCGCCGGCGACCACGAAACCAGGGCGGAACTTTTTCACCAGCGGCACCACCAGCAGGCCGGCCAGGACGGTGGCGATGAGGGCGGGGACCATGGCGACCCCGGATTCCGAGGGCGACTGCCCTTCGATCAGCTGCAGGTGCTGGGCGAGGAACAGGATGAAGCCATTGAAGGAGAACAGCGCCAGCACGTTCGCGACGATGGCGGTGCTGAAGACCCGGTTGCCGAAGAGGCTGAGGTCCAGCAGGGGAGCGGTACGGTTGCGCGCCCCGGCAGTGCCCTGTGACAGGCCGGCCACCAGAAGGTGCCGCTGGCGCCGGATGAAGACATACCCCATGAGCAGGCCAAAGATGATGGCCGCCAGTGGTTCCGCAGCCAGGCCGTGCGTGGCCAGGACCTTGATGCCGTAAACCACCGGCACCATCACCAGCAGGGACAGGATGATGCTGGGCATGTCCACCCGTCCCGGGTTCGGGTCGCGGGATTCCGGGATCAGGGCCGGACCGAGGGCCAGCAACGGCATGATAATCGGCACGGCAACGAGCAGGACAGCGCCCCACCAGAAGTGCTCCACCAGCCAGCCGCCGAAGATCGGGCCCAGCGCTGCGCCTCCGGAGAAGCCGGCGGCCCAGATGGCCACGGCCAGCCGCCGCCGGTTCGGCTCGGGAAAGATGTTGCGGATCAGGGACAGGGTGGACGGCATCAGCATCGCGCCGAAGAACCCCAGCCCCGCGCGGCCGGCAATCAGCCACTCGGCGCTGGGGGCGAAGGCCGTGACCGCCGAGACGGCCGCGAATCCGGTGCTGCCGATGAACAGCAGCCGGCGGCGGCCGATCCTGTCGCCGAGGCTGCCCATCGCCACGAGGAGACCGGCCAGGACCAGGGGGTAGGCGTCGACAATCCAAAGCAGCTCCACCCCGGAGGCGTCCAGGCTCCGTGCGATGGCCGGCAGTGCGAAGGTCAGGGCCGTGTTGTCGACGGCCACGAGCAGCACCGGGAACATCAGCAGCGCCAGAGCCAGCCAGTCGCGCCACGGTGCCCGCGGTGCCTGGATTGACGGTGTGCCGACGGCGTGATTGCTGAGGGTGCCGGGGCTGCTGCGGGTGAGGGACGTGTTGCTCATGACAATAACTGTACCGTCTGGACGGTATAGTTAGGAATTGGCTAGTGTGAGCGACAGCCCCCTCCGCGGGGCATGATAGGAACCATGGCCAGAAAACCCGTCGCCCGCGAAGCCGTCCTCGATGCGTTCGAATCCCTCCTGATTGAAGAGGGCGAGCGCGCTGCGACACTCGATGCCGTCGCCCGGCTGGCCGGCGTGTCCAAAGGCGGGCTGCTGTACCACTTCCCCAACAAGGAAGCGATGATCTCCGTCCTGCTGGAACGGCTGGACCGGCTGCTCGCCGAGGACCTCGCCGCCATGGCCGCTGCGCCGGAGGGCGCCGCTGCGTTCTTCATCAAGTCCTCTGTCTGGGCGGACACGCCGCTGGACCGGGTCTTCGTCGCCGCCACCCGGCTGGCGGAAGTGGCCCACGAGGAAACCCTGCGCCGCATGGCCTCCGTCCAGGCAAGCTGGCTGGAACTGCTGGCCGCCGACGTCGGCCCCGCCATGGCCAAGCCCGTCCTGTACATGGGGGACGGGCTGTACTTCAACGCGATGTTGGCGCGCGGCCCGGGCGGGCCGCTCCCGGAGGTCGGCCCCGACATCGAAAGCCTGCTCACCGCCCTCGAGCGGCTCCGCGGCTGAGCTGGTTCGGCACACAACGCTCCCGCATGTCTGGCGGCTGAGCACGAGACGCTCCCGCAGCACCCTTGCGGGAGCGTTTGGCAATCCTCCCCGGAGGTGCGGGAGCGTTTCCCCTTTTTTGCGCCGGAGGTGCGGGAGCGTCTTTCGTGGGCCGCCGGCGGTCCCTGCGCGTAACTCTCGCGGACGCCCGGTCGCTGGTTTGCGGACGCTGGCCCGGCGTAGGACAATGGGAGCTGTGACTGCGGTCACGAGCAATTGAATATGCCTTTGATCTGCGGCGGGAGAGTTCTGCAAGTAGGTACAAGCAGGCGCCGTAGGAGCAAACCCTCCCCAGGAATCTCTCAGGCCCATGTACCGCCGCGGCAAGGCAACTCTGGAAAGTAGCACGCTGTCTAATCGACATGCTGTGCTCACCGACGGTGCAAGCGGAGCCATGCGAGAGCACGGCTGCGCGGAAACTCTCAGGTCCAATACAGAGCGGGGAGGAACCCGAATCAATGCGGCGTACCCTGCGCCGCCTTAGTTATGGAGTTCCTTGTGACTGTTACCTCAGCCTCCACGTCCTTCGTTGACCGGCATATCGGCGCCCGCCGCCAGGCCGACGTCGACGCCATGTTGAAGGCTGTCGGCTACGACACCGTCGATGCGCTCGTGGACACCGCCGTCCCGAAGGACATCCGGCAGGACTCCCTGCTGGGGCTCACCGAAGCCCTCAGCGAGGTCGAAGTCCTCGCCGAACTGCGCAAGCTCGCTGCGAAGAACAAGACGGCCGTCCAGATGATCGGCCAGGGCTACTACGACACCCTCACCCCTCCGGTGATCCGCCGCAACATCCTCGAGGCCCCGGCCTGGTACACGGCCTACACGCCGTACCAGCCGGAAATCTCCCAGGGCCGGCTCGAGGCGCTGCTGAACTTCCAGACGATGGTCCAGGACCTCGTCGGGCTCCCGATCGCGAACGCCTCGCTGCTGGACGAAGCTACCGCCGTGGCCGAGGCCGTGCTGATGATGCGCCGCGCCAACAAGAACAAAACGGCCCACGACGGCAAGACTGTCCTCGACGCCGACTGCCTCCCGCAGACCATCGCGATCGTCAAGGGCCGCGCGGAGGCCCTCGGCTTCGAGGTAGAGGTCGCCGACCTCTCCGAGGGACTGCCTGGGGGCATCATCAACGGTGTCGTCCTGCAGCAGCCCGGTGTCTCCGGCCGAGTGTTCGACCACGCTGCCGTGATCGCCGAGGCCAAGGAACGCGGCGCCCTCGTCACGGTCGCCGCGGACCTGCTCTCCCTGACCCTGATCACTTCCCCGGGCGAGCAGGGCGCCGACATCGCCGTCGGCTCCGCCCAGCGCTTCGGCGTCCCGCTGTTCTTCGGCGGCCCGCACGCCGCGTACATGGCCGTCCAGAAGGGCCTTGAACGGTCCATGCCCGGCCGGCTCGTCGGCGTCTCCAAGGACAACGCCGGCGTCCCGGCCTACCGGCTGGCCCTGCAGACCCGCGAGCAGCACATCCGCCGCGAGAAGGCGACGTCCAACATCTGCACCGCGCAGGCCCTGCTGGCGATCGTGTCCTCCTTCTACGCCGTCTACCACGGCCCCGACGGCCTGAAGGCCATCGCTGAGACCACCCACGGCCACGCCCGGACCATCGCCGCCTCGCTCAAGGCCGCGGGCCTGGACGTGCTGCACACCAGTTTCTTCGACACCGTCACCGTCTCGGTGCCGGGCAAGTCCGCGCAGATCATCGCCGCCGCCGAGGCCAAGGGCATCAACCTGCGCGCCATCGATGCCGACACGGTCGGCATTTCCACCGATGAAGCGACGACGGCGGCCATCGTCGCCGACGTCGTCGACGCCTTCGGTGCCAGCGTCGCAGACGCAGAATCAACCGGTGATTCCGGGTTCGGCCTGGACTCCGCCGTCGAGCGCACCTCCGACTACCTCCAGCACCCGGTCTTCAACACCCACCGCTCCGAGACGCAGCTGCTGCGCTATATCCGCCGCCTCTCGGACCGCGACCTCGCCCTGGACCGCACCATGATCCCGCTGGGTTCCTGCACCATGAAGCTGAACGCCACAGCCGAAATGGAGGCCATCTCCTGGCCGGAGTTTGCCTCCATCCACCCCTTCGCCCCCGAATCCCAGACCGCCGGCTGGCGCCAACTGATCGAGGACCTCGAAGCCCAGCTGACCGAGATCACCGGTTACGACCAGGTCTCCATCCAGCCGAACGCAGGCTCCCAGGGCGAACTGGCCGGCCTGCTGGCCATCCGCGGCTACCACCACTCCCGCGGCCAGGCCCAGCGCAACATCTGCCTCATCCCCGCTTCCGCCCACGGCACCAACGCCGCCTCGGCCGTGCTCGCCGGCATGAAGGTCGTCGTCGTGGCCACCGCCACCGACGGCACGATCGACCACGCCGACCTGCAGGCCAAGATCGAACTGCACAAGGACGCGCTGTCCGCGATCATGATCACCTACCCGTCCACCCACGGGGTGTTCGACGCCGACGTCCGCGAGGTCTGTGACGCGGTCCACGCCGCCGGCGGCCAGGTCTACATCGACGGCGCCAACCTCAACGCCCTCGTCGGGCTGGCCCAGCCCGGCATGTTCGGCGGCGACGTCTCGCACCTGAACCTGCACAAGACCTTCTGCATCCCGCACGGAGGTGGCGGGCCCGGCGTCGGCCCGGTCGCTGCCAAGGCCCACCTGGCACCCTTTATGCCCGGCAACGCCGCCAATCCTGCCGACGGTGCCGACGGCACTCCGATCTCCGCCTCCCGCTACGGTTCGGCCGGTGTGCTGCCGATCTCCTGGGCGTACGTGAAGCTCATGGGCGGCCAGGGACTCACCGAGGCCACCAAGTCGGCCCTGCTCGCAGCGAACTACATCGCGGCCCGACTGAACGACTTCTTCCCGGTGCTTTACACCGGCGAAGGCGGCCTCGTGGCCCACGAGTGCATCCTGGACCTGCGCGAACTCACGGCCAAGACCGGCGTGACCGCGGAGGACGTCGCCAAGCGCCTCATCGACTACGGCTTCCACGCCCCCACCCTCGCATTCCCGGTGGCCGGCACCCTGATGGTCGAGCCCACCGAATCCGAGGACCTCGGCGAAATCGACCGGTTCATCACGGCCATGATCTCGATCCGCGCCGAGATCGACCAGGTGGCGCACGGCGACTTCACCGTGGAGCACAGCCCGCTGCGCAACGCCCCGCACACCGCCGCCGCCGTCATCAGCACCGACTGGGAGCGCGGCTACCCGCGCGAACAGGCCGTCTTCCCGGTCCACACGCTCAAGCAGGACAAGTACTTCCCGCCGGTCGGCCGGATCGACGGCGCCGCCGGGGACCGCAACCTGATCTGCTCCTGCCCTCCCCTCGAGGCCTTCGAAGAAGACACAGCAGTCCATTCCGACGACTCCGCCAACTCCGACTCCAAAAACTAGGGACAGCCAACGATGACTGAGAACTACACGGCCCTGTACGAAGAGCACAAGAAGCTCGGCGCCTCCTTCACGGACTTCGGCGGCTGGCAGATGCCGCTGAAGTACAGTTCCGAACTTGCCGAGCACCACGCCGTCCGCACGTCCGCGGGCCTCTACGACCTCTCCCACATGGGTGAAGTCTGGGTCACCGGCCCCGATGCCGCCGCCTTCCTGGACTTCGCCCTGGTCGGCAAGATCTCCGCGGTGGCGGTCGGCAAGGCCAAATACTCGCTGATCTGCAACGAGGACGGCGGCATCATCGACGACCTCATCACCTACCGGCGCGGCGACCAGAAGTTTCTCGTGGTCCCCAACGCGGGCAACGCCAAGGTTGTAGCCGCGGCCCTGGCGGACCGGGCGGCAGAATTTGATGTCACTGTCCAGGACGCTTCCGCCGAGACCTCGCTGATCGCGGTCCAGGGCCCCAAGGCAGAAGCCATCCTGCTCCGCCTGGTCCCTGCCGCCCAGCACGAGCTCGTCACCGGACTGAAGTACTACGCCGCCGTCGACGTCCCGTTCATGGTCGGCGGCACGAGCAAGGAACTCCTCCTCGCCCGCACCGGCTACACCGGTGAGGACGGCTTCGAGATCTTCGTGTCCAACGGCGACGCCGCCGCCCTCTGGCAGGCGCTCATCGCCATCGCCGAGGAAGGCGAGCTGACGCCCGCCGGTCTCGCGTCCCGCGATTCGCTCCGGCTCGAGGCCGGCATGCCGCTCTACGGCAATGAGCTCTCCCTCGACGGCGACCCGTTCGCCGCCGGGCTGGGCCCGGTCGTGGCGCTCTCCAAGGAAGGCGACTTCGTCGGCAAGGCCGCCCTGGCCGCCGAGAAGGAAGCCGGCGCCGGCGCCACCACGGGCCGCAAGCTGGTCGGGCTCAAAGGCCTCGGCCGCCGGGCCGGCCGCGGCCACTACCCGGTGCTGAAGGATGGCACCACGGTCGGCGAAGTCACTTCCGGCCAGCCCAGCCCCACCCTGGGCTACCCGGTCGCCATGGCCTACGTCGACGTCGAGTTCACCGAACCCGGCACGGCCCTGGACATCGACCTGCGCGGCAAAACGGAACCCTTCGAAGTTGTCGCACTGCCTTTCTACAAGCGCCAAAAGTAGCCCGGCTGTTCGCGGTTCCCGGGTACCTCAGCGGTACCCGGCCCCGGGTTGCGTTGGCCCGTCGGACCCGACATCCTCTGCATGCTCGGTCGCGAAGACGCCCGCCGGGCGGACGTGACGCTCCCTTAGCGCATGCTGCCGGATGCCGGGCCCGAAGGGCCCGGCAGCTCACCCGAGGTTCAACTCACCTTTAGGACAAAAAACCACAACAGGACCAACGGAACCGGGCGCCTTCGAAAGCCAAAGGTGCTGGAGGATGAACCGCCTACCGGGGCTCGGCTCTAGAAGATTTCGACGGCCACGGTTCCTTTCCGGAGAACCGTTGGCCCCGAAAACTGAACTGGCTTCTAACGGTGGGGGCGCGGCATCCGGAAGCGTGCGTCTAAGGGAGCGTCGCGTCCGCCCAGCGGGCGCCTTCGCGACCGAGCACGCGGAGGATGGCGAACCCCGCCGCGTAATCCGGTCACGGTGGCCGCGTAACCCGGCCAAAACCCGCCACGTAACCAAGCCACAATAGATTTAGCACCAACGACCACTCCAAGACTTAGGAAAAACACATGGCAAGAGTTGCCCCTGAACTGCAGTACTCCGACGAGCACGAGTGGGTTGCCCGGGAGGCCGGGAACGTTGTGTCCATCGGCATCTCCGCCATCGCCACCGACGCCCTCGGCGACATCGTCTATGTGGACCTGCCCGAGGTCGGCTCCGCGGTGACCGCGGGGGAGACCTGCGGCGAGGTCGAGTCGACCAAGTCCGTCTCGGACCTGTACGCCCCCGTCACCGGCGAGGTCACCGAAATCAACCCCGCCGTCGTCGACGACCCCGCGCTGATCAACAGCGACCCCTACGGCGCCGGCTGGCTCTTCAGGGTCGCCGCTGAATCCGATGGCCCGCTGCTCTCCGCGCAGGACTACGCGTCCAAGAATGGCGGCGAACTGTGAGCGGCGCAGCGACCGGCACCGAGACCGTGTTTGAGCAGGTCGTCTCTGCGAGCCTGGACGCGGACCTGTCCGCGCTGGACCCGGAGATCGCTGCCCGGATCGACGCCGAGCTGACCCGCCAGCGCGACGGCCTGGAAATGATCGCCTCGGAGAACCACACCGCCAGGGCCGTCATGCAGGCCCAGGGGTCCGTGCTGACCAACAAATACGCCGAAGGCTACCCGGGCAAGCGCTACTACGGCGGCTGCGAGCACGTGGACGTTATCGAGCAGCTCGCGATCGACCGGGTCAAGGGCCTGTTCGGCGCCGAATACGCCAACGTCCAGCCGCACTCCGGCGCGCAGGCCAACGCCTCCGTCATGCACGCGCTGATCCGCCCGGGCGACACCATCATGGGCCTGAACCTGGCGCACGGCGGGCACCTCACGCACGGCATGAAGATCAACTTCTCCGGCCGCCTGTACAACGTCATCCCGTACCAGGTCCGCGAGGACGACCACCGGATCGACATGGCCGAGGTCGAACGCCTGGCCCAGGAGCACAAGCCGCAGCTCATCGTCGCCGGCTGGTCCGCATACGCCCGGCAGCTCGACTTCGCCGAGTTCCGCCGGATCGCCGACTCCGTGGGCGCCTACCTCATGGTGGACATGGCCCACTTCGCCGGGCTCGTGGCCGCCGGGCTGCACCCGTCGCCGGTGCCGCACGCGCACGTCACCACGTCCACCACGCACAAGACCCTGGCGGGTCCGCGCGGCGGCATCATCCTCTCCAACGACGCCGACATCGCCAAGAAGATCAACTCGGCCGTGTTCCCCGGACAGCAGGGCGGCCCACTGGAGCACGTCATCGCCGGCAAGGCCGTGGCCTTCAAGATCGCCGCGTCCCCCGAGTTCAAGGAACGCCAGGAGCGTGTCCTGGCCGGCGCCCGGATCCTGGCCGAGCGCCTGGTCCAGCCGGACGTCACCGCCAAGGGCATCAACGTGATCTCCGGCGGCACCGACGTGCACCTGGTCCTGGTGGATCTGCGCAACTGCGAGCTCAACGGCCAGGAGGCCGAGGACAGGCTTGCGGAAATCGACATCACCGTCAACCGCAACGCCGTCCCCTTCGACCCGCGGCCGCCGATGGTTACCTCGGGTCTGCGCATCGGCACGCCGGCGCTGGCCACCCGCGGGTTCGGCGAGGCGGCATTCGCCGAGGTTGCGGATATCATCGCGGAGGCGCTGATCGCCGACGCCGGCGCGGACCTGAGCGGCCTGCGCCACCGGGTGCAGGCACTCGCCGCCGCTCACCCGCTCTACCCCTCGGTTGCCAACCTCGCGTAGAGCCCGTAATACAGGTAGTAGAAGCAGTACAGATCACGACGCCGGGCCGCCGCCACAAGCTGCCGCCCGGCGTCGTGCATCCGGCGGAACAGCAGCCAACCGGCGGCCGCACCGCCATCCGGCAGGACCATCTGCCGGGACACAGTTTGAGCCAGTTAGGAACCGACCATGGCCGTTGGAGTCTTTGACCTTTTTTCCATCGGAATAGGGCCCTCGAGTTCACACACCGTGGGCCCGATGCGGGCTGCGGCAGTGTTTGCCGAAGAACTCAAGACCTCCGGTGTGCTGGACCGGGTGACCGGGCTGCGCGTTGACCTCTACGGCTCGCTCGCCGCCACCGGGCACGGCCACGGCACCATGACCGCCATCCTGCTCGGCCTCGAGGGCTTCCACCCCGAGCTGATCCTTCCCGAGGAAGTGGAGGAACGGCTCGCCACGATCGCCGAGACCGGCACCCTGCAGCTTGCCGGCGAAGGAACCGGCGTGGCGCTGCCCTACGGCGTGAAGGACATGGTCCTGCGCCCCCTGACCATCCTCCCGCGGCACACCAACGGCATGACGTTCACCGTCTCCGCCGCCGACGGTGAAGTCCTGCACAGCGCCACCTTCTTCTCCGTCGGCGGCGGCTTCATCGTCCGCGAGGGCGAGGAGGACGCCGCGCTGAAGGAACTCGACGAATCCAAGAAGGAACTGCCCCTGCCCTTCCGCACCGCCGCGGAACTGCTGGGCCGCTGCCAGTCCAAGGGCCTCTCGATCGGCGAGATCATGTTCGTCAACGAGCGCGCCTCCCGGACCGAGGCGGAGATCCGCGAAGGACTCCTGCACATCTACTCCGTGATGGAAGGCTGCGTCGAGGTCAGCCTCAAACGTGTCGGGCTCCTGCCCGGCGGCCTCAAGGTGCGCCGACGTGCGCCCGACTGGCACGAACGCCTCATGAAGGAAACCCGCGGCCAGGACCCCGACTACCGGGACCCGAAGTACTGGCAGGAATGGGTCAACCTGATCGCGCTCGCCGTGAACGAGGAGAACGCCTCGGGCGGCCGCGTCGTCACCGCCCCCACCAACGGCGCCGCCGGCATCATCCCCGCGGTGCTTTACTACGCGCTGCACTTCGCCCCGGGCATGGACAAGGCCACCCAAGCCGACCGCGACGAGACAATCGTGAAGTTCCTGCTCACCGCCGCCGCGATCGGGGTGCTGTACAAGGAACAGGCCTCGATCTCCGGCGCCGAGGTCGGCTGCCAGGGCGAGGTGGGCTCGGCGTCGTCGATGGCGGCCGCCGGACTGGCCGAAGTTATGGGCGGCACGCCGCAGCAGGTCGAAAACGCCGCGGAAATTGCGATGGAACACAACCTCGGCCTGACCTGCGACCCCATCGGGGGGCTTGTCCAGATCCCCTGCATCGAACGCAACGCAATCGCCGCCGCGAAGGCCATCAACGCCGCCAAGATGGCGCTCTGGGGCGACGGGACGCACCGGGTGTCCCTCGACGAGGTCATCGTGACCATGCGGGAAACCGGCAAGGACATGAGTTCCAAATACAAGGAGACCGCCATGGGCGGCCTCGCCGTGAACGTCGTGGAGTGCTGAGTCAGTTGTTCAGCGCGGCCCAGAGGTTCAATGATGCGGCGAAGACGATCCAGGTCAGGTAAGGCAGCATCAGCAGCCCGGCCATCCGGCTGATCGGTCCGAAGTAGAGCACCGTGACGGCCACGGCCACCGCCAGCGCCACGATGATGCCGAAGGCGATCCACAGGGCCGACGTGCCGAGTGCGGGGTACAGGCCGAAGAAGACCGGGGTCCAGAGCAGGTTGAGCGCAAGCTGCGCGGCGTAGGCGGTGAGGGCGGGCCTGGTCCCGTCGGGCCGCCGGCGCCAGACCAGCCAGGCGGCCACGGCCATCGCGATGTAGAGGATGGTCCAGACCGGCCCGAACACCCAGTTCGGCGGCGACCATGGCGCTTTGTCCGCGGTGGCATACCAGCCGTTGACGTTGTTGGCCGTGGCCAGTCCGCCGAGCCCTGCAACCAGGGCGGAGGCGGCGAGGAAGACCAGCAGTCCCGGCAGCTGGGCGCCCGGCGCGCGCCGTCCGGTCGCGGGTTCCTGGCTTCCGGATCCTGCGGTTATTGGTTGCTGATCGGGCGGCATGCTTCCAGCGTAGCCGGTCCGTTCCGGGCGGGAGCATGGGCCCGGGCGGATAGACTTGAACCTGCATGCCCGCATGCCGCCGACGCTCGTACCGCAATGATTGGATGCCGCACCCTTGCGTGAATTCACCGCCCGCTTTGCCTCTGCTGAAGAGATCGCCAACTGGGACACCCACGTCACTGCGAACCCCAATGGCGGCAATCTCCTGCAGTCGGAGGCCTTTGCCGAGGTCAAGCAGCACTTTGGCTGGAAGCCCCTGCACCTTGTGTACGAGACCGCCGACTACACGAGCTACAACCTTGTCCTGGAGAAGTCCTTCCCGCTGCTCGGCAAGCTCTGGTACCTGATCAAGGGCCCGGATGTGGCCGCTGTCGAGGACATCCCCGGCATAGCCGCAGCCAACGCCGAGTTCGTGAAGCGTGCCCGGCTGGGGGTCTTTGCCATCAAGATCGAGCCGGATATCGTGCTCTCTGAGGCAGCCCGGCACGTGATCGAAGGTGCTGGTCTGGTCAAGACCCACAACCTGCAGCCCAACGACTCGACGGCCCTGCTGGACATCTCCCCGGATGAGAACCAGCTGCTGCGCAACCTGCACTCGCGCGGCCGCAACGCCGTCCGCCGTGCCATCCGCGAGGGCGTGGCGGTCCACAACGTGGAACCCACAGATGAGAACTTCCGTGCCATGTACGCGCTCATGACCAACACCGTGGAAGCCAAGTCCCAGGTCCGGGTCCGCGAATATGAGTACTACCGCCAGTTCTGGACCAACTTCATCAAGCGCGGCCAGGGACGGCTGCTGTTCGTCTACGAGGACGGCGTACCCTCGGTGGGCGCCTTCGTCATCAACTACGGCCGGAAGGGAACGTACAAGGACGGCGGCTCGCTGCAGAAGCGCAACCAGTACGGCGACTCCCATTTGGTGCAGTGGACGGCCATCAACCAGTTCAAGGAACTCGGCTGCACCGAATACGATTTCTGCGGCACGCCCCCCAGCGACCAGCTTAAGGACACGTCCAACCCGTTCCACGGACTGGGCCTGTTCAAGACCAGCTTCAGCAAGACCGTGACCGATTTTGTCGGCTGCTATGACCAGGTGCTGAGCCCACTGAAGTACAAGGCCTGGATGGCCGCGGGGGAGCGCGTCGCGCGCCAGCTCTACACCCGCCGCACGGGCCAGCAGTTTTACTAAACCGGCTGCCACGGAAATTTGAGGACGCCGGAATGACCAAGGAAACCGACGGCCGCCGACGGCCGCACACCGACGGATTGCCCAGGACCGAGCCGATGTCTGCCTCGCAGGTGCGCCAGAACGCCGCTGCCAAGCGGATGCTGCGCCGTCTGGTCCAGGGGGAAAACCCGCCGACCGCTCCGATGAGCATCGTGGACCGCCTGGCGGGCAGTCCGTATGCCAACCCGATGATCCAGGTGGGCGGGGTGGACACCTCCGCCCGCAAGACCATCGACTTCGCGCTGCACCTGGCCGAGTCCATGTTCCGGTATGGTGCCGGCGCCCTCGAAGTGGAAACCAGCATCATCGCCATTACGGCCGCGCTGGGCCTCAAGCACATCGAAGTGGACATCACCAACCAGTCAGTGGCCATCAACTACGCGCCCAAGGACCAGACCCCCATCTCGCTGCTGCGCGTAGTCCGGTCCTGGACCAACAACTACGCCGGGCTCTCCCAGGTGCACCAGCTGGTCACTGAAATCGTGGCCGGCGGGGTGGGCCGCGAGGAGGCAGTGCGCCGGCTGGAGGAGATCACCCGCAGCGCCAAGCCCTTCCCGCGCTGGATGGTCACTGTGGCGTTCGGTGTCTTCTCCGCCGCCTTTGTCGGCGTGCTGGGCGGCGGCCCCGGTGCATCCGCGGTGGCGTTCCTGTCCAACCTGCTGGTCAGCCTGCTCGCCCGGCAGCTGGGCCGCTGGCGCACCCCGGACTTCTTCATCACGGCGTCCTGCTCGTTCCTGGTCACCTTCATCGCCCTGCTGCTGTGGCGGTTCGGCGGCCTGGTGGGGTTCCAGATCGCCCCCGAGATCGTGGTGGTCGGCGGCATCCTGCTGCTCCTGCCGACCGGCCGGCTGGTTTCCTCGGTGCAGGACGCGATCAACGGCTTCCCGGTCACAGCCGCCGGCCGCTTCCTCTCCACGATGCTGACTTTCGGCGCGCTCGTCGCGGGCATCGCCGTGGGATTCGTGGTGGGGGACATGATGGCGATGGAACCCATCAACGTCACCAAAACATTCCCGCCGGCGTATGACTTATGGGTGGTGGTCATTCTGATCGCCGTCGCGGTGCTGATGATCGGCATCACCGAACAGACCAGCTGGACCCTGCTCCTGCCGACCGCGGCCGTCGGCGTGGTGGGCTATCTGGTCCTGATCGGGGGCGACGCCCTGGGTATCGGAGTGCGCTTTTCGCCCGCACTGGCCGCTGTCGTCATCGGGCTCCTGGCCCGGGTGGTGGCACTCCGGATGGGGGCCCCGCAGCTGGTGGTGGCCGTTCCCGCCGCCCTGATCCTGTTGCCCGGCCTCACCATATTCCGGTCCATGTATGTATTGACGATTGAGGAATCGGAGATCCTGCTGGGTGCGGGGGGCATGCTCAATGCCGGCGCCATCGTGATGGGGGTCGCGGCCGGCATCGTGCTCGGTGACACGCTCGCCCGGCCCCTGACCCGCAGCCTGGCCAGCAACGAACGACGCCGGGCACGGCGCCGGTAGGTCTCCTGTGTACCCGGCTAAACCTGTCCGATGGGGAGCTTCTTCTCGGCCTGGAAGTCGTCCTCCACGCGGCCCTTCGCCCAGTAGCCGGACAGTGAGACCTGGGAGCGCTCCAGCCCCCGCTGGGCGTAGAGCACCTCCCGCAGGCTTTTCATATAGCCGCGCTCACCGTGCGCAAAGACCTGCACCCGGCCGTCAGGCCAGCGCGCGTCGCGCACGGCAGTGACCAACAGGTCACTGGCGCCGGCAGGCACGCCGCCGCGCATAAGCCAGTGCAGCTCGACGCCGGCCGGCGCGGCAACGTCCTGGATGTCGGCGTCGCCATCCACCTCGAGGAAGGCAAGGCCGCGGGCATCCGCCGGAAGCGATTCGATGGAGGCCGCGATGGCCGGCAGGGCGGATTCGTCGCCCGCGAACAGGTACCAGTCCGCGGCCGGATCCGGGTTGTAGCCGCCGCCCGGGCCGGTGAAAACCAGGGCGTCGCCGGGCCGGGCGGACGCCGCCCACGGACCCGCGAGGCCTTCGTCGCCGTGGATCACGAAATCGATGGCGATTTCCCCGGCCGCCTCGTCGACCCAGCGGACGGTGTAGGTCCTGGTGTGCGGCCACTGATCGCGAGGCAAGGTCTCCCGGATCTGCCAGAGGTCCAGTGGTTCCGGGTACTCGACCCCGGGCTGCGGAAACACGATCTTGATGTACCGGTCCACGTAGGCGTTGTTCACGTAGCCGGCGAAACCCGGACCGCCGGCAATGATCCGGACCATGTGCGGCGAGAGCTGCTCTCGGCGCAGGACGGAGAGATTGGTCTGCGGGCGGGAATTCCGGGTGGCCGAGGTGGCAGCGGGGACTGAGGTCATGGGGCTAAGCCTAGCTAAAGAGCCCGTGCGGAACCCTGACTGTGAAGCCGGCTAGGGGAGCGGCGGGAGTTCCCAATCCACAGTGCCGTCGCCTTGTTCCTGAAGCAGGGTGTTGGTGTGGCTGAACGGCCGGGATCCGAAGAAGCCCCGTGAGGCTGAGAGCGGACTCGGGTGGGCGCTGGCGATCACCGGTGTGGGACCCAGCAGCGGCCGGACGGTCCCGGCGTCCCTGCCCCAGAGGATCGCCACGAGCGGCGCGCGGGAGCCGTCGGCGGCGACACGGTTGGCCGCGGCGCTGATCGCCGCTGCCGTGATGGCTTCCCAACCCTTGTTCCGGTGCGATCCGGCTGCCCCTGACCGGACGCTGAGGACCCTGTTGAGGAGCAGCACACCCTGTTCCGCCCAGCCGCTGAGGTCACCGTGGATCCGCGGCGGCAGCCCCAGGTCGGCGTCGAGCTCCTTGTAGATATTGGCAAGGCTGCGCGGGATGGGCCGGGTGGCGCCGTCCACGGCGAAGGACAGCCCGACGGCATGGCCGGGGGTCGGATACGGGTCCTGGCCCACTATCAAGACCCGGACGCCCGCCAGGGGCTGCCGGAACGCCCGCAAAACTTTCGACGGCGCCGGCAGGACATCGTGGCCCCCGGCTACTTCCCGGCCCAGGAAAGCCAGGACGTCCCGCAACTGCCCCTCGACCGGGGCCAGCGCCTCGGCCCAGCCGGCGGCCACGAGTTCATTCAAGGGCAGGCCGGCCATCTCCGCGAAGCTGACGGCCTGGCTCGACGCCGGCTCCAGCTCGAAAAGGGCATCGGAATCAGGGGAGTCGGAGTTAGGCACAGGGTCCATTCTCGCAGGGTGGCAAATGACAACCCTGTTATTCGCCCGTAGCATGGGGGAAGACTTTTCACCGGATCCAGCCGTACCGGAACAAGCAGGGAGCGTGGCATGGCCGAACAAGCGCAAGAGCACCTTTCGACGGCGGAATCGCCTGCCGCCGGGACCAGGCCCGAGTCGCCGCTGAGCAGCCGGGACCAGCAGATGCTGGCGCTGGAACGGCAATGGTGGAAGTACGCCGGCGCCAAGGAACAGGCCATCCGCGAGCTCTTCGACCTCTCCGCCACGCACTACTACCAGATCCTCAATGCCCTCATCGACACCGAGGATGCGCTGGCGCACGATCCCATGTTGGTGAAGAGACTGCGTAGACTACGTACGTCACGCCAACGTGCGCGGACTGCTCGCCGCTTGGGCTCAGACGCGTAAAAGCACAGCCGAATGCGCGGATTCCCGCGCGGAAGCCGGCGTGGCCAATTCGTCAGAAATCAGCAAGGACATCGTTTCACCATGACCAAATACGCTCGGGATGAATTTGATCGGGTCCCGGAGACCTCCGCACGCCAGGGTGTCCACCGGGCAGTTGCCGAATCCCGCCACCGCCGCCGTCTGGTTCCCATCCTGGCCGTCGGCGTCGCAGCCCTGGCCATCGGCCTCGTGGCCTTCCTGTTCATGCCGAAACCCGGCTTCACCTCCGCCGGAGACACCCTGGCGGTATCGGCTGAGCAGAGCGGCAGCAGCGCCGCCGCGTCCCCCGCTCCCACGGCGTCCAGCGAGGCCCCCGCGAGCCAGACGGCCAGCGAGACGCCGTCCGCGCCTGCTGCGCCCTCCGCTACCCCCTCGGCGGTTGCCGCCATCGACAAGACCCAGCCGGTAGCAGTGTTCAACGGCACCACGACCGCGGGACTGGCGAACCGCGTGGGCAGTACGGTCTCCACGGCCGGCTGGACCCTCGGCACACTCGGAAACTGGGGCGGGGTGCCCCAGCAGCGCTCCGTGATCTTCTACAGCGGCGCCGCGCAGAAGGGCAATGCCGAGGCCCTCGGCCAGCTCCTCGGCATCCCCAGCGTGGTGGACTCGGCCGAATTCCAGCAGCCGCTGGTCGTCGTCCTGGCGCCCGGTTTCAAGTAAACCGTTCCGGTTACGCCTGAATAACTATTGGCCGCCGGACCCGTCCCCGTTCTGCGCCACTGCCTGAGGCTGTGGGTACAGTATTTGCATTCCGCCGCCCACATTGTGGTGGGGCGCCCGCCAGCCGACTGAAAGTGTGGACACCATGGCATTGGGAACCGTCAAATGGTTCAACGCCGAAAAGGGCTACGGCTTCATCACCGTGGACGGCTCCGGGGACGACGTCTTCGTGCACTGGTCAGCCATAGCGGGGGACGGCTACCGTGCCCTGGACGAGGGCCAGCGCGTGGAACTCGAAGTCGGCGAGGGCGAAAAAGGGCCGCAGGCCGAAAGCGTCCGGCCCGCCCCGTGACCTTCACCGCCGCGTCGCACGCCCCGCAGGACCCTGCCGAAAAAGCCACCGCCCGAAAGGCCGCCGGCAGCACTGTCCGACGCCGGGCTGTGGCACTGCGGCTGGGCCGGGCCGCCGCCGTGGCAACAGCAGCCGCGCTGACCACCACCGCATGCCTGGGCCCGACAGGCGGCGCCCGCGTGGAGCAGGCTGACGCGAGCGGTGACGGCACCCTGCGGATCGGGCTGATCCTTGACAACACCGGCCCGCAGAATTTCCTCAACGCCCCCCAGCTGGCCGCCGCGAAACTTGCGGTCAAGGAAATCAACGCTGCCGGCGGTCACAAGGGCAAGCCGGTGGAGTTGCTGCCGACAACCATCAGCGGGGACACCGCAGCGCAGGCAAAGGCGCTGGCTGCGGCCAAAGCCGACGTCGTCATCGGTCCGACGGACTCCAGCCGGGCGCCCGCCGCCATCGATGTCCTGGCCAATGCCAGGATCGCCATGATTTCGCCCGCGAACTCCGCCAGCGGGCTCAGCGGTTATGAGAGCAAGGGCTACTACTTCCGCACCTCGGCGGCCGACATCGCGCAGGCCCCGGTCCTGGTCAAGCTCGCCAAGGACAGCGGCGCGGCAACCATTGCCGTCGTGTACGAGGAAGGCAGCTACGGCAAGGACGTGTCCAACGCAGTGGCCGCCGCTGCCAAACAGTCCGGCCTCGGGACCGTCGCCGTCACCGCGTTCGCCCCGGGCCATGCGCAGCAGGCGGCCGCTGCCGCAAAAGCCGCGGCTCCCGACGCCGTCGTGCTGGTCGCCCGCGCAGGGGCCCAGGGCGCGATCGCCGAACTGAACAACGCCGGGGTTGCCGGGAAGAAGCTCATTCTCAGCGACGGGGCGGTCAACCAGTACGGTTCTGGCCTCGGCTCCAGTGCCCTCGACGGTACGCGCGGGATCCTTCCGGGGACCTTTGCCTCCGCGCACTTCCAGGGCGAACTGGTGTCCGTGGATCCGCAGCTGCAGGACATGACCTTCGCCGCGGAGACCTACGACGCCGTCAACCTCGCCGCCGTCGCGGCCGCCGCGGCGCAGGACGACGCCGGAGCCTCCATTGCGGCCGGCCTGATCGCTGTCTCGGGCGGCAAGGTCCAGACCTCCGGCAGCGGACCCACCGGCGACGCCGCGGTGTGCAAGAACTACCAGGAGTGCCTCGACCTTCTCCGGGCCGGCAAGCGCCCCGACTACGACGGGGAATCCGGGCGGATCGGCTTCGATGCCCACGGTGACGTCAGCTCCGCAAACTATGTGGTCTACACCTATGGGGCGGACAACATGTCGACCATGAGCGGCAGCGAAACTGCCGGCAGCAGCGGGAGTTAATCTCCCGTAGCGTATTGCGTCGTGCCGGAGTGGCGCCAGCTGGCCGATACCGGCCTTCCGGCACGCCCACTGCTTGCACTCTCCCCGGGGGAGTGCTAATTATTGAGTTAGCACTCCTGCGTATTGACTGCTAAAACGACGCCCGGTTCGCCCGGCCGCGAAGTTGCAGCAGCCGGTCCTGGAGCGAAAGAAACACCTGGCTGGGGTGAGATCCCTGACCCAGCGGCATACAGAGGCCGCCGGGCAAGGATCGTCCGTCGCGGGCACCGCAGCAAAGGTTCATTCTTAACGACTGTCCCGAAAGGACTACTGCCGTTATGGCCAAGATCATTGCATTTGATGAAGAGGCACGCCGCGGTCTTGAGCGGGGCCTGAACATCCTCGCCGACGCCGTCAAGGTCACCCTCGGCCCGCGTGGACGCAACGTCGTCCTCGAAAAGAAGTGGGGCGCCCCCACGATCACCAACGATGGTGTTTCCATCGCCAAGGAGATCGAGCTGGACGATCCTTACGAGAAGATCGGCGCCGAGCTGGTCAAGGAAGTTGCCAAGAAGACGGATGACGTCGCTGGCGACGGAACCACCACCGCTACCGTGCTGGCTCAGGCCCTGGTCAAGGAAGGCCTGCGCAACGTCGCGGCCGGCGCTGATCCCCTGTCCCTCAAGCGCGGCATCGAGAAGGCTGTCGAAGCTGTCACCCGCGAGCTCCTGGCCTCCGCCAAGGAAATCGAAACCAAGGAAGAGATTGCCGCCACCGCGTCGATCTCTGCCGGTGACAACGAGATTGGCGCCCTGATTGCCGAGGCCCTGGATAAGGTCGGCAAGGAAGGCGTCATCACCGTCGAGGAGTCGAACACCTTCGGCCTCGAGCTGGAGCTCACCGAAGGCATGCGCTTCGACAAGGGCTACATCTCCGCTTACTTCGTCACCGACGCCGAGCGCCAGGAAACGGTCCTTGAGGATCCGTACATCCTGATCGTCAACTCCAAGATCTCCAACGTCAAGGAACTGGTTGCTGTCCTCGAAAAGGTCATGCAGTCCTCCAAGCCGCTGCTGATCATTGCCGAAGACATCGAGGGCGAGGCCCTGGCCACCCTGATCGTCAACAAGATCCGTGGCACCTTCAAGTCCGTCGCCGTCAAGGCTCCGGGCTTCGGCGACCGCCGCAAGGCGCAGCTCGCCGACATCGCCATCCTCACCGGTGGCCAGGTCATCTCCGAGGAAGTCGGCCTCAAGCTTGAGACCGCCGGCCTCGAACTCCTGGGCCGCGCCCGCAAGGTTGTTGTGACCAAGGACGAGACCACCATCGTCGAGGGTGCAGGCGACGCTGACCAGATCGCCGGCCGCGTGTCCCAGATCCGCGCCGAGATCGAGAACTCCGATTCGGATTACGACCGCGAGAAGCTGCAGGAGCGCCTGGCCAAGCTGGCCGGCGGCGTTGCAGTCATCAAGGCCGGTGCCGCAACCGAAGTTGAGCTCAAGGAACGCAAGCACCGCATTGAGGACGCTGTCCGCAACGCGAAGGCTGCTGTTGAAGAGGGCATCGTCGCCGGCGGTGGCGTCGCCCTCATCCAGGCCGGTGCCAAGGCATTCGCCAACCTGCAGCTCGAAGGTGACGAGGCAACCGGCGCGAACATCGTCCGCGTTGCCATCGACGCCCCGCTGAAGCAGATCGCCTTCAACGCCGGCCTCGAGCCTGGCGTTGTGGTCGACAAGGTCCGCGGCCTGCCTGCAGGCCACGGCCTGAACGCAGCAACGGGCGAGTACGTCGACCTGCTGGCTGCCGGCATCAACGACCCGGTCAAGGTCACCCGCTCTGCCCTGCAGAACGCGGCGTCCATTGCCGGCCTGTTCCTCACCACCGAGGCCGTTGTGGCCGACAAGCCGGAGAAGAACTCCCCGGCCATGGGCGGCGGCGACGACATGGGCGGCATGGGGGGCATGGGCGGTTTCTAACCACCCGGCTTCCGGGGCCGGGAAACCGGTCCTGAACGTCCAGTTCAACGACGGCGGTCCCTCCTTCGGGTGGGGCCGCCGTCGGCGTTAATCCAGGCTTACAGCCGGCGGGGACAGCGTTGGCGGCGACGGTCTGGCAGGATGGTGCAGTGACAATTACAGCAGCAGCCGACGGTTCGGCTTTAGGAAATCCCGGCCCGGCCGGATGGGCCTGGTACGTGGACGACGACTGCTGGCGGGCCGGGGGATGGCCGCACGGCACCAACAACATGGGCGAGCTCATGGCCGTGCTGGACCTCTTCCGCTCCACAGCGCACCTGCCGGGCGAGCATCTGCACATCCTCTGCGACAGCCAGTACGTCATCAACTCCGTCACCAAATGGATGCCGGGCTGGAAGCGCAAGGGCTGGCGCAAGTCTGACGGCAAGCCCGTGATGAACGTCGAGCTGCTCAAGGAAATTGACCAGGCGCTGGTCGGCCGCAAGTACACGTTCGAATGGGTGCGAGGCCACGCCGGGCATGACCTCAACGAGGCAGCGGATGACCGCGCCAGGGCCGCGGCCACGGCCTACCAGCGGGGCGTGGCCGTGCGCCAGGGGCCAGGGTTCGGGGCCGCGGCCGGGGCACCGTCTTTGGCAGCACCGCCAGCACCTGCGGCCGCGCCGGCGGTGCCCCAGGGCGCGCCGACCGGCCAGCCGCAGTTGTTCGCCGAGCCTTCGCTCTTCGACGAGCCGGACCTCTTCAGCGAGTTCGACGAGGACACTACGCCCGCCCCGGGCACGGACGCGAGCCCGGAAGCAATCGTCGAGGCACTCGAGCGTGAGCTCCTCCGGCCGGAAACGCGTGCCGACATCGGACGCACCGGTGTGCTGCTGCACCCGGATTTCACCGAAATCGGCAGCTCGGGCCGGATGTGGACCCGGGACGCCGTGATGATGTCCCTGGCGGAGCAGCCCGGCGGCCCCGCCGATCTGGAGGTGCTCGGCGCAGACCGGCTGGGGGAGCAGACCGTGCTCCTGACCTACCGCAGCCACACCCGGTCGGGAACTGCGCTGCGCAGCTCCCTGTGGGTCCACGACGGCGCGCAGTGGCGGCTCCGCTTCCATCAGGGCACCCCCGAGGCGTGAGCCGTTCTCCGGCGGACAGGCGGCCGGTCAGCTGAAGCGCTGGGTGTTGTTCAGTTCGGCCTGGGCGTAGCTCGCCGCTGCGGAGTTCAGCGCCAGGTTGATGGACGCCAGGGACGCCTCGACCTTTCCCTGGGTCAGGGTCCACTCGGACACCAGGGCGTGGAAGTTGGTGGCCGCCGAGCCGCGCCACGTGGCCTGCAGCTCGTCGAGCCCGCGTTTCATGGCCTGCACGTCGGCGCTGATCCGGTCGACCGTGGCCTTGACGTTCGCGGACTTGAGCTGAAGGAGTTCGGTGTCGACGGAGATGATGCTCATGGGATGGCCTCTCTGGAGTGGCTGATCCGGACTTTCCGGTCACTGCGAGCCTAGGCAGGCCGCCGTGGCCCGGGGAGCAGTCGGTCGCGGTATGTGGAAAAGGCTGCAGGGACCGCGGACAGGCTAACTCGCGGCAGCGTCAGCGTCAGTGTCACCGGAGCTGGAGCCGTCGCCGGAGGGGGCGGCCGTGCTGGCGCGTGCAGCGGCAGCCGCGTCGTCCGTGGCCTCGTCCAGGTACGGAAGGCTGACCACCAGCGTGGCCCCGCCGCCGTCGGTCTTCGAGACCCTGACGGTGCCGGAATGCGCACCGACGATGGCCGCGACGATCGCCAGTCCCAGCCCGCTGCCGCCGGTCTCCCGGGTGCGGGAGGTATCCGCGCGGTAGAACCGCTCGAAGATCCGCGCGGCTTCCTCGTCCGGGACCCCGGGGCCGTGGTCGCGGACCTCGATGACGGACTGCCGGGTTCCGTCGGTGCCGGTCCGGACGCCTACGGCCAGTTCGATCGGCGTGCCCCCGGGGGTGTAGCGCAGGGCGTTGCCCACGAGATTGCCCACGACTTGCCGCAGCTTTGCCTCGTCGCCGAGGACCGGCGCCGGCCCGGGCGGACCGCCGTCGAGCCCGGTCAGTGAAATGACACGGCCGCGGTCGCTCGCCTGGGTGTCCACCACGGCGTCGTTGGCCACCAGCAGCAGATCGGCAGGCTTTTGCTGCAGCGGCCGCTGCTCATCGATCCGGGCCAGCAGCAACAGGTCCTCCACCATGGTCCCCATCCGCTTGGCTTCGCTTTCGATCCGTCCCATGGCGGTGGACACGTCCTCCGGGGTGGACAGGGCGCCGTGCCGGTACAGCTCGGAGAAGCCGCGGATCGTGACCAGCGGGGTGCGCAGTTCGTGCGACGCATCGGCGGCGAAGCGGCGCATCCTCGCCTCGGAGGCCATCCTTGCGGCGAAGGCCGTCTCGATGTGGGCGAGCATGGCATTGAGGGAGCTGCCCAGCCGGCCCACCTCGGTGTTGGGGTTTTCAATTTCGACGCGCCGGGAGAGGTCGCCGGCGGCAATGGCTGCTGCGGTCTTCTCGACCCGGGCCAGCGGCCGGAAGGACCGGGAGATGCTCCAGGTGGCGATGAAGAAGGCCAGGATGAGGGTCAGGAGCCCGACGCCGACCACCACCAGGACCGCATGTTCCATGACGGAATCGACCGGCCACAGCGGCAGCCCGATCACCACCACGGAGCTGCGCTCGTTGCTGTCGACGACGTTGAGTGCGACCACCCGCCAGTTGTGTCCGTCCGTGCCGCGGACCTGGAACGGAGTCTGCTGGCGTTCCGCGGCGTCCGCTGCGCTGATGCTGGCGATGTCCGGGTGGACCTGTTTGTTGCCGCCAAAGGGCAGAGGCGGCTGTCCCGGCGCGAAGAGCATCAGCGAGTAGTCGGTGGGGATGCTCTGGCTCTGGTCCTGCAACTGGCTGAAGGACTGCTGCTGCCGCACCGAGGCCACGGCGGCATGGAGCTTGTCGTCGACCTGCCCCTGCAGATAGCTGTGCAGCAGGGTCAGCGTTCCGGCGCCGGTGGCGGTGAGGGCCACGAGCATCAGCGCCGTCATGATCGCGACAAGCTGCGACCTCAGGGACGCCGACTTCCAACGGTGGAGCAGCAAGGTCAGCGCTTCTCGGCCGTCCGCAGCACGTAGCCCACGCCCCGTTTGGTCTGGATCAGGGCCGGGGCGTCGGGATCAATGTCGACCTTGCGGCGCAGGTAGGAGATGTAGGACTCCACGATCGAGGCGTCCCCGTTGAAGTCGTATTCCCAGACGTGGTCCAGGATCTGGGCCTTGGACAGCACGCGGTTGGGATTCAGCATGAGGTAGCGCAGGAGCTTGAATTCGGTCGGGGACAGTTCGATGACCGTCCCGCCGCGGCGGACCTCGTGGGCGTCGTCGTCGAGTTCGAGGTCATCGACGCGGATGACCGCATCGTCATCCTGCAGCGGCTGCGTGCGGCGCAGGACGGCGCGGATGCGTGCCACGACCTCGTCGAGGCTGAACGGCTTGGTGACATAGTCGTCGCCGCCCACCGTCAGGCCCATGACCTTGTCTTCGGTGTCATCCTTGGCGGTCAGGAAGAGGACGGGGAAGTGCTTGCCTGCGGCGCGCAGCCGGCGGGTGACGGTGAAGCCGTCCATGTCAGGCAGCATCACGTCCAGGACGGCCAGATCCGGGGAGTGGAGATCCGCCGCCGCCAGGGCTTCCCGGCCGTTGGACGCCGAGACGACTTCAAAGCCGGCAAAGCGCAGCGACGTTGACAGCAGCTCGCGGATGTTGGGTTCATCGTCGACGACGAGCAGCTTGGCTTCTGGTCCGGTCTTTTTCATGGTTCCCATGATGCTCCCAGAATCTGGGAGTTTTCTGAATGTCGGATGTGTGTTGAATGGGCGCGTGCTAGCTTGCGGTCCCGACGTCCTTGGCGTCCATGATCCGGTAGGCGTAGCCCTGCTCGGCCAGGAAGCGCTGGCGCTTGGCGGCGAACTCCTGGTCCAGCGTGTCCCTGGCCACGAGGGAGTAGAACCGTGCGGCCCGGCCGTCTTTCTTGGGGCGCAGCAGCCGGCCGAGGCGCTGGGCCTCTTCCTGCCGGGAGCCGAAGGAGCCGGACACCTGGATCGCGACCGACGCCTCCGGCAGGTCGATGGAGAAGTTGGCCACCTTGGACACCACCAGGGTCTGCACCTCGCCGGCGCGGAAGGCATCAAAGAGCTTCTGGCGTTCCTTGACGGACGTGTCGCCCTTGATCACCGGCGCCTGCAGGCGCTCGCCGATCTCGTCCAGCTGGTCGATGTACTGGCCGATCACCAGCAGCTGCTCGCCGGCATGCTCGGCCACCAGCTGTTCCACCACCAGGGTCTTGGACTCGGACGTTGCGCAGAGCCGGTACTTGTCCGCGTCCTCGGCCATCGCATAGGCCACACGTTCGTCGCGGGGCAGGTCGATCCGGACCTCGACGCAGTCGGCGGGCGCGATGTAGCCCTGCGCCTCGATGTCCTTCCACGGCGCGTCGTAGCGCTTGGGCCCGATCAGGCTGAAGACTTCGCCCTCGCGGCCGTCCTCCCGGATCAGCGTGGCGGTGAGGCCGAGCCTGCGGCGCGCCTGCAGGTCCGCGGTCATCCGGAAGATCGGGGCGGGCAGGAGATGGACCTCGTCATAGATGATCAGTCCCCAGTCGTTGCCGTCCACCAGCTCCAGGTGGGGGTAGAGCCCGCCCCGCTTGGTGGTCAGGACCTGGTACGTGGCGATGGTGACGGGACGGACTTCCTTGACGGAGCCGGAGTACTCGCCGATCTCCTCCTCGGTAAGGGACGTCCGCTTGAGCAGCTCGTCCTTCCATTGCCGGGCGGACACCGTGTTGGTGACCAGGATCAGGGTGGTGGTGGAACTGGTGGCCATCGCGGCGGCACCCACGAGCGTTTTGCCGGCTCCGCAGGGAAGCACGACGACGCCGCTGCCGCCGGCCCAGAAATTCTCCATCGCCAGCTGCTGGTAGGGGCGGAGCTTCCAGCCGGTCTGGTTGAGCATGATCGGGTGCGGCGTGCCGTCGACGTAGCCGGCCAGGTCCTCGGCCGGCCAGCCGATCTTGAGCAGCAGCTGCTTGAGCTGCCCGCGCTGGGAGGAGTGCACCACGACGGTCTCGCCGTCGATCCTCGGGCCCAGCAGCGGGGCGATCTTCTTGGCGCGGCTGACCTCCTCCAGCACCGGATAGTCGGAGGTGCGCATCACAAGGCCGTGCTGGGGGTCCTTTTCGAGCCGCAGCCGGCCGTACCGGGACATGGTCTCTTCGACGTCGATGAGCAGGGAATGCGGAACCGGGAACCGGGAGTACTTCAGCAGCGTGTCCAGCACCTTTTCGGCGTCCAGGCCGGCCGCCCGGGCATTCCAGAGGCCCAGCGGAGTAAGCCGGTAGCTGTGGATGTGCTCGGGGGCACGTTCCAGCTCTGCGAACGCGGCGATGGCGTGGCGTGCCTCGGTGGCAAGTTCGTGGTCCACTTCGAGCAGGATGGTCTTGTCACTCTGGACGATCAGCGGTCCATCGTTCACTGGAGCGATTCCTCTGCGGCTTCTACGTCAATAATCCGGTGGATGGACAATACGCGTTCGGTTTCCTTCGCCGGATCGAAAACCCGCACCCGTCCGCCGTTCACAGCTACCGGAACAACCGTTTCCCGCACGGCATTCCCCATGCCGTCGACGACGTTCATCACCACGCGCTGTTTGAGCCGGATCGCCTTCTGCAGGGTTTCCAGCCCGAGCTGGGTTGCTTCCTCGCTGCCGGGGGCCGCGGCGGGATGACCGCCGGTGCCGTCCGCGGCAGTCCGTTCGTTGCGCAGGACCGCCAGCTGGGCGTCGACGTCGGCCTCCGGAGGCGCGGTGCGCGGGGCGCTGTAGACCGGCCGGACACTTCCGGGCACGGCAGTGGTGCGGCGCAGCCGGATGCTCCCGGCCCCGGATTCTTCCACCGCGGGG
This sequence comes from Pseudarthrobacter sp. ATCC 49987, assembly GCF_009928425.1. NCBI lineage: Bacteria > Bacillati > Actinomycetota > Actinomycetes > Micrococcales > Micrococcaceae > Pseudarthrobacter > Pseudarthrobacter sp. ATCC 49987. The sequence goes on along the minus strand of NZ_JAABNS010000001.1, from coordinate 3,017,220 downwards.
GACAGCCCCAGGCTCCGGAGCAGCTGGGCTGTTTCCCGCGGAGCGGCGTGCGAGACCAGCACCGTGGGCGCGATCCGGACCAAACCCAGTCCGGAGGCGCCGGGAGTGTTGAGCAGCTCCAGGAGGGCCGTCTCGTCGTCGCTCTGGATGAAGCTCGCGGCGGACCCCACCCGCAGCCTGGCGTGCCGGGCGGCGGTGTCCTCGATCAAGTACTTCAGCGGCTGCGGGATGGCCGTGGCCGAGTGCAGGCCCAGGAAGTCCAGCATGCCCTGGGCATCCTGGCCCGAGTCGAGCGCGCGCCGGACCGAGGACGCCGAGAAGCGGTAGATCGTGGCGGGCCCCTGGCCCTCGGCGTCGGCCATGGTGAGGAGCTTTTCGGTCAGGTCCGGCGCCAGGTAGCCCGGTGCCACTGCCGTGAGGTCGGCCTGGAGCAGGACGTGGTTCAGGGCGGCCGGCAGGTGTTCGCCCAGGATTCCCATCGCCTCATCGGGCTGTTCTGCCGCGATGGCCGCCCCGATCTGGCTCAGCGCACCCGAGCCGATGAGTCCCAGCAGCTCGGCCTCGGCCAGGACCCCCCGGATCAGCGAGCTGAAACGCCGGGCCATCCGGGGCTGGGCCCAGTCGGCGCGCTCCAGCACGGCGGCGGCGTCCAGCACCGGCGCCTGCCCGTCCGGGGCGGCGGCCTCCGCGGTCAGCTCGGCCAGGATTTCCAGGATCCGTTTCCGGACCACGGGGGCGTCCGGACGCTGGGCTTCGGCCGAGAGCGCGTTGATGGTGTTGCCGGCCAGGCCGCGGTGGAGGGCCGGGACCGCGGCCGAGCCGTTGACGGGCTGTCCCACGAGGGAGGGCGCCCGCTCGCTGGCGAGCCAGGCATTGACCAGCCAGAGCCACTGCTCCTGCCGCGGAAGCGTCAGCCACTCAAGCTGCGCGGGCTGGATCCAGGCGGAACTGTCCACGTCCAGCCGGATCAGGCCGGCCAGGGCGCACAATTCCGCGAGCACGCCGGCGTCGTGCATTTCGGTCCGCAGCGCGTCCGCCAGGCGCTTGAGTTCCCGGACGCCCACACCGCCGCTGCGCAGGGTGACGAGGGGCTGGTCGCGGACGATGTAGAGCAGTTCGCCCACCAGCCGCAGGGTTTCGGCGATGGCGCCCAGTGCGGCGTTGCGGCGCAGTGCGGCGGACGTGGATCCCAGCCGCGGGGCCGGGGGAGTCAGCGCAAACTTCTCGATGACAAAGCCGCCCCGCAAAGCGACCCCGACGCTGTGCGGAAGCTCCACGTGGGCGGCGTCCAGCGGCACCAGCAGCCCGCGGGCCAGGAGCCAGTCCACCGGCCCGACGTCGGTGGCCTCGTGCAGCACGGACGCGCGCCGTTGCGCCTGGGGAACGGCGCCCATGGCCCAGTTCCCGAACCGTGCGAGCAGCGCCGTGGTGCGTTCCGGGGCGGTCTCCAGGATCTGCCGGAGGGATTCCGGCGTGGCCGTCCAGTGCTGCAGCGACAGTGCCGCCTCCATCGGGGTGGCCGCGGGGGAGACAGCCGCGCCGTTGTGGTGCAGTTCCCCGACCAGCTGCACGACGCGTTGCGCGAAGGCCGGCTGGAGCCGCACGAGTTCGGTGTAGCTGCGCCCCAGACCGGCCGGGTAGATCCCGATCACGTCCTTGAGGCTGCCCACGGGCAGGTAGTAGCGCTGCTTAGTGCCGGCGGCCGGCGCGGCGCCGTGCGGCGGTTCGGCCCGGTGGACCAGGGCCAGTTCCTGGAGCGAGTGCAGCATCTTTTCAATCGCGGTGAGCGTGGCGCCGTTGATCAGCTTCTTCAGCATCGGGGCGGAGGCGCTGTGCCCGGTGTCCGTGTTCGTGCATAAGTGCAGGGTTTCGAGGACCTGCATCTGCGGGCGGTTGAGCCGTTCCAGGGCGCGCTGGACGCTGACCCGGCCGCTGGCGCGGGCCGCAAGGGCCGCAAAGTCGGGCACGCCAGGGGAAATGAGGTCCGGCCGCGCGGAGAACAAGGCCCGCAGCGAGTCATCGCTGCGTGCCTGCAGTTCCTTGCTGAGCGCGCGGATCAGGGACATCAGTGCAACGCTACCTTCCGTCCGGCTTTCCGGTCCGTCGCCGGGCCGCGGCGCCGTCGATCACGAGCAGGAGCATCAGCAGGAATGCCGCCGGGAGCCCGTAGAGGGCGGTGGACGTGATCCACACGGGCGGCACGGAATTGTTGAAGGCCATCGCCATCACGACGCCGACGGCCGTGAGCGACAGCACAGCCGCAACAGCCGCAACGATCAACAGTGGCCGCCGGAAACGCAGTGGAGTCATGGAGCTAACGCTAACAGCCCGGCTTGTCCCGCGCCCCAAACGGCCAAAGTGGACTGGGCAGGATAACCTTGAAGGAACAGACCAACACGGTCCGGGCAGTCATACCCTGAACCCGCATATCCATGCGGATGCGGTGACCGCCGGCCGTGTCACCAGCAGAACGAAGAAGGTTGATTACGTGCCTACCGGCAAGGTCAAGTGGTATGACAAGGAAAAGGGCTTCGGATTCCTCGCGGGCGAGGACGGCCAGGAAGTCTTCCTGCCGAAGTCCGCGCTGCCCGAGGGCGTAACCGAGCTCAAGGCCGGCACCCGGGTTGAATTCGGCGTGGCCGACGGCCGCAAGGGCGCCCAGGCCCTGGGCCTGCGCGTGCTGGACAAGACGCCGTCCATCGCCAAGGCCAAGCGGCCCAGCGCGAAGGATCTTGCCCCGCTGGTGCAGGACCTCGTCAGCGTCCTGGACAACCTGTCCGGAACGCTGTCCGCGGGCAAGTACCCGGAAGGCAACAAGGGCAAGGCGATCGCGGTCGCCCTGCGTAAGGTTGCCGACGAGCTGGACGCGTAGGACCCGGCGATGACTCCGGATCCCAAAAAAACCGGGACCAAAGACGGCACCAGGCCACGCGCCGGGGTTCCCGTCTGGCGCACCGGCAAGCCCGATGCTTTCCTGGCGGCCGCCGTCGACGACGCGCGTGCCGCCCTCGAGGGCATCGCCCCCGCCGAACAGATCGGCCGGCATCTCGCGGCCAAGAGCGAAGGCGACCGCCTGGTCACGCACCTGTTCGAGTCCAAGCTGGCCGGCTACGGCGGCTGGCAGTGGTACGCCGTGCTGACCCGGAACTCCAGGTCAAAGGTTGTGACAGTCGATGAACTCGGCCTGCTGCCCTCCGAGGACTCGATCCTGGCGCCTGAGTGGATCCCGTGGGCAGAGCGTGTCCGCCCGGGCGATGAGCAGGGCGACGAGGAAAGCCCCGAAGCCGCCGGTGCGGCTCCGCGCCAGGACGCAGGCGAACCTGGCGACGCCGTCGCCACCCCCGGCGAGGCGCCCGAAGACTACGCTGACGACGCGCCGGAGGACGACTCGGACGACGCCGACGGCAACGCCGACGGCGCCGGCGACGAATACGACGCCGACGATGTTGACAACGACGATGTTGACAACGACGATGTTGACAACGACGATGACCCCGCAACGGCTGCCGGCGACGACCCGGACGACGAACTGCCCGCAGCGCAGGTTGACTAGCGGTTGGAACCATCAGGGACGCTGCACAGTGAGGGCTGGACATGATGTCCACCTTCAAGTCCCTGCACATCCTGAACTACCGGATCTGGTTCATCGGGGCGGTCGTCTCCAACATCGGGACCTGGATGCAGCGCACAGCCCAGGACTGGCTGGTCTTTGACCACCTGACCGAGCACGATGCCAGCGCCATGGGCATCACGATGGCCCTGCAGCTCGGCCCCCAGCTCTTCCTCGCCCCCGTGGCCGGGCTGATTGCTGACCGCTTCAACCGCAAACAACTGCTCGTCCTGACCCAGTCCGCGATGGCTGTGCTGAGTGCAGGCCTCGGAATCCTCGTGATCTCAGGGGCCGCGCAGCTCTGGCATGTCTACGGCTTCGCGCTGCTGCTGGGCGTCGTGTCCGCACTCGATGCCCCCGTGCGGCAGACCTTCGTCTCCGAACTGGTCCGCGACGAGTACCTGCCCAACGCGGTGGCCCTCAACAGCGCCTCCTTCAATGTGGCCCGGATGATCGGACCCGCAGTGGCCGGCATCCTCACGGTTGCCGTGGGCCCGGGCTGGGTCTTCCTGATCAACACCCTGACCTTTGTGGCGCTGCTCCTGAGCCTGTGGAAGATCCCCACCACCTCGCTGCGCCAGCTGCCCCGGGCCGCGGCCGGCAAAGGCCGGATCCGGGAAGGGCTGCGCTACGTCCGGTTCAGGCCGGACATCGTGGTGGTGCTGGTCGCGGTCTTCATTGTGGGGACCCTGGGACTGAACTTCGTGCTGTTTATCGCGGCCATGGTCGGAACGGAATTCGGCCTGGATGCCAGCGCGTTCGGCCTCATGAACTCCGTCATGGCCGTTGGCTCCGTCGCCGGAGCCCTGCTGTCGGCCGGCCGCAAGAAGCCGAGGTTGCGGTTCATCTTCGGCGCGGCCGGAGCCTTCGGTGTGGCCTCCGGCGTCGCCGCGCTGGCCCCCAGCTACTTCTGGTTTGGCGTGGCGCTGGTTCCGGTGGGGCTCTTCGCGATCACGATGATGACAAGCGCCAACGGCTACGTGCAGACCACCACGGACCCCGTGATGCGTGGCCGGGTGATGGCGCTCTATATGGCAATCTTCATGGGCGGCACGCCCATCGGGGCGCCGTTTGTGGGGTGGGTCGCGAACGTCGCCGGTCCCCGCTGGTCCCTCAGCGTCGCCGCTGCTTCCGGTCTGATCGCTGCCCTGATCGGGCTGGTGTGGATTGTCCGGGCCCAACACCTGCGGATCCGGTTCGACCGCCGTGCCCGCGGGATCCACCACTTCCGCGTCGTGTCCGCCCGCACCGACGGGACCGGGCCGGGCCCCGGTGGAGGCCCCGACGCCAACGGCGCCGGCCGGGGACACAAACCGGACGACGCCGTCGAACGCTGACGAACGCTGACGTAGCAGCGCGCGTGTTGCGGCGGAGCTACTTCTTCAGCTCGCCCAGGACGAAATCGATGCACTCCAGCAGCGCCGACACGTCATCCGGCTCGATCGCCACGAAGGTAGCGATCCGCAGCTGGTTGCGGCCCAGCTTGCGGTACGGCTCGGTGTCCACGATGCCGTTGGCGCGCAGCACCTTGGCGATCGCCGCGGCGTCGATGGAGTCATCGAAGTCGATGGTCGCGATCACGTTGGAGCGGTCCTCAGCCTTCGCCACAAAGGGGGTGGCGTACTCCGAGGCCTCGGCCCATCGGTAGATCCTTCCGGCCGAATCCGCCGTGCGCGCCGAGGCGAAGTCCAGTCCGCCGCTGGCGTTGAGCCACTGGACCTGGGCGTCCAGGGTGACCAGCGTGGCCAGGGCCGGGGTGTTGTAGGTCTGGTTCAGCCGCGAGTTGTCAATCGCCGTCTGGAGGTCCAGGAAGTCCGGGATCCAGCGGCCGCCGGCCTTGATCCGGGCCGCACGTTCCAGCGCTGCCGGGGAAAACAGGCCAAGCCAGAGGCCGCCGTCGGACGCGAAGTTTTTCTGCGGGGCGAAGTAATAGACGTCCGCTTCCGCAACGTCGACGTCCAGCCCGCCGGCAGCCGAGGTGGCGTCAACCAGGACGAGGGACCCTTCATCGGCGCCGGCCACGCGCCGGACCGGAGCGGCGACACCGGTGGACGTCTCGTTCTGGGGCCAGGCGTAAACGTCGACGCCGGCCTCGGCCCGGGCCGCCGGCCGGGTGCCCGGCTCGGACTTGATGATGGAGGAATCGGCCAGGAACGGTGCATTGTTGGTGGCGGAAGCGAACTTCGAGCCAAACTCGCCAAAGGACAAGTGCTGTGCCTTGTTCTCCACCAGCCCGAAGCTGGCGATGTCCCAGAACGCGGTTGATCCGCCGACGCCCAGGATGACCTCATAGCCCTCGGGAGCACGGAAGAACTGGCTGAGCCCGGTCCGGACCGACCCCACCAGGTTCTTGACCGGCGCCTGGCGGTGGGATGTTCCCAGCAGATTCGAGGCCGCTGCGAGTGCTTCCATCTGTTCCGGGCGGACCTTGGACGGCCCGGCGCCGAACCGGCCGTCCTTTGGAAGGAGGTTTGCGGGAATCGTGATGCTGGTGTCGCTCACAGTGGCTCCAATTTTTCGGCTGGTACAAAGTGTGGCTCGGGAGGTGGCCCGGCAGGGTGGCTGCAGCGGAGCCTGTCCTTTCATTCTGCCTGACTGCCCCGCGGGGGAGGGAAAAAGGACCGTCACAGTCCGGTCATTGAGATTATCCGGAGTAATTCAAATTAGGCTAAGCTGGCCTGCGAACGTACGGCGGACCCCGCCAGGGCGCCAGCAGCACGCGGTACGGTGGGAATTACGCAAGGACGGCGCTCGAGGAGCTGAGCTGAATGACGGATCTGATCGATACAACCGAGATGTATCTTCGGACCATTCTGGAACTTGAAGAAGAAAACATCGTCGCCCTCCGAGCCCGCATCGCCGAGCGGCTGCGCCACTCCGGACCCACTGTGTCCCAGACGGTCGGCCGGATGGAACGCGACGGACTGGTGGTTGTTTCCGGCGACCGGCACCTTGAACTGACGGAAACCGGCCGGAAACGCGCCATCGAAGTCATGCGCAAGCACCGTCTTGCCGAACGGCTGCTGGCTGACGTGATCGGGCTCGACTGGGCCTACGTCCACGAGGAAGCCTGCCGCTGGGAACACGTCATGAGCGAACGGGTCGAACGACGGATCTTCGAACTGCTCAACCACCCCACCGTCTCGCCCTATGGCAACCCGATTCCCGGCCTCGCGGAACTGGGCGGCCTGCCGTCCCAGCCCCTCGCGGACGGCGTCGTGAACCTGCTCGAAGCCATGACCGGCTACGGGCCCGATTCCACGGTCAGGGTTAACCGGCTTGCCGAGCCCATCCAGGTGGAACCGGAACTGCTGGTCCAGCTCGATGAGGGTGGCATCCGCCCGGGCGCCCTGGTGTCGCTGGAGCGTGTGGGGGAGTACATCTCGGTGCGGGTCCCCGACATCGAAGGTGCCCTGGAACTACCGCCCGAGGTCGCGGCCCACGTCTTTGTTACCGTCAGTTAACAGGAGCTATCCGAGGACTCATGGACCACCCATGAGTTGTGCACAGGGCCGATAACGGATTTATCTCTGGACGGCTTAATCGCCTATAGTTGATCACTAGTACCGATACCAAAGCGTTATCTGATCCGAAGCCGAACTCTGCCAGCGGATCAGTCGCCGAATCACCTTCTGGCAGAGGCGGGGGAACCACTTCTGGCTGTTCAACAGCCTTGGGGTGAAGTCCGTCAGCGGCAAGCACACTGGACCGAGGGACTCCCCTGGATGCCCCTGCGCCTGGATGCTTGCTACGGCGGACCGGGTCTTTGATCTCTCTGACCCGAATCCGACAGCTAACTCCGCAGGCTTCTCCAGAGAGGAATCGTTCTTGACCACCCAGACCGCCAGGGGCCGACGTCGCGCGTCCGGTCCCGCACCGGAGCCGCGTCCGGCCGTCGCCGTCATGGCAGACCGCCCCCGTGACGCGCACCGCGATGAACGAAGAGGCCGCCGCAGCCCGTTCCGTCAGGTAACAGACTTTGCCGCCGCCAGCGGCGTTGGTCAAAAGGCCGGCATTGCGCTGGCCGCCACGGGTCTGGTCCTCACCGTCACGGTCCCCGCGACGGGCCCCGTGATGGCCACGAACACGGGTTCCTCCTCCGGATCCGTCTCGGCCGCCGTCCAACCGGACGTCACCGCCGCCGACGCCAAGATCGACTTCAACCGCACCGCTATCACCACCCAGGGTGACCCGGACGGAAAGCTCAAGCAGTTGCTGGGCGCCCAGTCCGTCGGCTCCATCACCCGGGCAGCCTCCTCGGGCAGCCTCGGCCCGCCCCTGGACCAGATGAAGACCGCGTCGCCCTTCGGCTACCGCGTCAGCCCCATCACCGGCGGCTCCGGGGAATTCCACCGCGGCCAGGACTACTCGGCCCAGTGCGGCACTGCCGTCCACGCTGCCGCGAGCGGCACCGTGACCTTCACGGGATGGCATCCCTACGGTGGCGGAAACCGGGTGGTGATCGATCACGGCAACGGCCTGGAGACCACCTACAACCACTTGTCCTCGTCCAGCGTCAAGGTGGGCCAGCAGGTCTCCCGCGGCGATGTCGTGGCGCTCAGCGGCACCACCGGCGCCTCTACGGGCTGCCACCTGCACTTCGAGGTCATGGTCAACGGCGAAGTCGTTGACCCGACCGGTTGGCTCTGACAAAGCTGAAGGGAAGCTCTCGCATTCTTGTGACACGCCGTGATCCGAATGTGACATTGGGCCCCGACTGCTGTACCGTTTGACCTACGCCAACTTTTCCGAAGTTGGCGCTCTTGAGTGGATTGCCTAGCTCTGCCACCGCTCAAGGTCCGTTCGCATTACATCGTCTGGCAGGGGCGGGGGAACCAATTTTGGTCTTCGCAAGAAGACCTTGGGGTTAAGTCGCAAAGCTTCCCAGGAAGCAGCGCGGCCGGGTGACTCCCATCCGAATCCGACAGCTCACCTCGCAGGCATTGGGAGAGGCTACTTTCGTGTCTTCACGCCACAATGCTGCGCGTCACCGCGCTTGCGCGGCTCTTACGAGCCCGCTGGAATCCAACTTCCGTGCCGCCCTTGCTGGCGCCCGGAACGGATCCCGCACCGCCGTTTCAATCTCTACTGAGTCCGGCCCGCAGGCCATGCACCTGCATGCAGTTCCCGCTTTTGGCGCGTCTTCGCAGTACACCCTTCGCTAAGTAACCCATTTCGGGGCGATCCGGCGTACCCCCAAGATGCCGGAGCGTCCTCAGCCTGCGCCTGAAAAGCGCGGACCCAGGATCACGAAAGAGAGAACTTAATGACTACTCGTGCAAACGCACGGCACCGCGCCGAGGTCACCAAGACCAACTCGCTGGCCGTCATTGCCAAGGCTGTCGGCGACAACGCCGGCGGCATGGGCCGTCAGGCCGCAGTTATCGCTGCCGCTTCCGGCCTCGTCCTGACCAGCGGTATCGCAGCCAACGCTGCTGAGGCCAACGTCCAGCGCGAATCCACTTCGGCTTCCACGCTCGAAGTCCAGTCGGCCACCCCGGCGACCATCTCGGCAGCTTCCACCATCGCCATCTCCTACGAGAAGCCGGCCGTCACCACCTCCCCGGCACCGGTCGTCGAGGCCCCGAAGCCTGTCGTGAAGGTCCAGGAGACTCCCACGGCGAACACCGCCAAGACCGCCGGCACCAAGGTCGGCGCCGCCGGCACCGCTGCCCCGGCCGTCGCCAGCGGCATGGGCGCCACGATCGCCGCCGCTGCCTACGCCCAGATCGGCGTCAGCCAGGACTGCACCGCACTCGCCACGAACGCTCTGGCTGCTGCGGGCATCAACTACCACGGCTGGCCGGCAGGTTACCTGTCCCTCGGCCGCACCGTGAGCGCCGCCGAGGCACAGCCGGGCGACCTCGCGTACTACCAGAACGGTGGCGCCGGCATGGCCCACATCGCTGTATACGTCGGCAACGGCATGGCCGTTCACGGCGGCTGGAACGGTGGAACCACGTCCCTGCAGACTGTCAACGTCGGCTCCGGCCCGGTCTTCATCCGCGTCGGCGGCTAAGACAGCAGCTGTAGCAAAGTAATCAAAGCACAGGACCCCTGCCATTCGGCGGGGGTCCTTTGCGTTGCCGGGGCGTGAACTTCAGCCGACACGGGTCGCGGCAGGCAAAAAAGATTCGGCGAATTGGCATGTCCATGTTTACTCTTGTTTTGTCGATCCATAGCCCGACCATGCAGAGGGCAGCCGGCCCTCGTGCCCCTGGCGGGTGCGGCCGTGAAGAGGTATGCGGATGCGCACACTCGTTCTGAATGCTGGATATGAGCCGCTGGCGGTTGTGACCTTCCGCCGGGCGCTCGTCCTTGTGCTGACTGGAAAGGCCAGTGTCGTGGCGGAAGGCGACGATCCCGTCGTCGGGCCGCAGGACGTCCTTGGCCGGCCGTCGGTGATTCTCCTGAATCGCTACATCAGGCCCCGGTACAACACGATGACGGCGGTGAGCCGCCGCGGAGTGCTCCGACGGGACGGACACCGTTGCGCGTACTGCGGCAAAGCTGCCCACACCATCGATCATGTCCAGCCCAAATCCAGGGGCGGTGCGGATTCCTGGGAAAACCTCGTCGCTGCCTGCCTGCGGTGCAACAACGCCAAGGGCGACCACACCCCGGGTGAAATGGGATGGAAGCTCAGCTTCAGCCCGGCACCTCCCAGGGGCACCACGTGGCAAATCAAGGAGCTGGAGAAGCCGACGCCGGCCTGGGACCCGTTCCTGCTGCCGGAATCCGCTGCCTGACGCGGCCCGCCGCTGCCTGGCCTTTGGTGCCTGACCGGCTGGCCCGGACCACGCTAGGCTGGGCCGGTGGAATTCGATGCTGTCATTCTTTCCGGGGGCCGGTCCGCCCGGCTGGGAGGCGTTCCCAAGTCCGGGCTGATGCACGACGGCGCCACCCTCCTGGAACGCGCGCTGCAGGCCGCCCGCGGCGCGGCGGCCGTCGCCGTAGTCGGGCCCGACCCGGGGGCCCTGCCGGAAGGGGTGCTGAGCTGCCGCGAGGATCCGCCCTTTGCCGGCCCTGCAGCTGCCGTTGCCGCCGGGCTGTCCGCCCTGGAACAGCACCGCCGTGGGGACCCCCGGCACCCGGGCGCGGCCCCGTTCACCCTTGTCCTCGCCGTCGATATGCCCCGGGCGGGGGCCGCCGTCCAGGCGCTGCGGGAAGCGGCCGCGGGTGCCGCGCCGGGGGACGGGCTGATGGCGGTCTCTGCTGACGGGCGCCGGCAGCCGCTGGTGGGCCTATATGGCACAGCTGCGCTACAACACTGCGTCGACGAGGCCCGGCAGCGCGGCGCGCTGGAGAATGCCTCCGTTTTCGCCCTTCTTGCTACGCTGAAGGTGCGCGAAGTCAGCGTCCCCAGAGGGTCCACGGATGATGTGGATACTTGGGACGATGCCTCCGCGTTAGGGGTAAGCGGCCCACCCGAGGGGCAGGGCCGCGACAGCCTTGGCCGTGGCCGCCACCATCCAGGCATCCGGTCCGGGGCTCCCCAGCTGAACTCGACCTTGGAGGCAAACGGTGAAGAGCAAGGATGAAACACTGGAAGACTGGTGCCGTGCCCTGCTTCAGGCCCTGGAACTGGACGGCGTCGAGGTTGACGTGAACGAGGTCCTGGCCTTGGCCGGGGTGGCAGCGCACTCGGTGGTGCGACCGGCTGCTCCTTTGACGACCTTCATTGCCGGTTTCGCGGCCGGCCTGGCCTCCGGCTCCGGCCAGGCCACAGATGCCGTCGCAATGCGGGCCGCGATGGGCGTTGCCCGCAAACTCGCCAACGACTACGCAGCCAACGAAGCCCCCGGAGCATGACACCTGCACCCCCTCACGGCAGCGCGGCTGCCGCACGGGATGAGCCTGCAGGGGGCGCCCCTGCCGAAGGCCCGGCCGAGGCAGTTGCCGGCCGCTCCGAGGACGGCCCGGCCGCAACGCCCGGCGAACCGGAACCCGAGGCGCACCGGCACCTTGCGCACACCTGGCCGGAAGCCTGGCAACTCGCCTTCGACTGCGCATCTCCCATCCCCGCCGCACCGGTTGTCCTTCGTGCCGCCTTAGGCCGGACGCTTGCCGCCGACGTGGAAGCGCTTGTGGACATGCCGCATTACGCCTCCTCCGCCATGGACGGCTGGGCCGTCAACGGCAGCGGACCGTGGATCCTCGCGGAGCCCGGCCAGCGGCTGGCCCCGCACCAGGCAAGCCCGATTGTCACCGGCGGGCTGATGCCTCCCGGAGCGAAGGCCGTGCTGCGCAGCGAAAGCGGCAGGATTGCGGCCGACGAGGACGGGCTCCCGGTCCTGCAGCTCGGCGGCGCCGCCAAGCCCGGCGAGCCGCGGAACGGCGAGCACATCCGGAACGCCGCCCAGGAAGCCGCCGCCGGCGAGGTGCTGATCAAGCGCGGCACCGTGCTTAACCCCGCCCACCTTGCCCTCGCCGCACTCGCCGGGCACGACAGCCTCCCGGTCCTGGGCAAAGCCGTGGTCCGACTGGTGTTCACCGGCTCCGAGGTGGTCACGGCAGGGATCCCGCAGCCGGGGGAGGTGCGCGACACTTTCGGCCCCCAGCTCGCGGGGGTCGTGGAAATGCTCGGGGGGAGCTGCGCCGGCGAAACGAAGATTGGCGACAGCTACGAGGAGTGGCTCGCCGCCCTCGAGGACGCCTACCCGGAGGCTGCCGACCCGGTGCCGCTTTCTTCTCGTTCTGCCGCTGAGCTGTTGCCCGCCGACGTCGTCATCACCACCGGCGGCACGGGCCGGTCCGGCACCGACCACCTGCGCCGTGCGGTGGCCGAGCTCGGCGGGCGCCTGCTGATCGACGGTATCGCCATGCGCCCCGGCCATCCTGCCGTGCTGGCGGAACTGCCGGACGGCAGGTTCATCATCGGGCTGCCGGGCAACCCGCTTGCAGCCATGATGGCACTGTCAACCATCGGGGCGCCGCTCCTGGCGGCGCTGGGGCACCGGCCCCTGCCGCCCGTCACCGAGGTGCCGTGCGGCTCCACGATCGACGCGGACCCCGGCCGGACCCGGCTGATGCCCTTCCGGCTTCTCTACGGCATGGCTTCTCCGGCGCAGCACACCGGCCCGGGGATGATGCGCGGGCTGGCCGCAGCCGACGGCGTACTGGTGGTCCCGCCGCATGGAGTGCAGCTGGGCGAACCCGTGCCCGCTTTCACCCTTCCCTGGGGGCCGCCCCTGCCGGATCTGGCGGCGACGAATGAAAAAGCCGCCCCCAAACGGTCCGCCCGGAAGCCTGCCGGCACCGGTGGGCCCGTGGACTGGAGTGAACTGCTGGGCTGACGCCCGGTCTTGAACGCGCGCTGGCCACCCGGCCCAGCGCTTGCCATGATGGAGCTATGTTGGTTAGGAGTACCTAATGGGCCGTGTCACGCAGCGCCGCAAGGTGCACAAGTATGTCCTGGACGGATCCCCCCAGGCTCTCGAATTCCCGGTCCGGCACCGGGAGGACGTGCTCGCCGTCGAGGAGCCGCTGGAAATCCGGATCGGCAGCCTGTCCTTCTCCGTCACGATGCGGACCCCGGGGAACGACTTCGACCTCGTCGCCGGCTTCCTCGTCTCCGAGGGCGTCATCTGGGGCCCCGAACAGCTCGTCTCGCTGCGGTTCTGCGCCGGCGAGGACGAAAACGGCGTCCAGACGTTCAACGTTGTGGAAGCCCAGCTGAGGCCCGACGTCGTCCGCCCCGACACCGGACGGAACGTCTACACCTCCAGCTCGTGCGGCATCTGCGGCACGGACTCGATTGAGGCAGTGCACAAGTCCTCGCACTTCAGCCCTGCCGACGACCCGCTGGTGGTCCCCGTGGCCACCCTCGCGGGGCTTCCGGACCAATTGCGGGAAGCCCAGGCCGTCTTCGACGTCACCGGCGGTGTGCATGCAGCCGGCCTGTTCCGGACCGCCGCCGACGGCTCCGCCGAGCTGCTGTGCCTGCGCGAGGACGTGGGTCGCCACAATGCCGTGGACAAGGTGGTCGGCTGGGCCCTGCGCGAGGGCCTGCTGCCGCTGCGCGGGACCGTGCTCCAGGTTTCCGGGCGGGCGTCCTTCGAACTGGTGCAGAAGGCTGCCCTGGCCGGCATTCCGGTCCTGGCTGCGGTCAGCGCGCCGTCGAGCCTGGCCGTCGAGCTGGCCGAGTCCAGCGGCATCACGCTGGCCGGTTTCAGCCGTGGCACCTCGCTGAACGTGTATGCGGGCGCCCACCGCGTGGGCGTGCCCGCACCCGTCGGCGGCTAGCGCCCCCTGGACGCCGCTTGGCCTGGGGCTGGCGGCGAAGTAAGTTTTATCCATCGATTGGATGCATTTCAGCGTCATCCACGCCAGCGCTAAGAGGAACACATTGCACGACGACCGCCGTCTCACGGAAGTCCGGCTGGACCGCTTTGTCCGCGAACGCATCGTCCCCGCGGTCTATCCGCGCACCGTGCCGCTCACCCTGAGCAGCTGGGATGTCCCGGGCGAACCCGTCCCGGTCATGGAGGCGCTCCGGCAACAGTTCATCCCCCAGGAGCACGGAGCGGCCTGGGGGAGGCCGTGGAGCACGAAGTGGTTGCGGCTGCAGGGGCAGGTTCCGGACGGCTGGGGCACGGCGGCGGACACCTCAGTGGAAGTGATCGTCGACCTGGGCTTCAGCAGTGACCTTCCCGGTTTCCAATGCGAAGGGATCGCCTGGCGGCCGGACGGGACCATCGTGAAGGCCATTTCCCCCCGCAACCAGTACATTCCGCTGAAGCTCCTGGGCAGCGGGATGTCCGTCGATTTCTACGTCGAGGCGGCCGCCAACCCCGATCTGTCGCAGGGCTGGACCTTCGCGGCCACCCCCTACGGCGACAAGGCGACTTCGGGCGACGAACCGAAGTACCGTCTCGGCAGGATCGTCATCGCAGAACTCAACCAGGCAGTCTGGGAGCTGCAACAGGACATCTGGACCCTCAGCGGCCTCATGCACGAACTGCCGATGGAGCTGCCCCGCCGTCACGAAATCCTGCGCGCGCTCGAACGCATGCTGGATGTCATGGATCCCGATGACGTGCCCGGCACGGCGGGTGCGGGGCGCGAGGCCCTGGCCGGCGTCCTGGCCCGGCCGGCCTACGCCTCGGCCCACCGCCTGCGCGCCACCGGACATGCGCACATTGACTCCGCCTGGCTCTGGCCCGTCCGCGAAACGATCCGCAAGTGCGCCCGCACCTTCTCCAACGTCGTGGCGCTGATGGACGAGGATCCCGGGTTCGTGTTTTCCTGTTCCTCGGCGCAGCAGCTGGCCTGGGTCAAGGAGCTGTATCCGGAGCTGTTCGGGCGGATCCGCGAGAAGGTCACCACGGGCCAGTTCGTCCCCGTGGGCGGCATGTGGGTGGAGGCGGACACCAACATGCCCGGCGGCGAGGCCATGGCACGCCAGTTCCTGGAGGGGAAGAGCTTCTTCCTGGCCGAGTTCGGCGTGGAGTGTGAGGAAGCATGGCTTCCCGACACGTTCGGCTATTCGGCGGCCATGCCGCAGATCGTCAAGGCCGCCGGCAGCAAGTGGTTCCTGACCCAGAAAATCTCCTGGAACCAGGTCAACCGGATGCCGCACCACTCCTTCAACTGGGAGGGGATCGACGGCACCCGGCTCTTCACACATTTTCCGCCGGTGGACAGCTACAGCTCCGAACTCAGCGGCCGGGAGCTCGCCCACGCCGAGCGGAACTACCGCGACCACGGCCGCGGCACCACCTCGCTGGTCCCGTTCGGCTACGGCGACGGCGGCGGCGGCCCCACCCGCGAGATGCTGGCAGCGGCGCGACGCACCGCGGACCTGGAGGGGTCTCCGAAGGTGGAACTCGGATCGGCGGCCAGCTTCTTCGCCCGTGCCCAGGCCGAGTACGAGGCGCTCCCCGTCTGGGTCGGTGAGATGTACCTCGAACTGCACCGCGGCACGTATACGAGCCAGGCCAAGACAAAACTGGGAAACCGGCGCAGCGAACACCTCCTGCGGGAAGCCGAACTCTGGTGCGCCACAGCCGCCGTTCGCGCCGGGTACCCGTACCCGGCGGCCGAGCTGAAGCGGCTCTGGCGCCTGGTCCTGCTGCAACAGTTCCACGACATCCTCCCCGGCAGCTCCATCGCCTGGGTGCACCAGGACGCCGAGCGGAACTACGCCGCCGTCGGCGAGCAGCTCGAGCCGATCATCGCCGACGCCGCCGCGGCGCTGCTGGGCGCCGGGGACACGGATTTCCTGCTCAATGCCGCCCCGCATGGGCGCCATGGCGTCCCGGCGCTGGCCGCGGCCGAGCCGCACTCTGCCGGGCAGCCGGTGCGGGCCACCGAAGCCGCCGGCGGCTACATCCTCGACAACGGAATCATCCGCGCGGTCATCAACGCCGACGGTCTGCTGGCATCCCTGATCGACCATGCCAGCGGTCGCGATGCGATCGCTCCCGGGCAGTTCGGCAACCTGCTCGAGCTTCACCGCGACACCCCCAACGAATGGGACGCCTGGGACATCGACGCCTTTTACCGCCGCAATGTGGTCCCCTTGACCGACGCGCGCTCGGTGACGCTGGAGTCCGGCGGCACGGACGCCGCCGTCGTCGTCGTGGAGCGGCTGGCCGGCTCCTCGCCTGTCACCCAGCGGATATCGCTGGCGCCGGGCGCCGGGTCGTTGGCGATTTCGACGGCGGTGGACTGGCAGGAAAGCGAGAAGCTGCTCAAGCTGGGATTCGCGCTCGACGTCCGGGCGGACCGCTCAGCCTCGGAGACCCAGTTCGGCCACGTGTTCCGGCCGACGCACCTCAACACGTCCTGGGAAGCCGCGAAATTCGAGATCTGCGCCCACCGCTGGATCCACGTCGCCGAACCCGGCTACGGGGTGGCCGTTTCCAACTCGTCGACGTACGGCCATGACGTCACCCGGAACATCCGGGAGGAGGACGGCGGTACGACCACCACGGTGCGGCTCTCGCTGCTTCGGGCGCCCAGGTTCCCGGACCCCGGTGCGGACCGCGGCCGGCACGAACTGCACGTCACCATCCGGCCCGGCGCCAGCATCGCCGACGCCGTGGAAGAGGGGTACCGCACGAACCTGGCCCCGCGGGTGCTCAAGGGCGCCCACGGGGTCGAACCGCTCCTCACAGTTTCCAACCCGGCCCTGGTGGTGGAGGCCGTGAAGCTCGCGGAGGACGGCTCCGGCGACGTGATTGTGCGCATCTACGAGTCGCTGGGGGAGCGGTCCGCGGGGAGTGTGAGGGCCGACTTCGGCGTCCGCAACGTCCAGGCCGTGGATTTGCTGGAGCGGCCGGCGGCTGCGCCGGGCGTGACATTTGAGGGGGCCTCGGCGGCACTGGTGCTGCGGCCCTTCCAGCTGGTGACGTTGAGGTTTGTGCGCTGAGGACCCGGCGTCCGGAAAGGCCAGGGAGCGGGAGGCCGGTCCGGGGGCCCGGGCCGAGGGCCCGGAAGCGGCTGTCAACTGGAAATGGGGGTTATAGGACACGCGTGCCACCCGGGACATGAGCGGAGAAGGAGTGCGCCATCGAGAGGCAGTTGTACCTGCACACACGGGAGTCCAGGGCATTCGTTCCGGTTCATCTGACTTGAACTCCGGACGGCGCCGTTCGCCGTCCGGGGCGCCTTTGAACACGTTTTCCGGCCCTTAGGTCCGGTGTTTGCGGCGTGTCCGTGTCAAAGTGCCCCCGGACCGCCCACGAGGGGCGAAACCAGGCGCGCGCCCGAGTGCGTTTCTCAGGGTCCAGGCAGGACGCGCCCGGCACACCCGGGATTTACACACGTTTTGTCCTATAACCCGGAAACGGGCCGTTAAACAGGCTGAGTGGTAGCGGTCCAGCCGGACCGCTACCACTCATCCCCCCAATGGCGCTTGGGCGGCTGCCTCGGCTCCGCACGGACTGTTCCCGTTCACGAAGCGAATGCCGCTTTCACACATTCATGATTCTCTCACGGTCTAATGATTTTGTGAATGCCTAGCCGGGGTTCCTGCTTAATGTTGCCTTAGCGTTACCAGATGGGTCCGGGAAAAGCTGTGAGCCGGGAGGAACCAGGATGGGCGAAATGTAAGCGGGGTACGTGCGGCCCGCAGCGGAGCACAGGGACTATCCGGCCAAATGAGTGCGCGCCGACGGCTTCCCCTTGGCCACTAGCTTCGACAACCAGATCACGGCCAGTCCGACGACGAGGCACAAAATGGCGGTGTAGCTGAAGACAAAGCGCAGAAATGCCAGGGATGCAGGGATCACCGGGGACAGGAGGCTCAGTGTGATTGCTACGGTTCCAACCGCGACCAGGCCGGCGCCGAGCCGCACAAGGCGGGGCAGCCTGCTGCGGACTGCCCTCACCATGGCGGGAAAGAGGGCGATCGTAATGAAAGCGGGATAGAGGCGCCCGGCGGCTCCGTAGTACTCCACGAGGGCCGCATTGCGTGCGTCTTTGTCGTAGACCGCGATTAATCCGGCGGATGAACCCGCCGTGTCCATCATCAGGAAGACCACCACAACCGCCACCGATGCAGCGCCTGCAAACGCGATCCCGGGCCGGCCGGTTATCAACCGGAGGGCGTCGTCGGCGCCGAAGCCCCGTGCGATTCTGAGTCCCAGCGCGAAGACGGTGCCAAAGATGATGAAGCGCAGAAGCAGGTTGGCAAGGTTCATGCCGCCCAGAACCCTGTCCACGGCCAGGTACGGCGCATCAATGCTCAACAGGATAGCCACGGTCATAAACGCGTAGACGAAGAACAGTGATCTGTTCTCCCCCCGGACGGCACTCGGAATCCGCGCGGCCGCGACGAGAGCGCAGACCGCCAGGGTGGTCCACTGCAGGATCGCGATCATCCGAGGTTCTCCCATATCTTTTTTGTTTGTTCCAGTTCCTGCTCCTGGCGGCGCAGGGTCCTGCCGAGCGACTGCAAGCGCTCTCCGGCCAAAGCCGTGAGTTCGCCATCGGAGAGGGCGTCCAGGGCGGCCTGCTTTGCCTCTGGCGCCCAGCCGGCCTCGGTCTCCGTCAGCAGGCCCGTAGCCACCAGTCCGCCTGTGAATCCTACGCCCGCGGCGCGTGCGGTCGCGACCGCCAGCTCCGGGGAGAGCCTGTTCGCGGTCAGCTGGGTCGAATAGTTCTGCGGCGCGACCCCGGTGGCGGCCGAAACCCGGTGCCGCAATTCGCCGTCGTCGATCGCGTCCACCCAGTTCCGGACCGACGTGGCGTGCGGAGCCGGCCCAAGCGCCGGCGTCAACGCGCTGCCGTCGTCCCCGTAGCCGCCGTACGCCGGGGACGAGCGGGAAATGACCGCGCGCAGCAAGTCCATGGTGGCGATCTGGCTGACCAGTTCGGCCGCGGTCGGCGGCTGCGGCTGACCGGCCAGTCCCGCATAGCTGTCGAACGAGCTGAGGTCTTCCAGCGGGCTGCGTCCCAGCGCACGGCTGATGCTGACCAGGGTGGTTTCCGCGACTTTTCCGCGGACCAGCTGCTGGGCGAGCGTGGTGCGCTTGATCCCGGAGATCCTGCAGATGTCGGCCGTGCTTGCAGTGGGAGCAACGACATGGAGCCAGAGTTGAAACGCCTTGGCGGGTAAGGGCATCTATGGCTTCCTGCGGAGTCGAATGGAAGTGCGGCTTCGGGGGTTAGGCGGAGCGGGGACTGCGTTGATTTTACCGGAGGTGCTGATTCAACTATGCTAAATGCTCGAGCCCGCTGGTCCGTACACCCCCCAAGTCCGGACCAGCGGGTTCTTTTTAATGCCCGGCGGCCGCTGGCCGCCCGGACGGCCCGTTGGCTGGCCGTTGTGGGCCGCGGTGAGAGAATGGACTAATGACTGCAACCCTTGTTGCCAAGGACCTCTCCGGTGGACACGACCACCGCACACTCTTCTCCAAACTCTCCCTGACCGTCGCGCCGGGCGACGTCGTCGGCGTCGTAGGCGCCAACGGCGCGGGCAAGTCCACCCTGCTCCGGCTGCTCGCCGGCGTCGACGAGCCGCAGGAAGGAACCGTCAGCCTGGCCCCGGCAGACGCGTTCGTGGGCTGGCTCCCGCAGGAACACGAACGGATCGCCGGCGAAACGGTGGGCGGTTACATCGCGCGGCGCACCGGCTGTGCCCAGGCCACCGCCGACATGGAATCCGCGGCGGAGGCTCTTGGCAGCGGCGCCCCGGGCTCCGACGACGCGTACTCCCTCGCGTTCGACCGCTGGATGGCGTCCGGCGCCGCGGACCTGGAGGAACGCGTGCCGGCGGTCCTGGCGGACCTCGGCCTCGAGGTGGGCCAGGACGCCGAAATGACCGGGCTGTCCGGCGGGCAGGCGGCCCGTGTGGCGCTCGCGGCGCTGCTGCTCAGCCGCTTCGACATCGTGCTCCTGGACGAACCGACGAACGACCTTGACCTCAACGGACTGGCCAAACTCGAGTCCTTCGTGCAGGGCCTCCGCGGTGGCGTTGTGCTGGTCTCCCATGACCGTGAGTTCCTCGCCCGCTGCGTGAGCACCATCGTGGAACTGGACCTCGCGCAGAACTCCGTGGCGGTCTACGACGGCGGCTACGAGGCCTACCTTGAGGAACGGTCCGTGGCGCGCCGGCATGCCCGCGAACGCTACGAAGAGTTTGCCAACACCAAGGCCGATCTCGTCTCCCGCGCCCGCACCCAGCGCGAGTGGAGTTCCCAGGGTGTCCGGAACGCCATGAAGAAGAATCCGGACAATGACAAGATCCGGCGTGCGGCCAGTACGGAGTCCTCTGAGAAGCAGGGCCAGAAGGTCCGCCAGATGGAATCCCGCATCGCCCGGCTCGAAGAGGTCGAAGAACCCCGCAAGGAATGGCAGCTGCAGTTCAGCATTGGACAGGCGCCCCGTTCCAGCGCCGTCGTGGCGACGCTCCGCGACGCCGTCGTCCATCAGGGGGACTTCACACTCGGGCCGGTGAACCTGCAGCTCAACGCCGGGGAACGGATCGGCATCACCGGCCCCAACGGCGCCGGCAAATCCACCCTGCTCCGCCTGCTGCTGGGCATCCAGCGGCCGGATTCCGGCGACGCCTCCATGGGCGCCTCTGTGGCGGTCGGCGAGATCGACCAGGCCCGCGGGCTGCTGGCCGGCGGGCTGAAACTGGCAGACGCCGTCGAAGCCGTGCTGACGGACCAGACCCCGGCCGAAGTCCGGACCCTGCTGGCCAAGTTCGGCCTCAAGGCGGACCACACCTCGCGCCCGGTGGATTCCCTGTCGCCGGGGGAACGGACCCGGGCCGCACTGGCCCTGCTACAGGCCCGCGGCGTGAACCTCCTGGTGCTCGACGAACCCACCAACCACCTGGACCTCCCCGCGATCGAACAACTCGAAGAAGCCCTGGACAGCTATGAGGGCGCCCTGCTGCTGGTCACGCACGACCGCCGGCTGCTGGAAAACGTCCGCCTCGATGCGCGCTGGAACGTGGACAGCGGCGTCGTCACCGAACTACTGGGCCACACCGCCGCGAAAGGCACCAACACATGAGCATGGACCGGGTAGCCTGGAGCTCCCTCTACAACATCACGCGCGCCTCAAGCGGCTCCAAGCCGTTCTCGAAGGAGACGCTCAAACGTGTCTTCGGCTTCGCCCGGCCGCACAAGGCGCAACTGATCGCCTTTGTGCTGCTGTCGATCGTGATGGCCGTGCTGGCCGTCGCCACCCCGGTCCTCGCCGGGCAGGTGGTTGACGCGATCATCGCCGGCGCGGCCACCGAGGTTGTGGTCTGGCTGGCCGTGCTGATCGCGATCGTGGCAGTCGCCGAGGCCGGGCTGGGACTCGTCACGCGCTGGCTGTCCTCCACCATCGGTGAGGGCGTGATTGTCGACCTCCGCACCAAGGTCTTCGACCACGTCCAGAAGATGCCGATCGCCTTCTTCACCCGCACGCGCACCGGGGCGCTCGTGAGCCGGCTCAACAACGACGTGATTGGCGCCCAGTCGGCCTTCGCCGGGACCCTGTCCGGCGTGGTCAGCAACGTCGTGGCCCTCGCCCTGACCCTCGTGGTGATGCTGGGCAAGTCCTGGCTCATCACCGTGCTCGCCATGATTCTGCTGCCGATCTTCCTGATCCCGGCCCGCCGGATGGGCTCCAAACTGGCCGACCTGCGCCGCGAAGCCGCCGGGCACAACGCCTCCATGGGCACCCAGATGACTGAGCGGTTCTCGGCCCCCGGCGCCACCCTGGTGAAGCTCTTCGGCCGCCCCGACGAGGAATCCCGCGAGTTTGCGCTCCGCGCGGGACGCGTCCGGGACATCGGCATCCGGACGGCGATGCTGCAGTTCACCTTCGTGACCGCCCTGACGCTGGTCTCGGCGCTGGCCCTCGCCCTGGTCTACGGCCTCGGCGGCTTCCTGGCACTGCAGGGGCAGCTGGCCGCGGGCGACGTCGTGGTGCTGGCACTGCTGCTTACCCGCCTCTACGCGCCGCTCACGGCGCTCTCCAACGCCCGGGTCGAGATCATGAGCGCCCTGGTCAGCTTCGAGCGCGTCTTCGAGATCCTGGACCTCAAGCCGCTCATCCAGCAGAAGCCCGACGCGGTGTCGTCCCCTGCCGGGCCGCTGTCCGTGGAGTTCGACGACGTCCGCTTCTCCTACCCGTCGGCGGACAAGGTCTCGCTCGCCTCACTGGAGGACGTGTCCACCCTCGACACCCGCGGCGGCGAAGAGGTGCTGCACGGCATCAGTTTCCGGGTCGAACCCGGCCAGACGGTCGCACTTGTGGGCTCCTCGGGCGCCGGCAAGTCCACCATCGCGCAGCTGCTGTCGCGCCTGTACGACGTCGATTCCGGTGCGGTCCGCTTCGGCGGCGCAGTGCCCGGGGCCGGGGTGGACGTCCGTGACCTCACCTTCGATTCGATGCGGCACACCCTTGGCATGGTGACCCAGGACGGGCACCTGTTCCACGAGAGCATCGCCTCCAACCTGCGCCTGGCCCGCCCGGACGCCAGCGACGAGCTCATGTGGGATGTCCTGCGGCAGGCCCGGCTGGAAGACATGATCCGCTCGCTCCCGGACGGCCTGGATACGGTGGTGGGGGAGCGCGGCTACCGGCTTTCCGGCGGCGAACGCCAGCGCCTCACCATCGCCCGCCTGCTCATCGCACAGCCGCGCGTCGTGATCCTGGACGAGGCCACCGCGGCCCTGGACTCCACAAACGAAGCCGCTGTCCAGGAGGCGCTCGGCGCGGCGCTCGAGGGCCGCACCGCCGTCGTGATTGCGCACCGTCTCTCCACCATCCGGGCCGCCGACGCCATCCTGGTGGTGGAGGACGGCAGGATCGTGGAGCGCGGAACGCACAGCGAGCTGCTGGCCGCCGAGGGCCGGTATGCCGAGCTTTACCGGACCCAGTTCAGCGAAGCCAGCGCCGTCGCGGAAGACGCCGTTCCCGGGCTCTAACCGGCCGGGCCCGCGAGGGCCGGCAGCACATGGTCGGTGAGCAGCGGAGCGAGGTCGTGCGGCAGTTCCCCGGCCAGGTCCAGCCAGCGGATCTCGGCGATTTCCGCGGCGGGACAGGCCTGCCACACGCCCGGGGCCGTGAAGACCGTGGCCTGGATCTGCGTAGCGGCCTCATTGGCGGCGTCCGCGTACCAGATTCCGAGGAACACCAGCTCGTCGGCAGCGAGGACGATCCCGACCTCTTCGGCCAGTTCCCGCGCGGCCGCCTGGGCAGCTGTCTCGCCCGCCTCGGGTTTGCCGCCGGGATGCATGAACTTGTCCGTACCCCGCTTGCGGACGGTGAGGAGCCGTCCAGACGCGTCGAAGACACAGACGGCGGAGACGACAATGAGCGGGTTCATCATGCGGGGTCCGCGGTGCGGCGCAGGAACGACGTGAGCAGCTGGTCCTTGGCCGGCCCGGTGACGTCCCACTCGTAGCGGAAGTCGTCCGGTCCGGTCATGGTGTAGCTCACACGGTAGCTGTCGGGGTGGCACCAGTGCTGGTCGTGGCTGTTCTGCGGGCCGAAGCCCATGCGGTGGAACGGGCGGCCGTCGGGAAAGAGCATGTCCATCGTGTCCGGCGCGCCCGTGGGCCGCAGCAGGTACTCCCGGCTGGCAGGGCCAGTGAACGGTGTGCCGGCCGGTCCGCCAGGGACGGACGCCCAGGCAACGGTGCCGTCTTCGCGGAACCGCAGGCCGCCGTCGTCGTCCATTGCTGTGAAGCGGACGACGCCGGTGAAGGTTCCCCGGTTACCGGTGGACCTGTCCAGCAGGGTCCGGTCCACGGTCCAGCTGCCCAGAAGGTAGGCACGGAGATCGAAGGCCGGAGCGTCGCCCGGGGACTGGGGGTTCAAGTGCCCTCGATTGGAATCGAACCAACGACACCGGCTTTAGGAGAGCCGTGCTCTATCCACTGAGCTACGAGGGCGGGCGTCCGTTCCGGCCGGCCGCGGGCCGGCCCGTTTGGACACGGATATAAGCATACAAGGTGAGGCGCCGTACTACGCTCTTGGCATGACCGCCCCAGCTGATTCGCCGTCCAAGGACATCATCTACATCCCTGGCCTGCCGTCCACCCGGTTCTACGCCGGCGCCCTGGCACTGCTCAGCGTGCTGCAGTACTTCGTCGCGGAGGCCGCCGTGATCGGTGCGTGGACGGGGCAGCAGCCGTACAGCCGCCGGACGGGGTACATCAGCGACCTGGGTGCCGTGGGCTGCGGGGGTTTCGACGGCCGGGACGTCTGTTCGCCGGCGCCGGAACCGTGCTGGTGGGGCTGGTCCCCGAGGACGCGGGCTCCCGGTGGCACGCTGTCGGCGCCATTATGTACTTCGCCGCAGGGGCCCTGGCGCTGGTGGTCCTGGGCTGGCTATGGCTCCGGCAGACGCCGCTGGGCTGGTTCATCGCCGCCTGCGGGCTCGTGTCCCTCGGTGCCCTCATCACTAGCGGTGTGACGGGGATGGACGTGCCCGAGCCCGGCACCCTCGAGCGGCTGATGGGATACCCCATCACGATCGGGGCAGCCGCCGTGGGACTGGTGGTCGCCCAACGGGTGGGGGAGCAGCGGGCCGCCGTGAGGCGGGCCCGGGCCGTGACGGCGCGCTGACCCGAGCCGCGCCCCCGGAATGGTGTCCCGGAAACGCCTATTTGCCGAGGAATGTCCGGTAACTGCTCAAAGACCCGGTCCCGGAATACCCCAGATCGGCGGGCGAGACCGCCGACGCTCCATCGGCAGAAATCACCTGGATTGCCAGGTTCACTTCCGGGTCGCCGGCTGCGGCGTCCACAATCGCCGGGAAGGCATCCCGGAGCACGCCCATCATTGTTTCCCGGTCCGAGGTGTCGGCATGCATGAAGACGTCACCGCTGCGGCCCATGCCGCCGGAGGACTTGTAGCTGGCGTCCACCGCGGCCACGTGAGCCAGCGACTCGACCGCCGCTTTGTACTTGGCAGCATAGTCAGTGTCCGAGGTTCCCGGGTTTGCCCCGCAACCCGACAGGACCATGGCCAGCAGACCCACGGTCAGTGCGGTGAAGATCTTTCGCATGTTTCGACTCTATTCTTTTCGGCCGATGCCGGATGTCGTTGACCGGACCTGGCTGGGTTCAGCCGTGATGAACGCCTGGGTTGACGGCTCATTCCGGTAGGCAGCGAGGGCACCCGACGATTCGTTGGCCTCGACGGATGTGACGTAAGCGTTGTAGTCGTGATTGGCCACAACGTCGCCCATTCCGGAGCCGGGCGGGCTGGGGAGGGTCACGACGGTGGCGCCGTTACTGCTTTCCCAGGGAAACGGGACAGGGCCCCCGGGCTTTGAGTTGCCAAGATCCAGGCGTGGCACGACGTCGAACGGGTGCTGCAACGCGAGTGTCTTCACGTCGCTGGGGATGCGGGTCGAGTCGATCGGGGAGCCGTAGGTCATGACATTGGTGACGTTGAAGCGGCTCCGGAATTCCGGGTCAGCCGCAAGGTTGGCGGCAGTCATCCCGCCCTGTGAGTGCCCCACCAGCATGACCGGCGCGCCACTTGGAATCCCGGCCTGCCGCATCGCCATCTCGACGGCCTGCGAAGCCGTTGACATGTTGCCGGCCGCGGAGGACAAATTCCCCACGGTATCCATGGGGTTGGAGCCCGAGCGAACGTTCCACTCCGAGGTGCCCGGGATGGTCACGATGTACGCCGGCCCGTTGCCCTTGTCCACGGCCGTAATCCGGACTGCCGCGTCGGGCGTCCCGGCCTTGCCGCCGTCGTCGTAGGCCGCCGTGACTCCTCCCATGATCTGTGCGAGGCTGCTGGGCACGGGGGTGCTGCGGTGGCCGTTCTGCGCCGGGTCCGGGCCGACGCCCAGGGTTTGCGGGTCACCGGCCACCGGCGAACCGTCATCGAGGATGTGCGGGTGGATGAACCCGCCGGTGGACAGGGCGACGCTGGCGTTCATCCCGGCGGCCAGCAGCCCCGTTCCGCCTGCGAGCAGTTCGGTGATCGACGGCGGCTCGCCCGTGCTGAGGAAATCCCAGCCCAGGCCGCCCATGTCGCCCAGCCCGTCAAACACGTCGCCGCCCGCGTCGCCCAGATTGGATACTGCCCCGGAGGCCTGGTGTGCCAGCCAGCCCAGGCCGTCGCTGACCTTGCCGCCGACGGTGTCGATGATTTCACCGGTTCCGTCCCACAGGTCGCCGGCAGCTTCGCCGGCATCCGCCAGGAAGCTGCCAATGAGGGTGGCCACCGCGTTGCCGCCGCCGGGCTGGGCGGCACCGGTGTGTCCGGAGCTGGCGTCCTGCTGCTGGCGGACATTTTCCCGTACGGCGTCAGAGGCTGTCCGCAACGCGTCCGAGGTGGCCAGCAGCATCCTGCTGTGGGCCTTCCAGTCGCTGCGGAACTGCTCGCCATCGGGCCCCCGCCACGGGGCGGCGGTGATGAACGGTGTCAATTGCCCGCTCAGCTGCGCGAAGCGCTGGCTGGCACGCGTGAGTTCCCTGGCAAGCTGCTCACCTTGCGCCAGGTCCATTCCGTGCAGGCTCATGATGCCGGCTCCGCGCTGGTGCGGCGGGCCAGGAATTCGTGGGCGCCGACCGTGTGCCAGACAAGCTGGCGGGCGATGTCGCCGCTCGCCGCTTCCACCATCACCAGGCGGCGTGCCCCGGCAGGCCCGGTGGTGCGGACGGAATACAAGCTGTCGGACAGCGCCCAGACTCCGGCCGCGCGGTACGGCAACCCGGTGCCGGCTGCCTGGGACTGCACATCCAGGTAGACCGTGGCTTTCGCCGCGGCCACGGCGGCGGCGACGCCCGGGGGAATATCGTCGGACCCGCCGCGGGCCAGTGCGGTGGCGTCGGCTGCCGAGAGCGTGGTCTTCCCGCCGTCCCGTCCGGGAACCGGACCGGAATCCGCGGAGCCGGCGTCCGGGCCCGCTGCCCCGGTGGTTAGTTCCGGGAACGGGGGCATCGACCGGGCCATCACCGGCCACAGGACCGCCTCCGGCAGCAGGGTGACGGTGACGGCGTCGGCGACGCTGGCCGCGGCGACCTTTCCGTCCGCGGCTGTGGCGACCGGGCGGGTAAATTCGACGGCGAGCCCGCGGCCATCGAAGAGGTTCACCCGGCAATGCGTCGAGGCGCCGGCGGAGCGTGCCACCAGGCTCAGCCGGATCGGCGCTGTTGCACCCTGGCCCAGCGCCTGCAGCCACTGCGGCCGGATTCTTCCGGCGGAGTCCGTTATCCCGGCGGTGTTCAGCTCGCGGGCGATTCCGGCCCGGGTCAGGTCGTCCAGCCCCGCCAGGATGGCGGCCCCCGGTCCGGGAGTGGAGCCGGCCAGGTCGACGCCGTCTTCGAGCCGCAGCGTTTCCGTGGCGCTCTGCACGGCCATGGCCCAGGCGAGGCTGGACATCCGGTAGGTGGTTGTCCCGGGTATCACTGCAGAATCTGGCATGTCGGAGACCTTCGGTTCGAACCGGTCGAAGGCTCAACCAGCAATGAGAGGCACGCTACAGCCGGGGATAGCCGGGGGCCATGGGGACAACTTCCCTCCCCATGGCCCCCGGTTGCGCATGCCGGTCTTTACGGCGTCGGCGTCGGGGACGCGGCGGGCGACGCGGACGCCGCCGCCATCAGCTTCAACAGCTCCTCATCGCGAAGCTTAGTCCACGGCGACTCGGGTGCACCCTGCATCGCAGCCTCGGGGCTGTCCGTCTGGTTCCACCACTTTGCTTCGTAAACCCGGCCCTCGAAGAGCACACGGTCGCTCTTGCGGTAGACCTTGGCCGGTTCCCATTGGGGCGCGGTGCCGGCGGGGGCGGTCAGCTGCGGGGTCGGCCTGTCACCGGGCAGGACCGGGCCGATGATCCGCCAGGGGGTTGCGGCGCCTTGGAGGACGGGGTTGTCCGGGGCTTCGTTCCGCGTCCACCACTTGGCCTCATAGACGTTGGAGTGCCAGACGATCCGCTCGCCGGTTGTGTAGGCAGTGCCTTCGTTCCAGACCGGATACGGGCTGGTGGAGGGATCATCGGCCGCTGCGGGTGCCCGTGTGGGCTGTACCGATGACTCCGGCGGGGTTGCGGTGTTCCCGGTTGCGCCCGGGGAAGCTGCGACGCCGGCGCCGAGGATGGTGGCAAACGTGGCTGCGCCCTGCTCGACGCCGCTGCAGCCGTCGGACACCTTCTTGACATCGGGGTAGTTCGGGCTGCAGGTCCGGTCACGGTTCAGGGACCACATGGACAGTCTGCCGACGCCCTTGGCGCTCGCGTATCCGCTGAGTTCCTCCGCGTCCTTGAGGGTGAAGATTTCACCGGCAATGTCGTTCTGGCCGATCATCGGCGTCAGCCCGATCTTGCGCCACACGGTCTCGCTGCCCAGCTCGCTGCCGGCATCCTGGTACAGGCTGGTGAGCTGCCGGTGGGTGGCCTCGGCCGCCGAGACGGCATTCTCGTACATCGAACGGTCCGGGAGCCGGCTTCCGCCGTAGTCCATCGTCATGATGTTCACCCCGGCGAGATCGGTCCCCGAGGCGATCGTCCGGCGCACGGCGTCGGTGCCCGCCGTCGTCAAACCGTTGGGGTCCGCCGGCAGGGTCAGCCAGACATCGAGGTCCTTCCCGCTTCCGCGGCGGTCCTTCTGGAGTGCCGCTACCGCTGCCGCGCGGCGGTCCAGGGAGGCGACATCGCTGAGGGCGCCGCCCTCGATGTCCAGATCGATGCTGCTGACGTTGTACCGGTCCACCACGGCGCGGTACGCGGCCTGCAGCTTGCCCGGGTCAGTGCAGCCCGTGGCAAGTTCGTTGTTGATCAGGCCGCCGAAGGAGATAGCAACTGTCCCGCCCAGCTGCTGGAGCCGGGCAACCCTCCGGTCCAGGTCCAGGGCAGACCCTGCCTCGTCAAGGGAATAGGCGGCGCCCCAGCTCGGCGTGCACGCATCACCGGCGTCCGACACGATAAAGGACAGCAGTACTTTCTCCGCCTCCTTGGATACCGGGTCCTCGAAGGCGTAGCGTGGAGTCGCCGTAACGTCCACATATCCGGAGAAAATGGACGGAATAGCCTGTGCTGCCCTGACGTCCTTGAAGTTGCCCCACGCGGTCACGCCGCCGGCGGTGACCGCCACGACGACACCGGTGAGAACGCCCAGCCGGACGAGCGATAATTTACGGCCTGGGAATCTTGCGGACACAGGGCCCCCTTATGACTTTATTGTGAACCGCCGGGCACACGCCGGCCATCGGGATCAGCGCGTCATATTCCAGAGTGTCTGATGTCCGGCAACGGTCTGACCTTGCATTATCCTAAGGGCACCACTGGAACTTTCCGGTGCGCCGGGCGCTGTGTTACACATGCGCGCGTTCAAACAGCGACTTTGCAGTCTATGGGGACCAATGTCTGATCAGCTAGTCTTGCCGCTCCCTGACGCAGAAAGCGTCTCCACCGGGGAAAAAGACGTGGTGCGCCGCCGCCAGTGGGGGGCTGAAAGGCGCTCCGAGCCGCTTTCGATCGTTCACCCGCGGCCGTCACGCCGGAAGATAATTCTCGGCCGGCTGGGAATTCTTACGACCCTGCTCGCGTGGGTCAGCTACGTCATTACGACCATTCTGCGGGAGCTGGCCGATAACCCGAATGCCGGGTTCAGGTTCCAATTTGAGACGGTCTCGTACCTGATTGTCGTAACATTCCTGACATTTTCGGCGCTCATGTACTTGATGGCCCGGCAAG
The DNA here is from genome assembly GCF_009928425.1 of Pseudarthrobacter sp. ATCC 49987. NCBI lineage: Bacteria > Bacillati > Actinomycetota > Actinomycetes > Micrococcales > Micrococcaceae > Pseudarthrobacter > Pseudarthrobacter sp. ATCC 49987. The sequence continues at coordinate 2,987,491 of NZ_JAABNS010000001.1, read as the reverse complement.
GTGCCCTTTATCGATTCCGGGACCATTCCCGGGTTCCGCGCGGAGAATTGGATCGCCACTTCGCCGAATATGCCGAAGGCATTACGGTGCTGGTCCCCTCCTATGCCGAAGAGCCCCAAGTGGTGCGGGCCACGCTGTGGTCCGCCGCCCTGCAGGAGTTCCCCGATCTCAAAGTTGTGCTGCTGGTCGACGATCCGCCCAACCCCACGGACCCCGGGGACCTCGCCAAGCTGGAAAAAACCCGGGCGCTGACGGCAGAAATCTCCGCTGCGATGGGCGTTCCCGCGGCCCGGTTCAACGCCGCCCTGGCGGACGCCCGTCGCCGGGCCAAGACGGACCCCCGGAACGAACCCGCCGAGCTGGCATCGCTGATCGCCGAGTATGAGGCCGCCGCGGATTGGCTGGAGGCAATGGCAGCCGGCGAGCAGGTGGAAGACCACGTCGACGAGTTCTTCGTGGACCTTGTCCTCATGGGTCTGGCCCGCGAACTGCGGCTCGTCCTCGTCGGCCTGAACGCAGCCCTGGCGCAGAAGACCTCGCCATCCTGGTCCCGGTGCGAAGAGCTGTACCTCCGCCTGACCTGGATCTTCAACGTCTCCACCGAAACGTTCGAGCGGAAGACGTACGCGAGCCTCTCCCACGAGGCCAACAAGGCGATGAACCTCAATGCCTACATTTCCCTGATGGGACACTCCTGGCGGGAAGAGGCCACCGCCGACGGCGTGGTCCTGCGCAAAGTCGAGCGCGACGCGGAATTTGAAGGCACTGACCGGATCCTGGATTTCCCGGACACCACCTACCTCCTGACCCTCGACGCCGACTCGCTCCTTCTGCGCGACTACTGCCTCCGCCTGGTCTACTTCCTGGAATCGGCCGGCAACGAGCAGGTCGCCGTGACCCAGACTCCGTACTCCTCTTTCCGCGGGGCGCCCACCCGGATCGAGCGCGTCGCAGGCGCCACCACCGACATCCAGCACATCCTCCACCAGGGAATGACCTACTACGGGGCCACTTTCTGGGTCGGCGCGAATGCCGTCATCCGCAAGCGGGCCCTGGAGGACATTGTTGAAGTGGAGACCAACGGTGCCTTCGAAATCCGGACGTACATCCAGGACCGCACGGTCATCGAGGACACAGAATCCAGCATCGACCTCGGCCAGCACGGCTGGACCCTGGTGAACTACCCGGAGCGCCTCAGCTACAGCGCCACACCGCCTGACTTCGGCTCGCTGGTGGTCCAGCGCCGCCGCTGGGCCAACGGCGGCCTGCTGATCCTGCCCAAGCTTTGGGCCCAGCTCCTCCAGAGCCGTTCCGACCGCCGCAAGATCCTGTTCCGGGAAGTCCTCCTGCGGGTGAACTACATGGCGTCCATCGCCTGGGCGAGCTTCGGCCTGCTCTTCCTGCTGGCCTACCCCTACGACAGCCGGCTGCTGAGCCCCATCGTCTTCCTCGCCGCGCTGCCCTACTTCCTGGCCATGGGCAGCGATCTGCGGGACTGCGGGCACCGCTTCAGCGACATCCTGCGGATCTACGGCTTCAACCTGGTGCTGCTTCCGGTGAACCTTGCCGGCGTACTCAAGTCGCTGCAGCAGGCCGTCACCGGCGACAAGATTCCGTTTGCCCGCACACCCAAGGTCAAGGACCGCACGGCGGCCCCGGCCATCTACGTCCTCACCCCCTACGCGATCGTCGCGTTCTCCCTCTTGACCGTCTGGCGTGATGCCCAGCTGGGAAACTGGGGCAACGTGGCATTCGCCTCGCTGAACGCCGTCCTGGCGGCCGGGGCAATCCGGGCCTACATCGGCGTGCGCAACTCTGTGGTGGATGTGTTCCTCGGTATGGTCAACTGGCTGTACGTCAGTCCGCGGCCCAAGAAAGCAAAGGAGAGTCTCGTGGTTGAGAAAACAGCCGAGGAAGTCGACTGGGAGACCATTCTTTACCATGGCGACCGCCGGCTAAACCGGGACCTCCGCGGGTCAACCGACCGCCGTCGTCGAATTGCCGTCCGGTGAGCGTCGATGCCCTTGCCGGGCCCGATGAGCGGATACCAGACGAATCTGCGGGAGCTGTTCGCGCGGCAGCGGTGACGCCCGCAGGTGCGCCGATCGGCGTCCGCATGCTCGACGGCGGCATCATCGCGGTCGCGCTTCCCGCCAACGGGGAAATCGCCGGTCCGGAGGCGCGAGCGGCCGGCGCCATGGTCCGCGCCCTGGCGAACGGCCGGCGCATGCCGGTGCTGCTGGTCATCACGGGGGTCGTGGGTGTCAGCGTCGAGGCACGGCACGTCTACTCCACCTCGATCGCGGCGTCCGCGTTTGCGCTCGTCGGCGAAAGCCCGGTCGACCGGGTGATTGCGCACTACCTGCTGCGGTCGAAGACCGAGTCCATCCCGGCGCGGTTCTTCACGTCCGAGGCTGAGGCCATTGATTGGTTAGGGCAGTACGCGAGTGAAGAATGATCCTCCGGACCCCAGGCTGCACGCCCTCGTCGAAGGCATCGTCCGGATAGCGGGCGGTGACCTGACGACCAGGATTCCCCACTCCGGCGCCAGGGACGACGTCGCCGCGGTCATTGCCGGGATCAACCTGATGGCTGACGACCTGCAGACCATTTACCAGGAACTTGAAGAGCGCGTCGAAAGCCGAACGGCGATGTTGCGGGACGCCCAGGTTGAGCTCGAGCGGATGGCCCTGACCGACCCGCTGACCCAGCTGGCCAACAGGACCGCGCTCAACTCGGTCCTCAGCCACGCACTTGCCGAGACGTCCCGGGGCGAAATGCCCCCGGCGCTGCTGGTCCTGGATCTCGACTCGTTCAAAGGCATCAACGACACGCTGGGACACAGCGCCGGCGACGACGTCCTCCGGGTGATCTCGCGACGGCTCCAGAATGCCGTCCGGGAGACGGACACCGTCGCCCGCCTCGGCGGCGACGAGTTCGCCGTTATGCTTCCGAAATCGAACCTGGTCCGGGCCCGACGGGTCGCCAACAGGATCCTCAAGGCCCTCGGCGAGAGCCTGGAAGTCGGGGACCTGCGTATTACCTGCGGCACCAGCATCGGACTGCGGGTGGCCGAGCCTGGGCAGTCGGTCGATGATCTTGTCATGGAAGCTGACACGGCGATGTACGCGGCCAAGGCCCAGCCGCACAGCAGCATCAAGGTGTTCGAACCGGCGTTGCTCTATGCCCGCCGGTTGCAGAGCGTCATGATCACTGAGATGCGCGAGGCGATCCGCCAGGACCAGCTCACGCTGCATTACCAGCCGGTGGTGGAACTGGCCACCGGCAGGATTGAAGGCGTTGAGGCGCTGGTGCGCTGGAACCACCCGGAACGCGGGCTCCTGATGCCTGATTCGTTCATCCCGCTGGCCGAAGAGACAGGGATGATCGTGGACCTTGGCCACTGGGTCCTGAAGAACGCGGTGCGCCAGCTGCGGCACTGGCAGCAGGAACTGAACGCGGACGGGAAATTCAACGTCCGTGTCAACATCTCAACCACCGAGCTGCAAAACCTGGATCTGATCGAACATGTCCGCGATATCCTCCGCGAAACGGGAGTGGACGCCGCCAACCTCATCGTGGAGTTGACGGAGTCCATGGCCGTCAACGGCGGGGACGTGGACAAGTACTCCCTGAGCGGGCTGCGGCGCCTGGGCGTCCAGCTGGAAATTGACGACTTCGGCACCGGGTACTCGTCCATCAGCTACCTGCGGAAATTGCCGGTCAACGTGGTAAAGATCGACAAGAGCCTGATCGACGGGCTGGGCACCGACGTGGAGCAGAGCAACTTCGTCGAGGCGGTGCTGCACCTCATCCACGCCTGCGGGCTCACGGCTGTTGCCGAGGGCATCGAGACGGCGGAGCAGGCGGCCGAGCTGATCCGGCTGGGCTGCGCGAGCGGCCAGGGCTACTACTTCGGCCGTCCCGTCCCGGCGTCGGACCTCGAGGCGATGCTGGTGCGTAGGGGGGCTGCGCCGGAATAACAGGTCCAACCCGAACATGTTCGAAGAGGTCCGGACATGAAAAAGGCGGGCATCGGAAATGGATCCGATGCCCGCCTTCGTTCTACTGTTTTGATTAGTTCTTCGGGGTGGAGTTCGGCCACCAGTTGACGGCCTGAACGGATCCCTGGCCGGCGTTGTCGCCGGAAGCCGAGATCGCCGACGTTGCGGAAAGGCCTGCGACTGCCAGCGCACCGGCGACGAGGAGTGTTGCAAGGGACTTCTTCATGTAAGGCTCCTGATACGTAAGAGGCTGATGGGACTGATGTGATGCGAGTTCAGTATAGAGGCATAGGACACGCCGTGTGGTAACAATCTGGCTGGCAACTCGGAAACTGTGTTATTCGCGCGGAGCAGGACGCTTCCCGCGCGAAATCTGAGCGCATCCTGCTTGCGCGTGCTGTGCCGATGCGCATCCGTGGCAGCGGATAATGTAGGCATGACTTTGCACTCCGCTTCGCCTTCATACGCCGCCGCTGAACTGAGGGCGTACGAGCACCGGACCAACCATGACTTCATCCAAGCGGCCAGCAGCGCGCACGATGCCGCAGAGATAGCCCGTAATGATGGCGACATGGACGCTTGGTGGAACATGACGTTTCTCAGGGCCGAGAACCTTCTGGACGCTGAGGAGTTCGAGACCTGCGCCGCACTTGCGTCGGACTTGGTGGGCGGCCCCCACGCGACGACGGAACCACACGCGAAAGCCCGGGCCTACATCCTGGTGGCCAAGGCGCGGCAGGGGGCTGGTTTGCTGGAAGAAGCAGCGGACGCCGCGAGGGATGCCGTGGACCTTGTGTCAGAAGACGATGTGGAAACCAACGTCAAGGCACGCCAGGCGTTGATCGCCGCGCTGGCGGACAGTGGAAGGCTGGATGGAGCCTGGGCCGAATGCCTCGGCTTGGCCGATGCGGTTTCTGCCGAAGTCGATGACCAGCTGATAGGTAAGGTCTACTGGGTCATAGGGAACGTCGCATTCCTCTGCAACAAGGTGCAGGAGGGGCTCGAATATCACGAGCTCGCGGCGTCGACGTTTTCTCCTGCACGGAACCTTGACGTCTGGGCCAAATTCAACAAAGCGTCTGCAGCCATGCGGCTCGCTGCCGAAGTCGCGGATGCCGACACACTGCGATGCATCGAGCGGGCAGAACTCGCCACGGACGTGATCGGCGGAAGTGCCAACGACTACCTGCTGATGAAGCTGAACCGGGCCCACTGGAACTTCTTGGCTGGTGAGCCCAACGCCGCCATCGAACTGCTCGATCAGATCATTGCAGACCCGGAGAAGCCTTCCCCTCAAATCCTGGGCGAGGCATGCCTTCTGCTGGGCCGGGCCAATGCTGTCATCGGCAACCAGGACGCGGCCAGGGAAAACCTGCTTCGGGCCGCCCTCCATTTCGAAGCTTCGGGAGCGCAGCAGCGTGCGGACCAGGCCCGGGAGTTCCTCGCCAACGAGGCCTGAGCCCCCGCCGCCGGAGCGTTTTGGGCGATCCCCGGACTCCCCACTGGGCATGCCCTCCGGGTGCCGTCACGGATGGACATAGTGGGATTGTGCTCAGTGGCCGCTGCTACGACTGGGCATGTCCCGCGGTGGGAGCCGCGGCGGAGGCGCGTTTGCGGCCCAGGAACACTGCAGCGCCGCCAGCCACCAGGCTCAGCACCAACAGCACCCAGCCGGTCACGGTGAGGCCCGACGCCAGGGCCACCTGGCCGGCGTCAACAGTTTCCGCCGACAGCATCGAGTCGATGGCGGCGTTGCCCCACAGCCTGACGGCCGCGAACAGCAAGGGCACGGCCCACAGCGCCCAGCGCAGTCCCTTCCGGGCCACGTTCGTGCCAATGAGCAGAAGCCAGGTGAAACCGAAGATCAGCGGGAACAGCGTGCCGGCCGTCTTGTGGACGTAGTTGAGCTGTCCGCGGGCATCCTCGTCCATCGTGCTGCGCAGTTGCTCGACATGGCCCTGGTCGAAGCCGCCGATCAGGGAGTCTGGCATGGCCATGCCCCCGCTGAGCTGGGTGAACTGGTTCAGGGTGAGCAGGTGGAGGTACCAGAACAGGAACAGGTTCGCCACGACACCGGCAATCAGGATCAGGTTGCTGTTGTTCTGCGCCTTCTGCGGGGTGCGGCTGGTGCTCGGGTTGATCACCGACGGCAGGTGGTGCTGGGGGACGGCCGCGTTGGCGCCGTGCTTCTTGATTCGCTGTGCGGGTGTCTTGGCCATGGCTCCATTATCGCCCGGCCCGAGTGCGACGCTGGGCGCCGTCCGACGCGCGGTCCGGCACAGTTCGCCCGCCGCCTGTTCACTGCCGGTGGGCGCCGATAGGCTGGAGCGCGTGACCGAACTAGGAAAGCACCGGCTCGGCCGGCACAGCACCGCTGAACTCAATCCCGCCTTGGACGACTACCAGCTCGCCGAAGCCCTTGTACGTGAGGCCGGAACCCTGGCGCTGCTCATGCGCCAGGCCGGGCTGGAAGGCCGGCAAAAGACGTCGGTCTCCGATGTCGTGACCGCCGCGGACCACGCAGCCGAGGTCTATGTGCTGGAACAGCTCCAGCGCTGCCGGCCCGACGACGGCATCCTCGGCGAAGAGGGTGCCTCCGTGGCGGGCACCAGCGGCAGGACCTGGGTTATCGACCCGGTCGACGGGACCTACAACTTCCTCCACGGCTCCACCTACTGGTGCTCCGCGATTGCCCTCAAGGATTCGTCCGGAGTGCTGCTCGGCGGGATTTTCCAGCCGGAGGAGGACAAGCTCTGGCTCGGCGGAACGGACCGGCCGTCAACGCTCAACGGCGAACAGTTGACCACTTTCGCCCCGGGAACCAGCCGGTCCGACACGCCCCTGTCCGAACTCGGCGCCGCGACCTACATCCACCCCACCTGGCTCGCCGACCCGCTCTGCGCGATGCCGTGGCACGCCGCAGCGACCGCCGCCGCCGCGCTGCGCATGTTCGGCTCCGGCTCCTGCGACCTGAGCCGGGTGGCCGACGGCGAACTGGGCTGCTGGTTCCAGCACAGCTGCCCGGAATGGGACTGGCTGCCGGGCAAGGCCATTGTCCTCGCGGCCGGGGGCGCCGCCGACGTCGTGCGGGTCAACGGACTGGACTGGTTCGTCGCCGGAGGTGCGACGGCGGTCCGGCAGCTCCGCGCGGCCCTCGAATCCGGCTCCGTAGCCTAGCTGCGGGGGCTCTGGAGCCCAGCCTCGAGGGACATGCTCGTTCCCCGGGGCTCACGGCTGGACATGCCCAGTCTTCTTCGCTGCGAGCTCCGTGGGGCATGCTCATTGTTGGCCGCGGCGGGTGGGCATGTGGGCATTATGTCCCGTGGCCGCGGGCAGGGGAGGGCATGTCCCGAGGGACGGACTCCGGTGTCAGTGGCACCGCCTAGACTTGTTAACACCATGGATATGTTGTTTGACCCTTACGCCGACGGACCTTTCCCAGCTGCCTCGAAGGCTGCGGTGCGCACGAAAACGCCCGCCGGAACGGGCGTGGCCGGGCTGGATTCCGCGGAAAGCGTCGGGCCAAACGGCGTCCGGAGGAACAACCCGGCCGGGGATTGGGACCAGCCCGCCCTCCCGGGTGCGGCGGAGCTCCTCGAGGGGTTGAACCCGCAGCAGGAAGAAGCCGTGAAGCACGCCGGCAGTGCCCTGCTGATCGTTGCTGGCGCCGGATCGGGCAAGACCCGCGTGCTCAGCAACCGCATCGCCTACCTGATCGCCACCCGCCGGGCGCACCACGGCGAGATCCTGGCCATCACCTTCACGAACAAGGCTGCCGCCGAAATGCGGGAGCGGGTCGAAGCCCTGGTCGGCGGCCGGGCCAAGACCATGTGGGTCTCCACGTTCCACTCCTCCTGCGTCCGGATCCTGCGCCGCGAGGCCCAGAATGTCGGCCTGAACTCCAACTTCTCGATCTACGATTCCGCCGACTCGCTGCGCCTCATCACGCTCGTGGCCAAGAACCTGGACCTCGATCCGAAGCGGTTCGCCCCCAAGGCCATCCAGCACAAGATCTCGGCGCTCAAGAACGAACTGATCGACGCTGACAGCTACTCCTCCAGCGCCAACCACAACGAGCCCTTCGAACAGGCCGTCGCCGAGGTTTTCAAGGGCTACACGCAGCGGCTGCGCCAGGCCAACGCCATGGACTTCGATGACCTGATCGCCGAGACGGTCTACATGTTCCGCGCCTTCCCGGCGCTCGCCGAGTCCTACCGCCGCCGCTTCCGGCACGTCCTCGTCGACGAATACCAGGACACCAACCACGCCCAGTACGCCCTTGTGCGCGAGATCGTCGGCGAAGGCCCCGGCTCGGCGGAGCTGACAGTTGTCGGCGACTCGGACCAGTCCATCTATGCCTTCCGCGGCGCCGACATCCGCAACATCGTGGAGTTCGAAAAGGACTACCCCGACGCCCGCACCATCAAGCTCGAGCAGAACTACCGCTCCACCCAGACCATCCTCAGCGCCGCCAACTCGGTCATCTCCCGCAACCCCAACCGGCCGGAGAAACGGCTCTGGACGGCAGAGGGCGACGGCGAGAAGATCATCGGCTATGTCGGCGAGAACGAACACGACGAAGCCCAATTCATCGCCAAGGAAATCGACCGGCTGCAGGACGAGGGCGACCTCCGCCCCGGGGACGTCGCGATCTTCTACCGCACCAACGCCCAGTCCCGCTCGATTGAGGATGTCCTGGTCCGCGTCGGACTCCCGTACAAGGTGGTCGGCGGCACCCGGTTCTACGAGCGCAAGGAAATCAAGGACGCGCTCGCCTACCTGCGGGTCCTGGTTAACCCGGACGACGACGTCAACCTGCGCCGCATCCTGAACGAGCCCAAACGCGGCATCGGCGACCGGGCCGAGGGTGCGGTGGCCTCCCTCGCGCAGCGCGACCGGATCTCCTTTATGGCAGCGGCCCGCCGCGCCGACGAGGCACCGGGCATGGCCACCCGCTCCGTCAACGCCGTCCAGGGCTTCGTGAAGCTCCTCGACGACCTCGCCGAGGTGGCGTCCGGCTCCGGCGCGGCCGCGGCCCTGGAGGCAGTCCTTGAACAGACCGGCTACCTCGCCACACTCCGGTCCAGCTCCGACCCGCAGGACGAATCGCGGGTGGAGAACCTCGCGGAACTGGTCGCCGTCGTGCGTGAATACGAGCGCGACAACCCCGAGGGTTCGCTCGGCGCCTTCCTGGAAGGCGTCTCCCTCGTCGCCGACGCCGACCAGATTCCGGACGCGCCCGCGGGGAGCGCGGACCAGTTGGCCGCCGCCGTCGCAGAAGCCAAGAGGCTCGGCGTTGTCACCCTGATGACCTTGCACACCGCCAAGGGGCTGGAGTTCCCGGTGGTTTTCCTGACCGGCATGGAGCACGGACTGTTCCCGCACCAGCGCTCCGCCACGGACCCCAAGGAACTGGCCGAGGAACGCCGGCTGGCTTACGTAGGCCTGACCCGGGCGCGGAAGCGCCTGTATCTGACCCGGTCCGAGGTCCGCAGCATGTGGGGCCAGAGCCAGTACAACCCCGCCAGCCAGTTCATCGAGGAAATCCCCGCCGAGCTGGTGGAGTGGAGGCGCGAAGGCTCCACCCGCCAGGCCGGCGGCTGGGGGAGCGGCGCCTCGATTGGCTCGAGCCGCTACGGCGGATCCTTCTGGGGGGCCGGCACCGCACGCGGGGCCGAGGCCAGCCCGTCTGCGGGCTTCAACGCGGACGTTCCCGCCGCCATCGCCAAGAACCGGGTGCAGCCACAGAAGGAAATCGTCGCCGTCAGCGTGGGCGACAAGGTCAACCACACGAGCTTCGGCAACGGCACTGTGCTGGCCGTCGAAGGCGCGGGGGACAAGACGGTCGCGAAGGTGAGGTTCGGCGTCGGCGAGAAGCGGCTCCTGCTCCGTTACGCCCCGCTGACCAAGCTCGACGCCTGACCGAGCCCGACGCCTGACCAAGGTCGCTGCCGTCCGGAGAAATGCTGCCGTCCAGGATCATTGTGCCGCGGACCCGACGCGCCTAAAGTCGAGAATGGGGCGCCAGCACGCGGACTCCGCTGCGTGGCGAAACGTCAGGATTGCGACGGAGCTGCGGCATGAAAGTTCTGTTGGCCAGCCAGGCCATCGCCGGACACTTCAATCCCATGACGGGCATCGGCGTCCGCCTCAAGGACGAGGGCCACGACGTCGGCTGGTACACCGGCCGCACATTCGCCGGCAAAGTCGACGAGCTGGGCATCCGGCACTACCCGTTCGATCGCGCGATTGAGCACACCGCGGACAACCTCAACGAGCTCTACCCGCAACGCGCCAGTCTCAAGGGGCCCATGGCCATCCGGTTCGACGGCGAACGGATCTTCGCGAGCAACGTCACGAATTTCTTCGAAGACATCAGGGACGTGCAACAGCGGTTCCCCTTCGACGTCGTGGTCGCGGACAACACCATGTTCGTCCAGCGGCTCCTGGCCGTTGTGCTGGGCAAACCGGTCGTCAGCGTCGTCCCCATCGGCAACATGGAAAGTGACCCGCTGGTGCCCCCGATGTTCTTCGGCTTCTCCCCGGCCCGGACCCCGGCCCACAAGATCCTCCATGCCGGTGCCCGGCTGGTCTCGGACCAGTTCGTCACCAAGCCGGCGCGCATCAGCTATGTCCGGCAACTGCGCGGCTACGGCCTCCGCACCGACGGCGGGAAGCCCATCACCGATGAGCCCTACCGGTGGTCGCAGGCGATCATCCAGACCGGCACCGCGTCGCTGGACTTCCCGCGGCGGAACGTCAACCCGAAAGTCCACTACGTCGGCGCCCTCTTGCCGCACCGCGCAGCAGGAGCCGCCGACACCGCCGCCGACGAAGTCCCGGACGTCCGGCGGACGACGGCGGCCGGTACCTACCGCCGGACCGTCGTCGTCACCCAGGGAACGGTGGACAACAGGGATCCGGCCAAACTGATGGTCCCCACCCTTGAGGCGCTGAAGGATACGGGCGCCCTCATCGTCGTCGCGACTGGCGGTGCGGGCACCGGCGAACTGAGGCGCACGTACCCGCAGCCCAACGTGGTCATCGAGGACTTCGTCGACTTCGCCCAGGTCTTCCCCGTCACGGACGTTTTCGTCACCAAGGGCGGGTTCGGCGGGGTGCTGCTTGCCCTCTCGCACGGGGTTCCGCTCGTGACGGCCGGACTCAACGAGGGGAAGAACGACGTCAATGCCCGGGTGGCGTACGCCGGCGTCGGGGTGAACCTGAAAACCGAGACGCCCAGCGCCGCAGCCATCCGTTCCGCAGTCGACACCGTGCTGGGCGATCCGTCCTGGCGTGCGCGGGCGGAGGCGATGGGCGGACAGTTCGAGGCGGAAGACAGCGTCGGCGCCGCCGTCGACGTCATCAAAGCCGCCGTCGCGTCCGGCGGAACGCCCGGCACCGGCAGCGGGGCCTGACGCCGGCAGCCGCAGAAGCCGGGCGTGCCTGCAGGCATAATGGAGCGCATGCGACGGACACTTCTGGGGATCCTGGCCGCCCTCCTCCTGCTGGCGGCCACGGCGTGCACTGTCACGCAGAAAGACCCGGACTATATCCCGCCCGCACCCCTGCCCGCGCTGGAGCAGCTCATGCAGGCGCCCCTCGCGGACGCGGGGAACTACTCCGCCGGCCAGGACATCCTCAGCTTCGTCACGGCAGACCGGAACGTGGTCTGCTCCCTGACGTCGGCCCGCGGCGAGCACGTGAACCTCCCGTATGAGCAGAACGGTTATTCGGACCCCGCCAACAACAAGCTGGCGAACGTCCCGGTAGCGCACTGCGAACTGGCGGCCTACCCCGCACCGGCGGCGAAGGACATCGCCGACGACTGCGGCGGGACGGGTCTGGGCTACCTGGGAGGTGCCGCGCTGCTCACCCCGGAGCACGCCGCCTACGGCGAATGCCGCTCCGGCGTCACAGAGCAGGAAGCGGAATTCGGGCCCAAGGGAAACCGCGCCGGCCCCATCGCCGGGCTTCCCGTGCTCGAAGAGGGCCAGAACCTGGAACGCAACGGGCTTCGCTGCTCCGCCTACAACGGCGGGGTTGCCTGCGGAAACGTCTCAGCCGGCGTCGCTTTCTTCGTTGCGCGGGACCATTACGAACTGATCTCCGACGCCGGCAAACAAGCCTCCCCGGGCCCGTCGGAAGCCCCAAAATCCCCGTAATCCCGCGGTTTTTCTACGCTTCATAGAATAGTGTCCTTACTCACATAACGGGTACTCTGGGACGGGCTGCTCCCAAGGAAGGACTAGAGTTCCGAAAGGAGTATTGCGCCGTGTGGCTCGTTTCCAAGCTAGTCCCAGGGTGCGTTTATTCCGCAGCCCGGTAACCGCGAGAACGTGGGGTCCGGCTGTACAGAAACTACTTCGACGTAGAAGGACACTAAACCGTGGACCTGTTTGAATACCAGGCGCGCGATATGTTCGAGGCGCACGGTGTACCCGTGCTTGCTGGCATCGTGGCGCACACCCCTGAAGAAGCAAAGGCAGCTGCCGAGAAAATCGGCGGCGTAACTGTCGTAAAGGCGCAGGTCAAGGCCGGAGGCCGCGGCAAAGCCGGCGGCGTCAAGGTCGCCAAGACCGCTGACGAGGCGTTTGAACACTCCACCAACATCCTCGGGATGGACATCAAGGGTCACACCGTCCACCGCGTGATGATCGCCCAGGGTGCGGACATCGCCGAGGAATACTACTTCTCCGTCCTTCTGGATCGGGCCAACCGCAACTACCTGGCCATGTGCTCGGTAGAAGGCGGCATGGAAATCGAGCAGCTCGCCGTTGAGCGCCCCGAGGCCCTGGCCAAGATCTCGATCGACCCGGCCGTCGGCATCGACCAGGCCAAGGCCGACGAAATCGTCGCCGCTGCAGGCTTCGCCGAGGAACTGCGCGGCAAGGTTGCCGGCGTCATCCTGAAGCTCTGGGACGTTTTCAAGAAGGAAGACGCCACCCTCGTTGAGGTCAACCCGCTGGTCCTGACCGGTGCCGGTGACATCGTTGCCCTCGACGGCAAGGTCTCCCTCGACGAGAACGCCGACTTCCGCCACCCGAAGCACGCGGCCCTTGAAGACAAGGACGCTGCCGACCCGCTGGAGGCCAAGGCCAAGGCGCAGGACCTCAACTACGTCAAGCTGGACGGCTCCGTGGGCATCATCGGTAACGGTGCCGGCCTGGTCATGTCCACCCTCGACGTCGTCGCCTACGCCGGCGAGAACCACGGCAACGTGAAGCCCGCCAACTTCCTGGACATCGGCGGTGGAGCTTCCGCCGAAGTCATGGCCGCAGGCCTCGACGTCATCCTGGGCGATCCGCAGGTCAAGTCCGTGTTCGTCAACGTCTTCGGCGGCATCACCGCCTGTGACGCCGTCGCCAAGGGCATCGTTGGTGCACTGGCCGAGCTGGGCCACTCCGCGAACAAGCCGCTGGTAGTCCGCCTCGACGGCAACAACGTTGAGGAAGGCCGCCGCATCCTGGCCGAGGCCAACCACCCGCTGGTTACCCTGGCCGCCACCATGGACGAGGGCGCCGACAAGGCCGCCGAGCTCGCCAACGCAGCGAAGTAAAGGGACCCGACTATGTCTATTTATCTGAACAAGGACTCCAAGGTCATCGTCCAGGGCATCACCGGCGGCGAAGGCACCAAGCACACCGCCCTGATGCTGAAGGCCGGCACCAACGTCGTTGGCGGCGTCAACGCCCGCAAGGCCGGCACCACGGTCCTGCACGGCGACACCGAGATCACCGTCTTCGGCACCGTCAAGGAAGCCATGGCCGAGACCGGCGCTGACGTCTCCATCGTCTTCGTACCCCCGGCCTTCACCAAGGACGCCGTCGTTGAAGCCATCGAGGCCGGCATCGGCCTGGTCGTTGTCATCACCGAAGGCGTGCCGGTCCAGGACTCCGCCGAGTTCTGGGCACTGGCCCAGTCCAAGGTCGACGCCAACGGCAAGCAGGTCACCCGCATCATCGGACCGAACTGCCCCGGCATCATCACCCCGGGTGAGGCCCTCGTCGGCATCACCCCGGCGAACATCACGGGCAAGGGTCCCATCGGCCTCGTCTCCAAGTCAGGCACCCTGACCTACCAGATGATGTACGAACTGCGGGACCTTGGCTTCTCCACCGCCATCGGCATCGGCGGCGACCCGGTCATCGGCACCACCCACATCGATGCCCTCGAAGCGTTCGAAGCGGACCCGGAGACCAAGGCGATCGTCATGATTGGCGAAATCGGCGGCGACGCCGAAGAGCGTGCCGCGGACTACATCAAGGCACACGTCACGAAGCCGGTTGTCGGCTACGTGGCCGGCTTCACCGCTCCGGAAGGCAAGACCATGGGCCACGCAGGCGCCATCGTCTCCGGCTCCGCGGGCACCGCCCAGGCCAAGAAGGAAGCCCTCGAGGCTGCCGGCGTCAAGGTCGGCAAGACGCCGTCCGAGACCGCCAAGCTCCTGCGCGAGGTCTTCGCCACCCTCTAGGGCCGAAGCACCACCAAGCACCAAGACAACGCGGGGTCACTAACGGCCCGTCCCACTCGCTGGGATGGGCCCGGAGTGACCCCGCGTTGTCTGTTTAAGTACGACGGCGCTGCGCCTCAGACTTTGGCGCCGGCCAGGACCTCCTCGAGCCGTTCGTAGGCTTCGGTCAATCCGCCTTCCATGCCGGACTGGGCCATGCCGTCGCGGGCCTCCATGCTGGGGTACACCGCGTGCGCCGTCAGCCGGGTGCGGCCGCCGCCAAGATCCTCAAAGGTCAGGAACTCGATGCTGACGACGTCCGGGTAGCCGTCGTACTCGAAGGTCTGGATGGCGAAGTCGTTTTCCCGGACCGTGTGGAAGACCCCGGTGAAACCGTGGGGGACGCCGTCCGGTCCGGTGTGGGTATAGCGGTAGCTGCCGCCGGTACGGAACTCGTAGTGGTCGATGTCCATCTTCATGCGCCGGGGTCCGAGCCACTGGGCGACCAGCTCGGGCTCCTGGTGGGCCCGGAAGACATCGGCGACCGGAAAATCGAACTCCCGCTCGAAATCGATATACGGAAGTCCCTCCGGAACAGTGACTTTCAGGGCGTTGGTCATGGTGATTCCTTTGCCTGGGTGCCGCGTGCCGCGGCCTCTGATTGGAGCACAGCGTCAAGGCTGCGGAACTGCCCCTCGCGGACCAGCCGGTACTGGTCGATCCATGCGGTGAGCGCCTCCAGCCGTGCGGGGTTCAGGTGGACGGGCCGGCGCTGGGCGTCACGGGTGCGCGTGACCAGCTGTGCCTGCTCGAGGACCTGGATGTGTTTCGAGACCGCCTGCTTGGTGATCGCGAAAGGTTCCGCCAATTCATTCACGGTGGCCGGACCCCGGCTGAGCCGGGAGATGATGCGGCGGCGGACGGGGTCGGCAAGGGCCAGGAACGCGGAGTCGAGCATTCCGTCGTCGCGTTCGTCCACTGCGTGCACCACCTCCTTGCCGCGCCTAATCAATCTAAAGGTTGATCAACCGTGTGGTTGTTTAAGGATAAAACGTGGCCGGCAGCAACGCAAGGGGGTCTATCGCTCCGACTGCGGGAATGGGCACTGCGCCACGGGGAACAGTGGGCGAACGTCGGGTTAACTGAGTGGGAAACCGCCGGTTGGTGGTGGAATCATCCGGATACTGGAAGGCATGACTACATTTACTCGTCGTCAAGTACTGCGTTCAGCAGGGGTCGCTGCCGTGGCCGGAGCCATGGCCACCAGCACTCCCGCGGGCGCGTTTTCAGCCTCCCAGACCGGCCTCTTTGGCCACGGGATCGCCTCAGGAGATCCCATGCCGGGCAGCGTGCTGCTGTGGACCCGCGTCACGCCCACCCCGGAATCACTGCCCGGCAGCGGTGCCGGCCCGGACGTTTCCGTCCGCTGGGAAATATCCGCCGATTCAGGATTCACAAAAGTGGTGGCCCGCGGTACAGCCGCCACCGGCCCGGCCCGCGACCACACGGTCAAGGTTGTTGCCGGCCGGCTGCTGCCCGCCACGAGCTACTGGTACCGGTTCACGCTCGCGGAGGAGACCTCACCCGTAGGCCGCACCCGGACCGCACCGGCGGCCGGGGCGGCGGTGGACCGGCTGAAATTCGGGGTCGTGTCCTGCGCGAACTGGCAGGCTGGCTACTTCTCCTCCTACCGCCATCTGGCCGCTCGGGGCGATCTCGACGCCGTCCTCCACCTCGGGGACTACCTCTACGAATACGCACCCGGCGACTACCAGGCCCGCGACGTGGTGGTCCGCCCGCACGATCCGGCCTTCGAGATGACCCAGCTGGCGCACTACCGCCGCCGCCATGCCCAGTACAAGACCGACCCCGACCTCCAGTCGCTGCACGCCGCGGCTCCGTTCATCGTGACCTGGGATGACCACGAATCGGCCAACGACGCCTGGAAGGGCGGGGCCGAAAACCACACTCCGGGCGTCGAAGGCGACTGGAGTGAGCGCTTCGCCGCCGCGCACCAGGCCTATGCCGAGTGGATGCCCGTCCGCTACGAGCCGGGTGGCCAGATCTACCGCCGCCTGGACTTCGGCTCCCTGGCCAGCCTGTCCATGCTGGACCTGCGCTCCTACCGCGACCAGCAGGCCGCCAACGGTACGGATCCCGCCGTCGGCAGCCCCGCACGGACCATCACGGGCGCCGCACAGATGGATTGGCTACTGGAGAACCTCAAGTCCGCGGGCCCGCAGTGGAAGCTCGTGGGCAACCCCGTCATGATTGCGCCCGTCCGCGTCCCCTCGACGCTGAGCATCGCCGAGCTGGCCGGTGTGCAAAAGCTGATGGGCGGGACCAGCATCAGCGGTGTCCCATACAACGTGGACCAGTGGGACGGCTACGAGGCGGACCGCAACCGCGTGGTCCGCCATCTGCGGGATAACGCCGTGAAGGACACCGTCTTCCTCACCGGCGACATCCACTCCGGCTGGGCCTGCGACATCCCCGCGGATCCGGCCACCTACCCGGCCACCGGCGATTCCGTGGCCGCGGAACTGGTCTGCACGTCCGTCACGAGCGACAACCTCGACGACATCCTGAACGTTCCGCCCCGGACCGGATCCGTTACCGTGGAGAACGCCATCAAGGCGGCCAACCCGCACGTGAAATACCTGGACTTCGACTCGCACGGCTATTCCGTCCTGGACGTAACCGCCGCCGGCGTCAGGATGGACTGGTACGTCCTCGCCGAACGCACCGCCGCCGGTTCAGGAGCCACCCTGTCCACATCATTCAACGTTCAAGCCAACACCGGCAAAGTCACGCCGACGCAGGGAGGACTCCAGTGAGCCGTTCACCGAAGCAGGGCCGTTCACTTCAGCAGGGCACGCCCGCCAGCAACAGACTCTCGACGCCGGGACGCCGGCAGTTCCTGCAACTCGCCGCCGCCGGCGGTGCCGCCGTCTTGCTTTCCGCCGCGCCGGGCACCGCCTGGGCCGCCCCGGCGACGGGCCGCACCCGGAGCTACGTGCTGGTGGTGGACGGCTGCCGGCCGGACGAGATCACACCCGCCCTGACGCCGCGACTCGCTGCCCTGCGCGATGCCGGCACCAACTTCCCCGCGGCACGCTCCCTGCCGGTGATGGAAACCATTCCGAACCACGTCATGATGATGACGGGGGCGCGGCCGGACCGTTCCGGCGTGCCGGCCAACGCCATCTTCGACCGGGCCGAAGGCGTGGTCCGCGACCTCGACCGGTCCAGCGACCTGCACTTCCCGACCCTCCTGGAGCGGCTGCAGGAGCGCGGCCTCACCACCGGATCGGTGCTGAGCAAGAAGTATCTCTACGGCATCTTCGGCACCCGCGCCAGCTTCCGCTGGGAACCCCAGCCGCTGCTGCCGGTCACCGGACACGCGCCCGACGCCGCCACGATGGACGCACTCCTGGCGATGGTGAGCGGGCCGGACCCGGACTTTGTGTTCACCAACCTGGGTGACATTGACCGCATGGGCCACTCTGACATTTCCGGAACCACGCTGCGGGCCGCGCGGGAAGCTGCCCTCGCGGACACCGACATGCAGGTGGGCCGCTTCATCGACCACCTCAAGAGTGCCGGCAAGTGGGACTCCAGCGTGGTGATGGTGCTCGCCGACCATTCTATGGACTGGTCCATCCCCAGCAACGTCATCTCGATCAACCTCGTCCTCCAGTCCCATCCGGAGCTGCAGTCCAACATCACGATTGCCCAGAACGGCGGCGCGGACCTGCTGTATTGGACCGGCCCCGAACCGGACCGCGCAGCCGGACTGGCCGCCGTCGAACAGTTGGTCAGTGCGCATGAGGGCGTCCTGTCGGTCAATAGGCCGGCGGACCTGCGGCTGGGCGCCGAGGCCGGAGACCTCGTGGCCTACTGCCGCGCGGGCTGGCGCTTCTCCGACCCATACGTGGCGTACAATCCCATTCCGGGCAACCACGGCCACCCCGCCACGGAGCCGATTCCGTTCTTCGTGACCGGCGGCAGCCCGCGGGTGGTCAAGGGGGCAGTGTCCTCCGAAGCTGCCCGGACCGCCGACGTCGCGCCGACCCTCGGCGTGATCTACGGGCTGAAGCCCCCTGCCGGCGGCTACGACGGCACGGCCCGGAGCTCTGCCTTCACCGGGTAGCCCGGGTCTGCCTCACAGGCTCCGAATAAGACAACGCGGGGTCACTTCGCGCCCATCCCACGCCCCCTGGGATAGGCGCGAAGTGACCCCGCGTTGTTTTTTGCGCCGCAGGCAAGCCTTGCATCCCTCACCTCCGCTTTGTTAGTATGTCAGGACAAACTATTGAAGGAGTGGCGAGTGCCTCTCGTGCGAATCGACGTCAATCAGGGCCGGACCCCGGAGCAGCTCCGCGCGCTCAGCCAGGGAATCCACGGCGCCATCGTGGGTGAATACGGCATTCCGGAGCGGGACTACTTCCATGTCCTGACCGAACATCCCGCGGGGCAGATCGTCGCCCAGGACGCCGGCCTCGGCTTCGAGCGGACGCCGGATGTCGTGATGATCCAGATCTTCACCCAGGCCGGGCGCAGCCAGGAGGCCAAGCAGTCCCTGTTTGCCGCCATCGCGGCAAGGCTGGCTGCCGAAGGGGTCGCCGGCGAGGACGTCTTTATCGGCTACGTCGAGAACACTGCGGGGGACTGGTCGTTCGGTTTTGGCCGGGCGCAGTATGTCACCGGCGAACTCGGCGTCCCCGGCAAGTAGCCCTCGAGGCACGCCGGGCGGCCCCCGACGCCGCCGCGCGCCGGGGCCGATACGCCCCCTCGTGTCATCTTGTAAATATGTCAGTACAAACCTTTGACAGTACATGGATTCTAGGGCAAAGTAGTGGATGTGGCCTGGCTCACGCCGGCCGCCTAAACGCCGAAGCTCAGGCTGCGCAAAGGTACCGAGTTCTCACCAGAAAGGTCCGCGATCACCGTGACCCACGAACTGCTCACGATCGGGCGCATCAGCGTTGATATCTACCCGAACGACATCGGGGTGGATCTGGAGGATGTCACGTCCTTCGGAAAGTACCTTGGCGGATCTCCGTCCAACGTGGCGGTTGCCGTCGCCCGGCACGGCCGCCGCACCGCCGTCATCAGCCGCACCGGCGACGACGCCTTCGGCAGATACCTGCACCGCGAACTGCGCAAGTTCAAGGTGGACGATTCCTATGTCACCGCCGTCAAGGAATGGCCCACCGCGGTCACGTTCTGCGCGATCAAGCCGCCGGAGGACTTCCCGCTCTACTTCTACGGACGGTTCCCCACCGCCCCGGACCTGCAGATCAAGGCCGAGGAGCTGGACCTGAACGCCATCAGGGACGCCGGAATCTTCTGGTCCACGGTCACCGGCCTTTGCCAGGAACCCAGCCGGACCGCCCATATCAAGGCGCATGAGGCGCGGTCCCGCACAGGACTGAAGCCCGGCCAGTACACCATCCTGGACCTGGACTACCGGCCGATGTTCTGGGCCTCCGAAGCCGATGCCCGGGAACAGGTCGCCAAAATCCTCCCGCACGTCACCGTCGCGATCGGCAACGACAAGGAATGCGCCGTCGCCGTCGGCGAAGGCACCCCGGACGAGCAGGCCGACCGCCTGCTCGCGGCCGGCGTCGAGATCGCCGTCGTGAAACTCGGACCGGAAGGCGTCATGGCCAAGACCCGTACCGAACGCGTCGTCTCCGCCCCCGTGCCGGTGGAAACCGTCAACGGCCTGGGCGCCGGCGACTCCTTCGGCGGAGCCTTCTGCCACGGGATGCTCTCCGGCTGGCCGCTCGCCCAGGTCCTCGACTTCGCCAACGCCGCCGGCGCCCTCGTTGCGTCCCGGCTGTCCTGCGCCGACGCGATGCCGACGCCGGAGGAAGTCACCGGCCTGCTCGCCGAACGCGGCCGCCTTGTGCCGGGCACCTACGCCACCGAAGGAGCAACCCTGTGAGTGTCAACCACGCCGCCGCCACCCTCACGGTGGACGACGATCCCCGCCGTTACGAGCACCTGAGCATCATCCGGCTCGAGGATCCGGCTGCGATCTCCCGTGCCGCGAAGGCCCGCCGCCGCCATCCCGGCGTCAAGGCCGGCAAACAGAACTTCATCGTCGCCGCCGACCACCCGGCCCGCGGTGCGCTTGCGGTCGGCAGCGATCCCGTGGCCATGGCCGACCGCCGCCAGTTGCTGGACCGGCTCCAGATCGCCCTGGCCAACCCGGATGTGGACGGTGTCCTGGCTTCCCCGGACATCATGGACGACCTGCTCCTGCTGGGCGCGCTCGAGGGCAAGCTGCTCTTCGGCTCGATGAACCGCGGCGGGCTCTCCGGCCTCGTGAATGAACTCGACGACCGCTTCACCGGCCACACCGCGGCCGCCCTCGAAGCCCTCGGCGCCGACGGCGGCAA
The DNA here is from genome assembly GCF_009928425.1 of Pseudarthrobacter sp. ATCC 49987. Taxonomy (NCBI): domain Bacteria; kingdom Bacillati; phylum Actinomycetota; class Actinomycetes; order Micrococcales; family Micrococcaceae; genus Pseudarthrobacter; species Pseudarthrobacter sp. ATCC 49987. Next base: position 2,966,624 of record NZ_JAABNS010000001.1, on the reverse strand, counting down.
GATGCTCACGCGCATCTGCCTCGGCGACCCGGACACTGTGGCCACGCTCGAGGCAACGGCCAAAGCCATCGACTCCCTCTCCGAGCGCAGGCTCATCGCGATGGTGGAGCCGTTCCTCTCCGTCCGCGAGCACGGCAGGGTCCGCAACGACCTGTCCACCAACGCCGTCATCAAGTCCGTCGCCATCGCCGAGGGCCTGGGCTCCAGCAGCGCCTACACCTGGATGAAACTTCCCGTGGTGGCCGAAATGGAGCGCGTCATGGCGTCCACCACCTTGCCAACCGTGCTCCTCGGCGGAGACCCGGACAGCAGCCAGGACGAGGTCTTCGCCAGCTGGCAGGACGCCCTCGCGCTGCCGGGCGTCCAGGGCCTCACCGTCGGCCGGACCCTGCTCTACCCGCAAGACGGCGACGTCGCGGGAGCCGTGGCAACTGCCGCCTCGCTCCTGCACCACACCGAATCCACCCGCACCGAATCCACCCGCGCCGCAGAAGTATCGGAGTAACTTCCCATGGGAACCAGAACTGCCTCAGGAACACGCAGAATGACAGTCGCCCAGGCGGTCGTCGAATACCTGTCCCAGCAGTACACCGTCGATTCAATCGGCGGCCAGGACTATCGGGAGCGGCTGATCCCGGGAACTTTCGGGATCTTCGGCCACGGCAATGTTGCCGGCGTCGGCCAGGCCCTCAAGCAGTACCAGCAGCTGGATCCCACGATCATGCCGTACTACCAGGGCCGCAACGAACAGGCCCAGGCCCACCAGGCGGTCGGCTACGCCCGCCACACCCGGCGCCGCCAGACCTTCGCGATCAGCACCTCGATCGGCCCGGGTTCCTCGAACCTGCTGACCGGCGCGGCCCTGGCCACGACCAACCGGCTGCCCGTACTCCTGTTGCCGAGCGATACCTTCGCCACCCGCGCCGCGGACCCCGTCCTGCAGCAGCTCGAGCAGCCCTACGCCTACGACATCACGGTCAACGACGCCTTCCGGCCCCTCTCGAAGTTCTTCGACCGCGTCTCCCGGCCCGAGCAGCTGTTCTCCGCTTTCCACCACGGCCTCCGTGTCCTCACCGACCCGGCCGAAACCGGTGCCGTAACCATCTCGCTGCCCCAGGACGTCCAGGCCGAGGCCTTCGACGTGCCGGAGGAATTCCTCGCCGAACGCGAATGGCGGATCCGCCGCCCGGACGCCGACGACGAGGACGTCCGCCGCGCCGCCGACGCCATCCGCGCCGCCAAGCGCCCGCTCATCATCGCCGGCGGCGGCGTGCTCTACGCCTACGCCAACGAGGAACTCGCGAAGTTCGTCGAACTGACCGGCATCCCGGTGGGCAACACCCAGGCCGGCGTCGGTGTCCTGCCCTGGGACCACAAATTCTCCCTCGGCGCGATCGGCTCCACCGGCACGACGGCGGCCAACGCCATCGCAGCCGAGGCGGACCTCATCATCGGCATCGGCACGCGCTACGAGGACTTCACCACCGCATCCCGGACCGCGTTCCAGAACCCGGACGTGAAGTTCATCAACATCAACGTCGCCGCGATCGACGCCTACAAACACGGCACCTCGCTGCCGATCGTCGCCGACGCCCGCAGGGCCCTCATCAAGCTGAACCAGGCCCTCGGCGGCTACCGGATCGGCGCCGACCTGGAACAGCAGATCGCGAACGAGAAGACCCGCTGGAACGCCACCGTGGACGAAGCCTTCGACACCCGCTTCACCCCGCTCCCGGCCCAGAACGAGATCATCGGCGCCACAAGCCGTGCCATGGACGCCCAGGACGTCGTCATCTGCGCCGCCGGCTCCCTCCCGGGCGACCTGCACAAAATGTGGCGCGTCCGGGACCCGTTCGGATACCATGTCGAATACGCCTACTCCTGCATGGGCTACGAAATCCCCGGCGGTCTCGGCGTCAAGCGTGCCGCGCTGGCAGAAGCCGCGAAGGGCGGGGCACAGCGCGACGTTGTCGTGATGGTGGGGGACGGCTCCTACCTCATGATGCACACCGAACTGGTCACCGCCGTCGCCGAGCGGATCAAGCTGATCGTGGTCCTGATCCAGAACCACGGCTACGCCTCCATCGGCTCACTCTCCGAATCCCTCGGCTCCCAGCGCTTCGGCACCCAGTACCGGGCCCTGGACGAGGAGCACCACAGCTTCGACGACGGCGACCGGCTCCCCGTGGACCTGGCCCTGAACGCCGAAAGCCTCGGCGTGAAAGTGATCCGGATCGAACCGGGGGAGAAGGTCATCGCCGAGCTCGAACAGGCCGTTCGCGATGCCAAAGCGGCCCCCGAGCGCGGCGGCCCGATCGTCATCCACGTTGAATCCGACCCGCTGCTGGACGCGCCCAGTTCCGAGTCCTGGTGGGACGTTCCGGTCTCCCAGGTCTCCGAGCTCGACTCCACGAAACAAGCCTTCCAGACCTACGTCGACCACAAGAGCCGCCAGCGCAAGCTGCTCGGCTGACCCGGCCTCCCGGGCCACCCCAGACTCCAACTCCCAAGGACCTTCCCATGACCACCGTCACCACCAACACCATCCACCACTTCATCAACGGCGCCGAAACCGCAGGCGTCGGCACCCGCACCCAGCCCGTCTACAACCCCGCCACCGGTGCCGTCGCCGCAGAGCTGCGGCTGGCCAACCGGGCCGACTTGGACGCCACCGTCGCCGCCGCCCGCGCGGCCGCCGACAGCTGGGGCGACATCTCCCTCGCCAAGCGCACCGCCGTCCTGTTCAAGTTCCGCGAACTCGTCGCTGCCCACGTGGACGACCTCGCCGAGCTGATCACGGCCGAGCACGGCAAAGTCCTCTCCGACGCCAAGGGCGAGATCGGCCGCGGACTGGAGGTCATCGAATTCGCGTGCGGCATCCCGCAACTGCTCAAGGGCGACTACTCAGACCAGGTCTCCACGGGGATCGATGTGTTCTCCTTCCGCGAGCCGCTCGGCGTCGTCGCCGGCATCACCCCGTTCAACTTCCCGGTTATGGTGCCGCTGTGGATGGCGCCGATGGCGATCGCCACGGGCAACGCCTTCATCCTCAAGCCCTCCGAACGCGACCCCTCCGCCTCAATGCTGCTGGCCAAGCTGTGGAAGGACGCGGGCCTGCCCGACGGCGTCTTCCAGGTCCTGCACGGCGACAAGGAAACCGTCGAAGGCCTCCTCACCCACCCGGACGTGGACGGCATCTCCTTCGTCGGCTCCACCCCCATCGCCCAGTACGTCCACGAAACCGCCACCAAGCACGGCAAGCGCGTCCAGGCCCTGGGCGGGGCGAAGAACCACGCCATCATCATGCCCGACGCCGACCTCGACAACGCCGCGGACCACCTCGCCGCCGCCGCCTTCGGCTCCGCCGGCGAACGCTGCATGGCCATCTCGGTCGCCGTCGCCGTCGGCGAGGCCGCCGATCTGCTGGTCAAAAAAGTCGAGGAGCGCGCGCTCGCCGTCAAGGTCAACAACGGCACCGTGCCCGACGCCGAAATGGGCCCGGTCATCACGCCGGCCTCCAAGGACCGCATCGTCCGGATCGTCACCGAAGCCGAAACCGCCGGTGCCGCGATGGTGGTGGACGGCCGCGGCCTCGTGGTCCCCGGCCACGAGGACGGCTTCTGGATCGGTCCCACCGTCCTGGACCACGTCAAGACCGAAATGACCGCGTACAGCGAGGAAATCTTCGGCCCCGTCCTCGTCGTCGTCCGGGTCGAGGACCTCGACGCCGGCATCGCGCTGATCAACGCCAACCCCTACGGCAACGGTACCGCCATCTTCACCTCCTCGGGCGCCAACGCCCGCAAGTTCCAGCGCTCCGTCACGGTGGGCATGATCGGCATCAACGTGCCGCTGCCCGTCCCGGTGGCCTACCACTCCTTCGGCGGCTGGAAGGCCTCCCTGTTCGGCGACAAGCACATGTACGGTCCCGACGGAGTGTCCTTTTACACCCGAGGCAAGGTGGTCACCTCCCGCTGGCCCGAACCGACCCACGTCTCGGGCGCCTCCTACAACTTCCCCTCCAACTAATCCCCACCCACCAACCACGATCGACTGCTCCGTAACCGCCGTTTTGAGCGTCCAAAACGGCACCTGCGGAGCAATCGATGAGAAGGAATGGCAATGACTGAGAACAAGCTGATCATCGGCACCGCGCCGGACTCCTGGGGTGTCTGGTTCGCGGATGACCCGAAGCAGACCCCGTGGGAACGCTTCCTCGACGAGGTCGCCGAATCCGGCTACAAGTGGATCGAACTCGGCCCCTACGCCTACCTCCCGACCGACCCGGCACGCCTCGCCGAAGAACTCAAGCAGCGCGACCTCAAGATCAGCGCCGGCACCGTGTTCACCGCGTTCCACCGGGGCCTGGACCAGTGGGAATCCGCGTGGGAGCCGGCCCGCAAGGTCGCCGGACTCACCGCCGCCATGGGCGGGGAACACGTGGTGGTCATCCCGGCCATGTGGCGCGACGACGTCACCGGCGAAGCCGTGGAAAGCGGGGTGCTCACGGAAAAGGCCTGGAGCGATCTCTTCGCCGGCCACAACCGCCTGGGCAAGACCCTGCTGGAGGACTTCGGCCTGAAGCAGCAGTTCCACTCCCATGCTGACTCCCATGTCGGCGCGCAGGCGGACATTGAGACCCTGCTCGCCTCCACCGACCCGAAGTACCTGAACCTGTGCCTGGACACCGGCCACGCCGAATACTGTGGGGCCTCCAGCCTCGACCTGATCAAGAACTACCCCGACCGGATCGGCTACCTGCACCTCAAGCAGATCAACCCGGACATCCTCAAAAAGGTCAACGAGGAGAACATGACGTGGGCCGCGGCCAACCTGGCCGGCGTCATGACCGAACCGCCGAACGGGCTCCCGGACCTGCGCGCCGTCATCGACGCCGTCGAGGCGCTGAACCGGCCGATCTTTGGCATTGTGGAACAGGACATGTACCCCGTGGCCTTCGATGTGCCCATGCCGATCGCCAAGCGCACCCGCAACTACCTGCTCTCCTGCGGCTCCCGTTCCGCTGTCAACTAGAACTGAGGACAAGATCATGACCAGAACCCTCCGCGTAGCTGTCATTGGCGCCGGCCGTATGGGCGCAGACCACATCCAGCGGCTCAACACCCGCATCCACGGCGCGGAAGTCGCCGCCGTCGTCGACGTCGACCTCGCTCGCGCCCAGGCCGCCATCGAAGGCATCCCCGGCGCCGTCGCCCTGGCCGACGCCGACGAAGCCCTCAACAACGGCGACGTCAACGCCGTGCTGATCGCCACCCCGGGCTTCCTGCATGAGGACATCCTGCTCAAGGCGATCGCCAAGGACATCCCGATCCTCTGCGAGAAGCCGCTCACCCCGGATGCCGAGTCCGCCTGGAAGATCGTCCAGGCCGAGGAAAAGCTGGGCCACCAGCGCATCCAGGTCGGCTTCATGCGCCGCTTCGACGCCGAATACGCCGCCCTCGGCAAGATCATCCGCGACTCCGAACTCGGCGAACTGCTCATGCTGCACCACCAGCACCGCAACCCCACCACCCCCGCGGGCTTCACCAACGAGATGCTGATCAACGACTCCGTGGTCCACGAATTCGACGCGATCCGCTACTTCACCGGCGAGGAAATCACGTCCGTCCAGGTCCGTCTCGGCAAGGCCACCCGGAACGCCCCGGCCGGCCAGCACGACCCGCAGCACGTCCTGATCGAGACCGAGTCCGGTGTCCTGGCCGACGTCGAGATCTACGTCAACGCCAAGTTCGGCTACGAGGTGGCCACCCAGGCGTCCTTCGAGGACGGCATTGTCAGCATCGGCGGTGACCAGGGCCCCTATACCCGCAGCAACGGCCGCTGGGGCGGCAACGTCACCCCCGGCTTCGAGGAGCGTTTCGGTGCCGCGTACGACGTCGAAATCCAGTCCTGGGTGGACGCCGCCCTGCGCGGCGAAATAGGCGGCCCGACCGCCTGGGACGGGTACGCCACCGCCGCCTGCTGCGAGGCCGGCGTCGAGGCGCAGAAGAACGGCGAAAAGGTCGCTGTGAAACTGAACCCCAAGCCCGCACTGTACCGCTAAGAACGCGCCGCCGGCCGGTGACCACTACTGCCAAGAACGCAGCGCCGGCCGGCGCCCAGGTCCCCGCCAGATCCACAATGGAGTGTTCCGAAGTGAAAATCGCCCTTGATCCCACGCCGTTCCACCACTCGCACAGCCTGCTCGAATTTCCCCGCGTGGTGGCTGACCTCGGCTACAAGTACATGCAGATGACCCCGCACGCCGATTTCATCCCGTTCTTCAACCACCCGAAGGCTGATGACGAGCTGGTGGGCCAGCTGAACAAGGCCTGCAGGGACGCGGGGATTGAAATAGCCTCCGTCCTGCCGGTGCTGCGCTGGTCCGGCCCGGATGAGGATGCCCGCGAGGCTGCTGTCCGGTACTGGAAGCGTGCCATCCAGATTGCCGTGGACCTTGGCGTCCACACCATGAACACCGAATTCAGCGGCCGCCCGGAGAAAGCCGAGGAATCCGAGCGCGCGTTCTACCGCTCCATGGAGGAACTGCTCCCCATCATCGAGCGGGAGGGCATCGACCTGCTGATCGACCCGCATCCGGACGACTTCGTCGAGGAGGGCCTGGCCGCGATCCGGGTGATCCGCGGACTCAACTCCAAGAACGTCGGCCTCGTCTACGTCGCCTCGCACAGCTTCCACATGCAGAACGCCCCGCTGGACATCATGCGCGCGGCGGGGGACAAGCTTCGCCTGGTCCACGTCGCCGACACCATGGACCACCACGCCTCGCACGGTCTGCGCTACATCACCAACCCGCCCGGAAACCCTGTCCGGGTGCACCAGCACCTGAAGATCGGCGACGGCGACGTGAACTGGGACGAGTTCTTCGGCGGCCTGAAGGAAATCGGCTTCCTCGACCGCGAGGACACCGTGATGGTCTCCAGCGTCTTCGCCGAGGACGACAACGCCACGGAGGTTTCCCGCTACCAGCTGGAGACCATGAAACAGCAGATCCAGAAGGTGAGCGTATGACGTCGACGGCAACCGCCCAACAGCGGAAGGCGCCCGGAAACCACAAGCGGGCGCTGCGCACTGCGACCATCATCTCCACTTTCGGCGGGTTGCTTTTCGGCTACGACACCGGCGTCATCAACGGCGCCCTGCCCTACATGCAGGAGGACCTGGGCCTCACGCCGTTGACCGAAGGGCTCGTGACTTCCTCGCTGCTCTTCGGCGCCGCCTTGGGCGCCCTGTTCGGCGGGCGCCTCGCTGACCGCAACGGACGACGCAAAATGATCATGGTGCTAGCCGTCATCTTCCTGATCGGCACCCTGGCCTGCACCTTCGCCCCGAACACCGAGGTGATGATCCTGGCCCGCTTTGTCCTCGGCCTCGCCGTCGGCGGCGCCTCCGTCACCGTCCCGGTGTACCTCGCCGAAGTCTCGCCGAGCGCCCGGCGCGGACGGATCGTCACCCAGAACGAGCTGATGATCGTTACCGGCCAGCTGCTGGCCTTCATCTTCAACGCTTACCTTGGCAACACCTTCGGCGAATCCGGCGGGATCTGGCGGTGGATGCTCGTGATCGCCACGCTGCCCGCGATCGCGCTTTGGATCGGCATGAATTTTATGCCCGAAAGCCCCCGCTGGCTGGCCTCGATGGGCAGCTTCGGCGAAACCCTCAGCGTGCTGCAACGGATCCGCTCCCAGTCGGAGGCCCGGGCCGAGTTCGAGGAAGTCAAGGCGATGGCCGTGGAGGACTACAAGTCCAAGATGGGTTCCTGGAAGGACCTCGGCGTCCCCTGGCTACGCCGCATCTTCGTAGTGGGTGTCGGCCTCGCTGTCATCCAGCAGATCACCGGCGTGAACTCGATCATGTACTACGGCACCCAGATCCTCGCCCAGTCGGGCTTCGGCAGGGAGGCCGCGTTGACGGCGAACATCGCCAACGGCGTCATCTCCGTCGTGGCCACGTTTATGGGGATCTGGCTGCTGGGCAAGGTAGGCAGGCGCAGGATGCTCATCACCGGCCAGCTCGGCACAACCGCGGCGCTGCTCCTGATCGGGTTCTTCTCGCTGGTCCTGCCCGAAGGCACCACCCGCGGCTTCGTGATCCTCGCTTTGACGGTGACGTTCCTGGCGTTCCAGCAGGGCGCGATATCCCCGGTCACCTGGCTGATGCTGTCCGAGATCTTTCCGCTGAAGATCCGCGGCCTGGGCATGGGCGCCTCGGCCTTCGTGCTGTGGACGGTGAACTTCCTGGTGGGTTTCGGCTTCCCGCAGCTCCTTGCCGCCATCGGGCTCTCCAACACCTTCTTCGTCTTTGCCGTGCTGGGCGTCGGTGCCATCGCGTTCGCCGCGAAGTTCATTCCGGAAACCAAGGACAAGAGCCTGGAAGACCTCGAGCACCACTTCAAACAACTGGCCGCCAAGTAACCAGCCAAGCGTCACCACCACAAAGCCCTGCCCCGCGGTCCGACGCGGGCAGGGCTCAGTGTGTGTCCGGAGGTTGCTCTGTCGCGCTAAACGGCGGCGTGCAGCTTGGGGAGGGCGTCGACCAGGGGCGCGAGCTCCGGTATGTCCTGCGCCTCGGCCAGCGCACGCTCCAGCGTCGCGTCGTGGCTGGGCCGGGCTGCCTCCAGCAGCTTGATGCCACTCGGGGTGAGCTCGGTGTAGATTCCCCGGCGGTCATCGGCACAAAGGATCCGGGTCAGCAGGCCCCGGTCCTCGAGCCGGTTGACCAGACGGGTAGTGGCGCTGGCGCTCAGTGCAGTGGCGCGGGCCAGCTGCTGCATCCGCATATGCCAGCCGTCCTGGCGGCTCAACGCATCCAATACGGTGTACTCCACGACGGACAGTTGCGCCACGGCCTGCAGTGCGCGCTCCAGCTCGGCCTCGATCAGTCCGTGCAGGGCCGCCAGGGTCCGCCAGCCTTGCGCCCGGACCTCGACGGCGTCGTCCTTGATGCCCATCAGTTCTTCCCTTCAAATCAGCCTGCCCCGCCCCGGGAGATCCCGAAGCACAGGCAGCCCACAAATTAGTTGCTTGCGCGGCATACTTGCTTGTGCAACAATAAATAACGCGTCTGCAACTAATAGCTTACGCCTCGCAATTCTTTCCGTACAGTTTTGAAGGAGCTCCTCCATGCCCATTGGCCTGATAGCACTCGCCCTCGGCGGGTTCGGGATCGGACTCACCGAGTTCGTCATCATGGGCCTGCTGCCCGAAGTGGCCGCAGACTTCCAGGTCAGCGAGGCCACGGCGGGCTGGCTCATCTCCGGCTACGCGCTCGCCGTCGTCGTCGGGGCACTGCTGCTGACCGCCGCCGTCACACGCTTCGAGCGCAAGCCGGTGCTGGCCGTGCTGATGGTGCTGTTCATCGCCGGCAACCTGGTCTCCGCGATCGCCCCCGACTACGCCCTGATGATGACCGGCCGGATCATTGCGGCGCTCGCGCACGGCGCCTTTTTCGGCATCGGCGCGGTGGTGGCCGCCAGTATGGTCGCCCCCACCAAAAAGGCCGGGGCAATCGCCATCATGTTCACCGGGCTCACGGCCGCCAACGTGCTGGGCGTGCCGTTCGGCACGATGCTGGGCCAGGCCGCCGGCTGGCGGTCCACCTTCTGGGCAATTACGGGTATCGGCGTCCTGGCCCTTGTGGGGATCCTGACGCTGGTGCCCAGGACGGGTGCCGGCGAAGTTGCGGCAGGAGGTCTGCGGGGGGAACTCCGGGCCTTCCGCTCCGGCCAGGTCTGGCTCTCCATCCTGGTCACCATCCTCGGCTACGGCGGCATGTTCGGCGCCTTCACCTACATCGCCTACACGCTCACCGAGGTCACCGGATTCTCCGCCTCCACTGTGCCGTGGCTGCTCATCCTGTTCGGCGTGGGCCTTTTCATCGGCAACACCGTGGGCGGCAAGGCGGCTGACCGCAACGTGGACCGCACCCTGCTGGTGGCGCTCTCCGCCCTCGTCGTGGTCCTGGTGGCTTTCGCCTTCACCTCCGGCAGCCAGCCGATGACCATCGCGTCCATGGTGCTGCTGGGCGGCTTTGGCTTCGCCACCGTTCCGGGGCTGCAGATGCGCGTCATGAAGTACGCCACGACGGCTCCCGCCCTGGCCTCGGGAGCCAATATCGGCGCCTTCAACGTCGGAAACGCGCTCGGCGCCTGGCTGGGCGGCGTGACCATCACCGCCGGCCTCGGCTACACCTCGCCGATCTGGGCTGGCGCCGGCATCACCCTGCTCGGTCTGGGGGTTATGGCGTTCGCGGCGGCCGCCGCTAAGAAACGGCACGACGGCGGTGCCCCCGCGTCCGTTGTCGGTGACGACGTGGACAGCCAACACGAGGGCGTGGAACTCCAGCGGGCCTAACCGCTTGTTACCAACCTGCCTGCCCGGACAATTCCCGGGAGCGGCCCCAAACTTAGTCGGTCAGGCGTAGTGCAACAGGAAGTAGTCCAGGATGGATTCCTCGAGGGGCTCATGGAAGACCGGGTTCTCGGCGTCCGTGTTCGGCTCCGGGTTGGTTTCGAGGATGCCGGGGGGCCAGTGGGGTGGTTCCCAGTCCTGCTGTTCGCTGGGGTAGTGCCTTCCGGATGGTGAGGTCCAGCCGGGCGGTGCGTCTTTGCTGGCCCCGGCGGGTGTCCAGGCTGAGCTGTTTTTCAGTCGGTGATGTTTGCGGCAGGGCTGGCCGAGGTTGGAGATCCCGGTGGTGCCACCGTCGGCCCAGGCCAGGAGATGGTCGGCGTCGTTGTCCAGGGACGTGTTGTTGCAGCCCGGGAACGGGCACTTCCCGTCGCGGAGCCGCAGCCACTGCTGCACTGCCTTCGGCACCCGGTAGCTGGACCGGCCGATTTCCAGCGGCGCCCCGTCCCGCGGGTCAACCAGGACCCGGTAGAACGAATCCGCGCCTTCGGCGACGAGCCGGCGGGCCATCGAGGGCGGGATCGGCCCGTAGCCGTCCAGGACCGCCGGTTCCTCCCCGGCGCCGAGCAGGGACAGGACCGGGACGGTACCAGGACCTGCGCCCGCGGCGACGGCACACCCGCGCCTGCCACTTCGCCGTCGGCGAGTCCGCTGGTGAGCAGCCAGGTCGCGGCGACATCGGCGCGGAGCTGGGTGAGGGTCCTGGCCTCGTCCGGGCCTTGGAGGGCGCGGGCGGCGGCGGTGGTCCGGTCCCAGATCCCCGCCGCGGTATCGGCCGGCAGGTACGCGGAGAACCAGGCCATCCCGTCGGAGTCCGGGCGGAATTCGACCCGCCGGTCCGCAGCGCTCTTGGTGTGGCGTGTCTCGATGCTGTCCTGGTGGTGGCGTTCCCGCCAGGTGCGGGCCTTGGCCCGGAACCGGGACGGAACCAGTTCTCCGGCCGGGCAGCCGCGTGCCGGGTCGGGCGCGTCAGGGTCCAGGAAGTGCGCTTCCAGCCCGGCCGCCCCGGCCGGGTCCAGGCTGCTGGTTTCGTCGACGATGATCCGGGCGTGCGCCCACGAAATGGTCCCTGCCGTGAGTGCCGCGAGGGTCAGCGGCAACGCCGTCGTGAGGGCCTGGCACTCGGACAGGAACGCACCCGCGGTCCCCTCGCTCACGGTCAGGACACACGCGACCTCCGCCGTCACCGCCATCTCCTGGCAGGCAGAGTCCCGCAGCGACGCCGTCGGGGCGCCCGAGCCTGCGAGCCCTGCACGCAGTCCGCGGCCAGCCGCACCTTCAGCGCCGCTACCGGGGCTTCCAGCCGGGCCACCAAGGCCAGGCCGTCCAGGGAACCATCCACCAGATCCCGCAACGGATCAGTACGGTTACCGCCAGAGGAGCCGGCGCGCTCAGCGCCGGCCCCCGTGGAGGCAACCAGCGCGGCAAACGCCGCCCCGACCGCCGCCAGGGCTTCCCTGCTCTCGGCACTCCAGGCTGAGATATCCATCCACCAAGTACATCAGGGAGCTCTGACAATGAATCGAACCCTGTTTCCGGCTTTGCAGCGGGTCCTAAGGTAGCCATCATTTCGGAGGTTCGTTACGCGCACAGCGCCGTTAGTTACGTGATTACATCCTAATGTCAGGACAAACTATTGACATGAGTGAGCTAAGTCACCATGATCGAGGTAGGCATTATTCCGGCGGCTGCAAGGTAGCAGCCCGGAGCTGAAATCAAAGGAGATTCACGGTGGCTAAATTTTCTTTCCGCAAGGCGACCCTGGTTGCGGCGGTTGTTCCCATGCTGGCCCTGAGCGCGTGTTCCAGCACCGGCGGCAAGCCCGCAGACTCAGGCAATGCGGCCGGCGGTGGCCAGGTCGCCGCCACAGAGCGGATGAAGATCGCCCTGATCACCCACGCCGCAGCAGGTGACACTTTCTGGGACATCGTTCGCAAGGGTGCCGAGGAGGCATCGGCGAAGGACAACGTTGAGCTTCTCTACACGTCCGATCCCGAAGCCGGGCGCCAAGCCCAGCTCATCCAGCAGGCTATCGACCAGAAGGTCGACGGCATTGCGGTCACGCTCGCCAAGCCCGAAGCCCTCAAGGACGCGCTGAAAAAGGCCACCGACGCCGGCATCCCGATTGTGAGCCTCAACGCCGGAGAGGGGGTCTCGGCACAGCTGGGGGCGTTCACCCACTTCGGCTCGAACGAAAAGCTCGCCGGCGAGGCCGTCGGCACCCGGCTCGCGGCGGAGAACTTCAAACACCCGGTCTGCGTGATTCAGGAGCAGGGCCACGTCGGACTTGAAGCACGTTGCGCCGGCGTCAAGGCGAAGGTGCCTGGAACGGAGATCCTTTACGTCGACGGCAAGGACATGACCTCCGTCCAGTCCACCGCGACAGCCAAACTGCAAGCTTCCAAGGACGCCGACGTCATCATCGGCCTCGGCGCCCCCATCACACTGACACTCCTCAAGTCGGTCACGGATGCGGGCAGCTCTGCCAAGGTTGCAAGTTTCGACCTGAACGCGGACCTCGCCCAGAAGATCGTGGATGGTGCAGTTCTGTTCACAGTGGATCAGCAGCCGTGGCTGCAGGGCTACGGCGCCGTTGATGCGCTGTGGCAGAACAAGCGCGGCGGCTTCAGCATCGGCGGCGGCCTGTCGGTCCTGACCGGGCCGAGCCTCGTCGACAAGAGCAATGCGGCTGATGTCCTGACCTTCGCCAAGCAGGGTATCCGCTAACAGCCCGCTGGCCGGGCCGGCCCATGGCCGGCCCGGCAGCAAGGAGAGTTATCATGACCATCACCCAGACAAAGACCACAGCACCGGCGCCCGATGAGCGCGTCGCCAAGCGCAGTCCGTTCCAGAAACTCCTCGGTCGGCCCGAGGTTGGTGCCCTTGTGGGCGCGATCGTCCTTTTCGTCTTCTTCGCGTTGGTGTCCCCGACGTTCACCCAGCCCAACGCCCTGGCGACCATCCTCTACGGTTCCTCCACGATCGGGATCATGGCGGTCGGGGTGTCCCTGCTGATGATCGGCGGTGAGTTCGACCTCTCCACCGGTGTCGCCGTGATCTCCTCGGCCCTGACGGCGTCGATGTTCAGCTGGTACTTCAGCACGAACGTCTGGGTCGGCGTGGCCCTGGCCCTGCTGGTCTCCTTGTCCATCGGCTTCATCAACGGCTGGATCCTGATGAAGACCAAGCTGCCTTCCTTCATCGTTACCCTGGCGACGTTCCTGATGCTGACCGGCCTGAACCTGGGCCTGACCCGCCTGATCGGCGGCTCGGTGTCCTCACCGTCCATCGCAGCCATGGACGGCTTCGCCTCGGCCCGGGCGGTGTTCGCCTCCTCGGTCAGCATCGGCGGCGTCGAAGTCAAAATCACCGTGTTCATCTGGTTCGCGCTCGTCGCTGTGGCGACCTGGGTGCTGATGCGGACCCGGGTGGGGAACTGGATCTTCGCCGTCGGCGGGGACGCCAACGCCGCCCGCGCCGTGGGCGTGCCGGTCAAGGCCACCAAGATAGGCCTGTTCATGGCCGTGGGGTTCTGCGGCTGGATCCTGGGCATGCACAACCTTTTCGCCTTCGACACCGTGCAGTCCGGTGAAGGCGTCGGCAACGAATTCCTCTACATCATCGCCGCGGTCATCGGCGGCTGCCTGCTCACCGGCGGCTACGGCTCGGCGATCGGCGGCGCGATCGGCGCGTTCATCTTCGGCATGGCCAACAAGGGCATCGTGTACGCGCAGTGGAACCCGGACTGGTTCAAGTTCTTCCTGGGCCTGATGCTGCTGCTGGCCACCATCGTCAACCTCATCGTCAAGCGCCGCGCGGAACTGAAGTAAAGGGGCCTAAGAGAAACATGAACGCCAAAGAAATCGACCAGCAAACACTCCTGCAGAACGAAAAGGACCCCCTCACCCACACCCCGGTGCACCTGCTCTCCCTCGACGGGGTCGCCAAGCACTACGGCAACATCATCGCCCTGAGTGATGTCACGATGGCCGTGGACAACGGCCGCGTCACCTGCGTCCTGGGCGACAACGGCGCGGGCAAGTCCACCCTGATCAAAATCATCGCCGGCCTGCACCAGCACGACGCCGGGATCCTGAAGGTCATGGGCGAGGAACGCAAATTCACCTCCCCCCGCGACGCCCTGGACGCCGGCATCGCGACCGTCTACCAGGACCTCGCGGTGGTGCCGTTGATGCCGATCTGGCGGAACTTCTTCCTCGGCTCCGAGCTGACGTCCGGCTTCGGCCCGTTCAAGAGCATGGACGTTGAGAAGATGAAGGAGATCACGCTCAAGGAACTCGCCGCGATGGGCATCGACCTCCGCGACGTCGAGCAGCCCATCGGCCAGCTCTCCGGCGGTGAACGCCAGTGTGTCGCGATCGCCCGGGCCGTGTACTTCGGCGCGAAGGTCCTGATCCTGGACGAGCCCACCGCCGCCCTGGGCGTGAAGCAGTCCGGCGTGGTGCTCCGCTACATCCTGCAGGCCCGCGACCGCGGCCTGGGCGTCATCTTCATCACCCACAACCCGCACCACGCCTTCCCCGTCGGCGACCGGTTCCTGCTGCTCAAACGCGGCAAGTCCATCGGCTACTACGACAAGAAGGACATCACCCTCGACGAACTCACCGCCCAGATGGCCGGCGGTGCCGAACTCGCCGAACTCGCCCACGAACTCGAACAGCTCGGCGGCCACGGCGACATCGTCAAGGAAGTCCAGGGCGAGGTGGCCGAGGTGGCCCAAACGACCGGCAAGACCTACTAGCACCAAGGGAGAGCAGGGCCCGCCCAGCAGGGCCCGGCCCTGCTTTTTCTTGCGCTGGCCGAGCCGCGGCGAAGAAGCCGCGGCCCCTTGGCCAGCCCACACTCAGACAGTTGTGATTATCTGAAAGGACGAGCCAGTGGCTTACCTGAATCGAGATTCCACCAATCTCCCGGCGCCTGTGCGCATCGGACTTATCGGCTCCGGCTGGATGGGTGCTTTCCACGCAGAGAGCATCGCCCGCCGGGTCCCGGGCGCCGAGCTCGCGGCCATCGCGGACCCCAACGTAGAGTCCGCCGCTGCGCTCGCAACCACCCTGGGAACCGGCAAGGTGACCGCCGACGCCGCCGACATCCTCGCCGACCCGGAGATCGACGCCGTGATCATTGCGAGCCCGGCGCGTTTCCACTCGTCACTGATCGCCCAAGCCGCCGCCGCCGGAAAGCACGTGTTCTGCGAAAAACCGGCCGGCCAGGGACTCGACGAGCTCGACGCCGCCCTGGCCGCCGTGGAGGCAGCCGGAGTGCATTTCCAGATCGGCTTCAACCGCCGGTACGCGGAGGACTTCCAGGCCGCCAAGAAGGACATCGCCGCAGGAACCGTCGGGACGCCGCAACTGCTGCGTTCCCTGACCCGGGACCCAGGCACCGGAAACATTCCGCACGCGGCCAGGGTCCCGGCCTGGACCGTCTTCCTGGAAACCCTGATCCACGACTTCGACACCCTGAACTGGTTCAACGAAGGCGCCGAGCCGGTCGAGGTCTACGCCCTTGCCGATGCGCTCGTGGAACCCGGACTGCGCGAGCAGGGGTTCCTGGACACGGCAGTCGTGACCATCCGCTACAGCAACGGTGCCATCGCGGTCGCCGAAGCAAACTTCAGCGCCCTCTACGGCTACGACATCCGCGGGGAAGTCTTCGGCTCCAAGGGCATGGTCCAGGCCGGCCGGGCCACGGAAACCGCCGCCCGCCGGTACACCGCCGACGGGATGTCGGCCGACACACCACGGCTGAACGTCGAGCTCTTCCGCCAGGCCTACACCGATGAACTGGTCGACTTCACCGACGCCGTGCGCGCGCGGCGGGACGGCACCACGGCGCAGTCGGCCGCCTACTCACTCACGCCCGGGGCCGCGGACGCCCGGCGCGCGCTGGCCGTGGCGCTGGCCTGCATCGAGTCGGTCAAGCGCGGCACCCCCGTGGCCGTCAACACAGCCGCCGCCAACGAGACGGCAGTCCTCTGATGCGCCTGGCCGTCTGCGCGGAGATGGTCTTCACCGACCTCCCGTTCACGGAGCGGGTGCGCCGGATCCACGAGGCCGGGTTCGACGTCGAACTCTGGGACTCCAGGACCAAGGACATCGCCGCGCTCAAGGCCACCGGGGCCGTGTTCTCGTCCATGACCGGATACACCGCCGGCAGCCTGGTGGACACAAAGTCGGCCGATGAGGTGGTGCGGACGGCCGAGTCGCTGATCCCCACCGCCCTGGAGCTCGGCGTGAGCCGGATGGTGGTGCACCCGGCCGAACTCATCGACGGCCACGCGGCCCGTCCCGTCTACCGGTCCAGCGGGCCGATGTGGATCACCGGGGCCCGGACCCTCGAGCGGCTCGGCCGGCTCGGCGAGAAATACGGGGTGATGTTCTGCCTTGAGAACCTCAACACGATCCTCGACCACCCCGGCATCCCGCTGGCCCGCGCGAAGGACACCCTCGCGCTCGTGGCGGCCGCCGGCCACCCCAGGGTGAAACTCATGCTGGACCTCTACCACGCCCAGCTGGGGGAGGGGAACCTCATCGAGCTGGTGCGGGCCGCCCTGCCCCACATCGGTGAGATCCAGGTGGCGGATGTTCCGGGCCGCTGCGAACCCGGAACCGGTGAGATCAACTACGCGGCCGTCGCCAGGGCGCTCGCCGAGGCAGGCTACGACGGAACCGTAGGCATGGAAGCCTGGGCCAGCGGCGACAGTGACGCGGCGCTGGAGGCTTTCCGGGCGGCTTTTGCCGTGCCGGCATTACACGCGGGAGTAAAAGAATGAAAGAAGTCATCCTCGGACTGGTCGGGGTGGGGCGGATCGGCGTGATGCACGCCAACAACATCGCCGCGCTCAACGACGTCCTGAACCCGCAGGGCATCAACGTCAGGCTCCGGCTCACCGACGTCGCGGCAGACCACGCCCGGGGAATCGCCGCCGGGCTGGGTGCCGAGTTCCTGCCCTCCGTGGAGGCGCTCCTGGCCTCCGGGCTGGACGGACTCGTCATCGCCACGGGAACCGGGACCCACCCGGACCTGATCAAGGCCGGAGTGGACGCCGGAATCCCGGTGTTCTGCGAGAAACCCGTAGCCCTGAACGTGGAAGACGCCCTGCCCGTGCTTGGCTACATCCGGGAACGGAATGGCGTTGTCCAGATCGGCCACCAGCGCCGCTTCGACGCCGGCTACCTGGAGGCCCGGCGCGCCTACCAGGCCGGGGAACTGGGCTGGATCCACTCACTGCGCGCCGTCACCTGCGACATGACGCCGCCGCCGGTCGAGTTCCTGGCCAGCTCCGGCGGTCTGTTCCGTGACTGCTCGGTCCACGATTTCGATATCCTGCGCTGGCTCACCGGCCGGGAAATCGTCGAGGTCTACGCCAAGGGTTCCAACAACGGGGACCCGGCCATCGGGGAAGCCGGCGATGTGGACACAGCACTCGCGCTGGTGACCTTCGACGACGGCACCGTGGGAACCGTCTCGGCCACCCGCTACAACGGGGCCGGCCACGACGTGCGGCTGGAAATCCAGGGTTCCCGCCGGTCGATCATGGTCGGTCTGGACGAGAAATCGGCGCTGGCCTCGGCCGAAGCCGGGATCACCTTCCCGGCAGGGGAGCCCCACCGGACCTTCGCCGAGCGCTTCGAGGCGGCCTACCGTTCCGAGATGGCTGCCTTCATCGAGCTGATCCTGGGCCGCCGGGAAAACCCCTGCACCCCCGAGGATGCCGTGGCCGCCTCCCGGGTCGCGGACGCCGCTCAGGAATCCCTCGCGACCGGCGCGCCGGTCCGGGTGGCCCAGACTGTGGGCGGCTGAACGCCCGCCCGGTTTCACTGCCGGGTGGAGCGCACATAACCCCCGGAGCCCAAAGGCTCCGGGGGTTCGTTCGTCCCGGCGGGGTGCTGCGCGGTAACTGGTCTGTCTCAGGCGCCGAAGGGCAGCCTCGGGTCCAGGTCCTGGTTCTCCCACGTCTGGCGGATCCAGCCGTGGTGCGGGTCGTCGCTGATGAGCCACTCTCGGACCGGGCCGGGGCCGGCCATCACATTGAGGTAGTACAGGTCATAGCCCGGAGCCGCCACGGCCGGGCCGTGCCAGCCATAGGGCACCAGGACGACGTCGCCGGTCCGCACCTCCGCGGAGACATCGATGGGACGATCGTCCGAGGCGTACACGCGCTGGTAGCCGATCGCGTCGTCCGAGACCGGCCGGGCCGGGGCGCCGGGGGTCACCCGGGTCTCGAAGTAGTAGATCTCCTCGAGGCTGGTCTCGCCGTCCTTCTCCTCGTCATGCTTGTGCGGGGGATAGGAGGACCAGTTGCCGGCCGGCGTCAGGACCTCGCAGACGATAAAACGGTCCGCCTCCAGCGCGGCGGGGGTGCCGAAGTTGTGGACCTGGCGGGAGCAGTTGCCGGCCCCGCGCAGTTCCACCGGAGTCTCCGCGGCCGTGATCAGGCGGGTCGGGTAGGAGGCCTTGGCCGGCGCGGTGGCCACGGCGACCCGTCCGCCGTCGGCCGAACTGATGGTCGCAGCCTTGCCAGTTCCCGTGTAGAGGACGTCGCTGGGGCCGCTGAAGACATTCGTCCGGCCGGCCAGCCGGTACTCCCCGCCGTCGACGGTCACCGTGAAGGACCCGTTGAGCGGGATGATGATGCGTTCCTCGTCTGCTGCGGGAAGTTCGACGGCGGCCGAAGCCCCCAGCGTGGCGACCTTCAGCCCGGTGTGGGCCCAACCCTCCACCTCCACGGTGGAATCGGAAGTTCCCAGTGAGATGTCCCAGTTGCCTTGGGCGGCGGTGCCGAGCGGATAGACCCAGTTGGCCATCAGTTCTGCCCTTTCGTTGTCGCGCCGGAAGAGGGCGCGGTGTTATCGCTGAACCAGCGTCATTTCGAAGCTGTAGGAATCCGCACGGTAGACGTGGTGGCCGGTCTCCACCTGGCGCCCGGTGTCGTCGACGGCCGTGCGGTCCATGGTGACAAGGGCCGAGCCGGGGGAGGTTTCCAACAGGGGCGCCTGATAGTTGTTCGCGATCATGGCGCCGATCCGTTGCGAGGCGAGCCGGAAGTTCACGCCGCCGTTGCGGAGGATGGCATAGAGGCCCTGCGAGGCCAGGAGCGCTTCATCGATGGTGGTGATGTCATCACGCACCCAGTTCTCCATCAGCGCCAGCGGTTTGCCGCCGACTTTCCGGAGCCGGGTGAAGTGGTAGACCTTGGCGCCGGCCGGCAGCTGGAGTGCTGTCCGGGTGGCGGCGTCGGCCTCGTCGTGGGAGAAGCTCAGCACGTCGGTGGTGGGCTTGCTGCCGTTGTTGCTGAGGTCGTCGAAGAGGCTGGAGAGCTCAAGGGGGCGCCGGACCTGGCTGGAGACCACCTGGGTGCCGACGCCACGCTTGCGCACCAGCAGGCCGGAGCGGACCAGTTCGTCCATGGCCTTGCGCATGGTGGGGCGGGACAGGTTCAGCTGCGCGGCCAGGTCGATCTCGTTGTCGAGGCGGCTGCCAGGGGGAAGCGTCCCGCCGTGGATCGCGGCTTCGATGCCCTGGACCACCTGGTGGTAGAGCGGCACCGGGGAGGACCGGTCGATGTTGAGATTAAGTGGATTAGCCACTTTTTGAATAGCCACGTCTCTAAGCTCCCTTGTGCCCCGGACCTTGGCCCCCCCGGGTGGGCCGCCGATCACCTGCCTCGGCATATGTTCTCTTGATAGGACATACTGCCTAAGTCCATGATAGCAGGGCTGTTCAGCCCATTGGAGAGCTGCGACACACCTCAACAAAGGCGCGGAACGGTGCCAGCCGCTCCCCGGCCGGAAGTTCCTGGGCCTCCGGGTGCCACTGCACCGACGCCACCCAACGGGTGGGGTCCTCCAGCGCCTCCACCGTCCCGTCCTCCGCCACGGCCGTCACGACCAGGCCGTCCGCCACCCGGGCCACGGCCTGATGGTGTCCGGAGGCAATCTTCACCGTCACGGCAGGGGAGTCGCCTCCGGGCCCGCTATTTCCGCCGGCCCCGCCGGCGCCGGCTCCCATCACGCTGTACAGGCCGGCAACCTTGCTTCCGCCCTGCAACCCGACCTCGTGCCAGGCCCACGGCCCCGCCCCGTGCACCGGCTCGGGTTCCCGGTGCGCCACGGAGCCCGGATCCATGTCCTGGACCAGCGTGCCGCCATAGAGGACATTGAGCAACTGGTGCCCCCGGCAGATGCCGAGGACGGGCAGCCCGGCGCCGATCGACCGCCGGGCGACCGCCAGGTCCAGTTCATCCTGGGCCCGGCTGACGTCATAGCAGGCATCGCCGGGTTCCTCGCCGTAGAGCCCGGGGTCCAGATCGCCGCCGCCCGGAAGGACGACGCCGTCGAGCGTCTCCAACGGATCCTCGGCTGCGGTGAGCAGCACCGGTTCGCCGCCGCCGTCGCGTACCAGTTCCACGATGTAATCGAAGAGTTTGTTGGCCTCCGCCACACGCGGATCCGCCTCCGTGGAGCTGCTCAGGCGGACCGGGATGCCAATGCGGGGCCGGCTGCTGCGGGGGAGGGGCTGAATCTGCATGGTTTATTCTGCAACAGAACCTCCCTATTTCAACGCAGGTCTAGGATTGCCGGATGACCAACAGATATCTCGTGTCCCGCAGCCGCTTCATCGCGGCCGCTCCGGAAGCCATCTTCGAAGTGCTGGCCACCCCCGCCCTGCACAGCGTGATTGACGGCTCCGACACCGTGAAGGGCGCCCAGCCGCGCGGCCCTGAACGGCTGGCCCTCGGGGCGAAGTTCGGTATGGAAATGAACATGAAGTTGGACTACAAGATTCTCAACACGGTCTGCGAGTTCGAGGAGGGCCGGCGGATCGCGTGGCGGCACTTCGGCGGCCACGTCTGGCGTTACCTGCTGGAGCCAGCCACCGATTCCGCCGGCAAACCGGGCACCCTCGTCATCGAACAATGGGACGCGCGGGAAGTGCGCGCCAGGATCCTCCTGCGCCTGGCCGGCTACGTCCGCCGGCACCCGGCCAACATCGAACAGACCCTCGCCAAACTTGACGCCTACATGACCTCGGAAGCCAGGGCAGGGTCCGGCACCGCTCCGGAACACCTCGACTAGGCCCGCCGGATGAGTGCTGCCCGCAGCCTGCACCCCAGTCCGCGCACGCTGGAGGTCGAAAGCCTGGACAGCTTCGACCGGCTGGTCGCGGCCGGGGCGAAGTCGATGCAGGGCTGGCATGCCCAGTCGCTGGACCTCCGTGGCCGGAGAGCGCAGCTGGAGGCCATGAACGCCCAGGGCGGGATCTTCCTGGGGTGCACATTCGACGGCGGTGAGGAGGATTCGCTGCGCAGCCGCGGCGCGCTGATCTTTCCCAAACTCGAAGCCGTCCCGTTTAACCCTTACCGCGGGCAGCTGTACACCCCGCAGGAGCTCTACGACGGCATCGCCGACTCGCGCTATGAAGACACTCCGGACGCCAAGGTGTACCAGTGGAGCATCCGGCCGGGACAGCGGCACCGCCTGAACGCGACCCTCGCCGCGGCCCTGCATGACCATTCGATCGGCGATGCCCTCGAGGAGCTGACCCGCTCGGAATTCTGCGCCGGCCGGACCATGGTGGGCGTAATGGGCGGACATACTGCGAGCCGCGCTTCGACTGTCTTCGAGGAGGCGGCGCTGTTGGGGAGGCTGCTGGCCAGGGAGGGCCGGGTGGTTGCCACCGGCGGCGGTCCCGGCACCATGGAGGCCGCCAACCTCGGCGCCTACCTAAGCGGGACCCCGGAGCCGGACTTCCGGCGCGCACTGGACGACCTCGCGGCGGTGCCCGGATTCCGGCCGTCCGTTTCGGCGTGGGCGCGCTCCGCCGCAGCCGTCGTCGAACGCCATCCGGAGGGTACGCCGTCGCTGGGGATCCCCACCTGGTTTTACGGCCACGAACCGCCCAACTTCTTTGCCACCCACATTGCCAAGTACTTCGCGAACTCCATCCGCGAGGCCGTCCTGTTGGAACTGTGCAACGGCGGCATTGTCTTCCTGCCAGGTTCCGGCGGCACCGTGCAGGAGATCTTCCAGGATGCCTGCGAAAACTACTACGGCACCCCGGAGACCATCATGCCGATGGTGCTGGTGGGGGAGGAACACTGGCTGCGGCGCTACCCGGCGTGGCCCCTGCTGCAGAGTCTCGCCGCAGGGCGGCGGATGGAAAGCCGGATCTTCCTGGTGGATACCGTGGAGGAGGCGCTCGCCGTCCTGGACCGTTAGGCGCTCAGAGGTCCTTGCGGCACTGCGCTTTGCCCAGCTCATAGAGACCGTTCAGGTCGCCCGCGGCGAGGCCGTCGGGCGCTCCGATCTCGGGGTACATAAGCTGCACCGGATCGTCCACGTGCTCCAGCCCCATGACATGGCCGAGCTCGTGCAGGATCACCGCGGTGGCATAGGCGGCTCCGTCCGGCCGGCTGAGGTCCTCGGCGATCTGCGGGGCATCGAGTTCCAGGCTGCCGGTGACGAAACTCTTGGGTCCGTCGCCAAAGCTGAAGTGGGTGCTGCCGCCGGTGCCGATCACCGGGCCGGCGAGCTGCGGGGCCTGGTCCGGGGTGGTCCACGCGATCAGCAGCGGCGCCCAGCGGTCCCCGTAAGCGGGCTGCTGGTACGGGATGCGGGACTGGGAGGGCGCCTCGGTGGTGGGCCCGTCGTCGATGAATTTGATGCCGGTCGCGCGGGACACCGTCCTGATCGCGTCCTCAACGTGGCGCTCGGCGCCGTTCGGAGCGAGCGCCGCGTTGACAACATAATGCAGCGGCCGGCACGGCGAGTAGCCCACCGGGGTGCCGTCGTCGTTCACGGCCAGGAACCTGTACGAGCTGCTGGCCACGGCCGGCTTCTGCGGGCGGCCGAGCGGCTCGCCCTGTTCTTCGAGTCCGGCCGGGGGAGTGTCCGTGCGGACCGCCTCAGCGGACGCCGGCTGCCCGGGCTGGCCGGCCCTCGCGGTGCCCGGCGTGGCCCCGCGGCTGACCTCGAAGAGTCCGGCAAAACGCGGATCACCGTACATGAGACCGGCAGCCAGAAACGCGGCACCGGCAATCACGGCGGCCGTGGCGAGGCCGCGGACGATCCGCCACATGGTGCGGGAGCGGCTGTGCCGCGGTGTCCGGTCCCGGAACTCAGGACCGTCCACTAGGCAACCACGGCGCCGAAGGCCAGGCCCAGCAGGTATGTCACGCCTGCCGCGCCCATGCCGATGGCCAGCTGGCGCAGGCCCCGGGAGGTCGGGGAGGTGCCGGAGAGGAGGCCAACGACGCCGCCAGTGAACAGGAGTGCCAGGCCCACGAGGGCGGCGGAGACCACCAGCGCCGCGACGCCGGTCATGCCCAGGACGAAGGGCAGGATCGGCACGATGGCGCCGGAGGCGAAGAAGCAGAAGCTCGACGCCGCCGCGCTCCAGGCGGTGCCGACGGCTTCGTGCTCGTCACGGGTTTCCGGAAGTTCCGGCTGCAGCGAGAGGCTGGGATCGCAGTCGCAGTCGAGCAGGCCCATCCGCTCCGCGACGCGGTGTTCGGCGGCTTCCCGGGACATGCCGCGGGCCAGGTAGACCAGCAGGAGTTCGTTGTGTTCGATGTCCAGCGACGGTGCGGCGGCCAGGGTGATCTGGGTGGGGCGGGTTGCGGCGAGGAGCTCGCGCTGGGAGCGCACGGAAATGAATTCGCCGGCTCCCATGGACAGTGCCCCGGCCAGGAGCCCGGCCACGCCGCTGAGCAGTACCACCGAACTGCCGACGCCGGAGGCGGCCATGCCCATAACGAGGGAGAGGTTGCTCACCAGCCCGTCGTTGGCGCCGAAGACGGCCGCGCGGAAGGTGCCGGCCAGCCGGTTGCGGCCCCGGGTGGCGAGCCCGCGGACGACTTCCTCATGGATCTGTTCGTCGGCGACCATGGCCGGGGTGGCCGAGGGGTCGTTGGCGTACGGCGAACGGCTTTCGGCCCGCTGGGCGAGGGCCAGGACAAAGACCGAGCCGAAGTGGCGGGCCAGGAAGCCCAACAACTGGCTGCGGAGCGAGGCGGGCCGGGAGCGGCCGGCGTGCTCGCCCAGCAGCTGGAGCCAGTGCGCCTCGTGGCGTCCCTCGGCTTCGGCCAGGGCGAGCAGGATTGCACGCTCTTCGCCGCGGCGGTTCTGGGCGAGGTCGCGGTAGACGGCGGCTTCGGCCCGTTCGTCGGCGAGGTACTGCCGCCAGCGCTTGATGTCCGCGGAGCTCGGTGCGGCGGCGGGCGGTGTTGCTGCGGGTGGTGTTGCTGCGGGTGCTTCGGGGCGCGGTGCATCGCCGGGTTCGCTGTGGTGGGGTTCAGGGTTGAACGGGTCAGATGTGGCGTGCTGGGACACGGAAGCTCCTGGGCTTGAAAGGGCATGGTTCGGCCCCGTTGCGTATCCAGCGTACCCCGTCTTTCCGCGGAATTTCGGCTGGTGGTCCTCAGCGCGGATTTTAGGCAAACCGTAAAAAGGGCCCGCGCCGCCGGCCATTTCGCGGCTGCCGGGGTCCCGTTCGCTGGGGCCCTTGACCGCCCGGGTTCGCGGTGTTCGAATGAAACCCAGGGCGGGCTCTCCGGGGCCGTAGCCGCCACCCCAGTCACACGGAGGTTGCATCATGGACAACATCGGCTCACGTCCAATCCAGCCGGCCCGGGATTCCCTCGAGTCCGATCCCACCTACGACTACGCCGAGGATGCGCCCGTGAGCGATTCCGAGGAAACCGAGGAGGAAGAACTCTTCGAAGAAGCCGACCGGCTCGTTCCCCTCGACAAGGACGACTTCCTGGGCGACGAGAAACCGGTGGTTCCCCTGGAAGGCGAAGAATTCCTTGAGCCGGAGGAGAAGGAATGATCCTCCCACTGGCTTGAACGACCAACTGCGGCGCCCCCCGGAAGGGGAGCGCCGCCTTCGACCTTTAACCCGCTGTCAGGACCCTAGTAGGTCAGGACGGGCACCTGATCTTCCTCCTCGGCGGCGCCCCCGGCGACCCGGCGGTGCCAGTTGGCCATGACCGCGGGATCCGTCGGCTTGGTCAGCAGGGACACTGCGATGTAGACGACCGCGGAGGCCAGCAGGCCGTAGTAGATCGGTTCGTTGGCGTAGATGCCGTCCAGCGGGACCTCGGCATTGATCTCGAGGATGATCATGGTGCCGAGGGTGATGACCGAGCCAACGGCCATGGAGGCAGCCGCGGCGACACCGGTGCCGCGTTTCCAGACCAGGCCGCCCAGGATGGCGACGAGGAGTCCGCCGACGAGGATGTCGTAGGCGATGGTGAGCGCCGCGACGACGTCCTTGGTAATGATGGCGATGACGATCGCGACGACGCCGAGCCCCAGGACCCACATGCGGTTGGCCTTGACGTCGTGCTCCGGGTTATCGGTGTCGTCGGTGTTGATGTCCTTGCCGAACCAGCTGGCGACGAACGGCAGGACGTCGGCGCGGGCCACGGTGGCAGCGGCGATCAGGGCGCCGGAGGCCGTGGACATCATGGCGGCGACGGCCGCGGCGAGCACCAGGCCGCCGATGCCGATCGGCAGCAGGTTGGTGGCGACCTCGGCGTAGACAACGTCCTTGCCGAGGGCCTTGACGTCGATGTCCGGCAGGGCGACGCGGGCGCCGAGGCCGATCAGGGCGCCGGCCGCACCGTAGAGGATGCAGTAGATGCCGGCAGTGGCGCCGCCCCAGCGGGCGACCGTGGGGGTCTTGGCGGTGAAAACGCGCTGCCAGATGTCCTGGCCGATCAGCAGGCCCAGGGTGTAGACGACGAAGTAGGTAATGATCGTCTGGATGCCGATGCCGTCAACCTGGAAGAAGCTGGCGTCGACGCGGGCACGGATACCCTCGAAGCCGCCGGCGGCGTTGAGCGTGAACGGCAGCATCAGGAAGAAGATGCCGACGGTCTTGATGACGAACTGGACCTGGTCGGCCAGGGTGATGGACCACATGCCGCCGATGGTCGAGTAGACCAGGACGATCGCGCCGCCGATGGCGATGGCGAGGGCGCGGTCCCAGCCGAAGAGCACCACAAAAATGGTGGCGTAGGCGCCGGTGGACGTGGCGCAGAGCATCAGCGTGTAGGCCAGCATCACTATTCCCGAGGTCTGGGTGGCGTTGCTGCCGTACCGCAGGCTCAGCATCTGCGAGACCGTGTAGATCTTCAGTTTCTGGATGGTGCTGGCGAACAGCAGGCTGAGCAGCAGCACGCCGGCGCCGATCGCGACCACGAGCCACATGCCGGAGATTCCGAATTTGTAGCCGAGGCCCACTCCGCCCACGGTGGAGGCGCCGCCGAGCACGACGGCGGCCATGGTTCCGGTGTACAGGAACGGGCCGAGGCGGCGGCCTGCCACCAGGAAGTCGCTGTTGTTCTTGGTGCGGGACTTGCCCCACCACCCGAACGCCAGCATGGCGACCAGGTACACCACCACGATGGCGATGTTGACGAAACTTGCATCCATTAAGGGCTCCTTGGAGCTGTTCAGGGCAGGGCTGAACCGGCCGGCACGCTACGGGGCGCCCGGGGTCCAGCTGCTTCTTGACGGGTACGATAACGGTTCTTGCCGGCGGAAGTGTTTCCTTGAAACGGGTCACACGACCGCGCTTGCTGGCAACTATTGCCCAATAGGCAACACTTGTTGCCAAACAGTATGTGTGATCCGGGTAACAGTCAAGACGCATTACGCGTCGCGGGCCGATCCGGCCTCCCGGCGGTGCCGTCCCGCTAGTATTGCTCCAACGATGGGGCCGAGCGGCCGGCCGTGAAAGGTTCCAAAATGAAGGCTCTACCTGTTGAACCGAGCAACGTTCCCGTTGCCATCGGTTCCCGGATCCGTGCCGCCCGGCAGTCGCAGCGGCTTACCATCGAGCAGGTTGCCGACGCCACCGGGCTGACCAAAGGATTCCTCAGCCGGGTTGAGCGGGACCTCACCTCACCCTCGGTCGCGTCCCTGGTGACGCTGTGCCAGGTGCTCTCCATTTCGATCGGCGATCTTTTTGCCGCGCCGGAAACGCATCTCACCAAGAAGAATGAAGGCCCGCGGATCTCACTGGGCGGCGAAGGGATCGTGGAGCGCCTGCTGACCGCGCGCTCGGAGCGCCGTGTCCAAATCATCCAGGCCGTGATCGAGCCCCGCGGTCGCGGCGAATCGGAACTGTACGCGGTGGACTGCGACGTCGACGTGCTGCACGTGGTCAGAGGCAGCATCCGGCTGATCCTCACGAACGAGGAATTCGAACTCCACACGGGGGACACCGTGACCTTCCCGGGCCGCGAGCCGCACACCTGGGTCAACCCGACGGATGAAGCCGTCGAGGTCCTCTGGGTCCTGGTCCCCGCCGCAAGCCGCTAGGTTTCCACGGGCCGGGGCCGCGTTCCTGCCCAGTTACTTTCCCCCTGGCCCCCCGTTGGACGTGGCGGACCCCGGAAATCCGCGGGCGCGCCGGGGTTCTGTCGGAGCAAATGGGCGGGAGCGTCAGGGCCTGGGTTGCGGGCGCCGATCCAGCACCGCCCGGATCTCGGCCAGGACGCGCTGGGGTTCGAACCAGATGTGCTCGGGCATGTACCGGAGTACCGCAAAACCGTTCAGTGTCGAGGCATTGTTCCGGCCCAGGTCCCGGCGCATGGCCTCGCGGCTGGAATGGAACGCGAAGCCGTCCACTTCCACGATCAGAAACCCCTCGATGAGGAAGTCGACCCGACCGATCCCGGACAGGAAGACCTGGGCGTCGTAGCCAATCCCGTTGGTTTGGAAGAGGTGCTGGGCGTCGACCTCCACAATGGACTCGGCCCGCAGGTCCAGCTGGTGCAGCGCCTTGCGGACCTGGCCGGACCGGTCGGCCGTGAGCTGGGCCTTCAACAATTCCAGCGGGACGCCATGCAGGCGGATCGCCGAAGTCGCGATGGCCGTTGACGCAGGGGGTGCGAGGCACGACATGGCATGCAGCACGACGTCCTCGACCGCGGCCAGCGGCAGCGTCGGATGCCCGTCAAGCCGTACCGTGCGGTGCCGAACGAAGCCCGCACCATGGCCGTGGTTGCAGGCCAGGTGGTGTTGCGCCGGCGGCTCGCGGAGCCAGAGCCCGTAGTGGCCGGCCGCGCTGGCGCAGCTGACCCGGGCGTTGTGCCGGACTGCGGCCATGAACTCGGGCCGGCAGTCGGGAAGGGCGAACACACCCCGCCGGAGTTGCCGCACACCGGCGTCGGCCAAATGGGCAATATCCGTCCGGGAAAAGCCAGCGGCCAGCAATTGCCCGGTCCGGGCGGCGCCGCCGAGTTGGGTCAGGTAGTCCAAGGGGTCCATCAGGCCAGTACACGGGGTCCCGGATGCCCGCAAAAGCGGGAAGGCGGGCTATCTGGACAACGGGTATTGAGGGCGGCCTGCGCTCCTGCCCAGTTACTCGCCGCGGCACCGGACCCGGGCGGCCGGAGAACCCCGGATTTCCAGGGTTCCCTGGGGCGCCGTCCGGCTGCGGCGGACAGAAACTGGGCGGGAACGTCAGCCCAGGGTTTTGTAAACATTTGATGCACAAGGGGCAACTTGAAGTGTATGATGGCTGTCACACCCGTCGGTCAATCCTCGAAGGAGAGGCTTTCTTTTGGAAGAGCTGCGCATCGAGGCCAATGGCAACCTTGGCCCCATCGATTCATCCCGCATTCCGCGCTACGCAGGAGCCGCCACCTACGCGCGCCTGCCGCGGCTGGACCAGGTCGCCAAGGCGGACGTCACCGTGGTCGGCGTGCCCTTCGATTCGGGCGTCTCCTACCGCCCCGGTGCCCGCTTCGGGTCCAACCATATCCGCGAGGCCAGCCGGCTGCTGCGCCCGTACAACCCGGCCTGGGATGTCAGCCCCTTCGAAAACATCCAGGTGGCCGACGCCGGCGACATGGCCGTCAATCCCTTCAATATCAATGACGCGATCGAGACCATCCAGCAGAACGCCCTGGACCTGACCGCCTCCGGCAGCAAGCTGCTGACCCTCGGCGGGGACCACACCATCGCGCTGCCACTGCTCCGCGCCGCCGCCGAACGCGCCGGCCAGCCCGTCGCCATGCTGCACTTCGACGCCCACCTGGACACCTGGGACACCTACTTCGGCGCCGAGTACACCCACGGCACCCCGTTCCGCCGCGCCGTCGAGGAAGGCATCCTCGACACCGAGGCCATCAGCCACATCGGCACCCGCGGCCCGCTCTACGGCAAGAAGGACCTCGACGACGACCACCGCTTCGGCTTCGGCATCGTCACCTCCGCCGACGTCTACTACCAGGGCGTCCTGGAAACCGTCGCCAAGGTCCGCGACCGGATCGGCAACCGCCCGCTCTACATCTCCGTGGACATCGACGTCCTGGATCCCGCGCACGCCCCCGGCACCGGAACACCGGAAGCCGGCGGCATCACCAGCCGTGAGCTGCTGGAAATCATCCGCGGCTTCCGCGGCATGAACCTCATCGGGGCCGACGTCGTCGAGGTCGCCCCCGCATACGACCATGCGGACATCACCGGCGTCGCGGCCAGCCACGTGGCCTACGAACTGGTCACCCTGATGGCGGACCGCGCCGTGGACGGCGACCGCTTCGGCGCGGCCAACGGCTACGCCGCCCAGTCGCTCGGCCAGGAGTCCCGCCGCCCGGCCGGCTTCGCCACACCGGCGGCACAGCGCGTCCAGAGCGGAGCCTCCCAGTGACCGGCGTGCGCAACGGCGGCGACCTCGTCGTCGAGACCCTCGAGGCGCTCGGCGCCAAGACCGTCTTCGGCATCCCGGGCCAGCACGCCCTGGGCCTCTTCGACGCCATGGGCCGCGGAAACCTTCACTTCGTCTCCTCCCGGGTGGAGAACAACTCGGCTTTCGCCGCGGACGGCTACTCCCGCGCCACCGGCGAGGTCGGTGTCCTCTTCCTCTCCACCGGCCCCGGCGCGCTGACCTCCCTCGCCGGGCTGCAGGAGGCCTATGCCACCGGCGTTCCCATGGTGGTCATCGCGAGCCAGATCCCGCTGGAGGGCCTCGGCGCGCGCCGCAAGGGCATGCTCCACCAGCTCGATGACCAGAAGGCCTCGGCCGCGAACGTCACCAAGAGCCAGCGGCTGATCCAGCACGCCTCCGGCATCCCCTCGGCCATCCAGGACGCCTGGACCGAGGCGATCTCCTCGCCGCAGGGTCCCGTGTGGCTGGAAATTCCGCAGAACGTGCTGCTGGACCCCATCATGGTGCCCCCGGTGGAGGACGCCCTCGCCGAAGCGGCAGACAATCCGCCCCGCGTCGAACTGGTCCACGAAGCGGTCAAATGGCTCGCGACGGCGGAACGTCCCGCCATCATCGCCGGCGGCGGCACCCGCCGCGGCCGGGCCGAGAAATCGCTGCTCTCCATAGCGGAGAAGCTGCGGGCTCCGGTCATCTGCACCCCCGGCGGCAACGGCGCCTTCCCGTGGAACCACGAACTCTCGCTGCAGTCCTGGATCGAGGACCAGCACATGACGGAGCTGCTCGAGGACGCCGACGTGCTGATCGTCATCGGCTCATCCTTGGGCGAGGTCACGTCGAACTACTTCACCTTTGAGCCGCGCGGCCGGATCATCCAGATCGACGCCGAACCCCGGGTCCTGGAATCCAACCGCCCCGGCCTGGGCATCCGGGCCGACGCCGGCCAGGCCCTCGCCGCCCTGGACGCCGCCCTCGACACCGCCCTCGACACCGCCCTGACGGAGCCGCGCGGACAGCGCGCGGACTGGCACGGCACTCCGCCCGAGGCCCTGGTCAAGGACACCCTGGCCAAGGTCAGGGCAAGGCTGGAATCCCAGGACCTCGGCAAGGAACTGAAGTTCATGGCGGACATCCGGGAGGCCGTTCCCCCGGCCATGCAGACGTTCTGGGACATGACCATCTCTGCGTACTGGGCGTGGAGCTGCTGGGACGCCCGCGAGGGCCAGTTCCACTCGGCCCAGGGCGCCGGCGGACTCGGCTTCGGCTTCCCCGCGGCGATCGGCGGCGCCGTCGGCCTGGAAACCACGGGGAAGCCGGGGGGTTCGGCCCGGGTGCTGGCCGTCTCCGGCGACGGCTCGGCGATGTACTCCATTTCCGAACTGGCCACGGCCAAGCAGCACAATGTCCCCGTCACCTGGCTGATTGTGGACGACGGCGGCTACGGCATCCTGCGCGAATACATGGTCGGCGCCTTCGGCAAGGCCACCGCCACGGAACTCGCCCGTCCCGATTTCGTCAAGCTGGCCGAGGCCTTCGGGGTTCCGGCTGTCCGGGTTGCCCCCGAGGACGTCGGGGACGCGCTCAAGGCGGGGTTCGCCGCCGACGGGCCGAACGTCGTCGTGGTCGAAACCCTGCTCAAGATGTTCGCCCCGACCCACATCGAGGCCTGAGCCCACGCCCAACTCCCTGCGCAAAACGCCCAGCGCGGACCGGCAGCACTGCTGCCGGTCCGCGTTTGGCGTTTAAGCAGGACGCCTCCCGGAAAAGGGTTAGTTTCCCAAAGTAACTAAATTTCTGGTACATTGTTGCCTTAGGCAAACATAAGGGGTTCTCCCATGGCAGTTGCGCCGGACACCGCAGCCAGACTCGTCCACCAGATTTTCGATTTGCAGCGCGCCGTTCGTTGCGTCGCCGCGATCAAGCTTCGCGGGGAGGACACCGGCGTGGCGCTCCAGGGCGTACTGCGCTTCGTGGGGGAGGGGGAAACCCGCGCCACCGGACTCGCAGAGCGGCTCGGAGTCAGCGCCCCCGTCCTCAGCCGGCACATTGCCGAGCTGGAAGAACAGGGCTACGTGGTCCGCCGTCCCGACCCGCTGGACGGGCGGGCCCAACTGATCGCCCTCTCCGCTTCAGGAATCGGGAAACTCCGCTCCATCGAGGACCAGCGCACCGTCACACTCCTTGGCTTCCTGCAGGACTGGAGCGAGCAGGACGTCGAAGAGACAACGAGAACCTTGCAGAAACTTGCTGAGTCCCTCAGGACCTCAGCCCGGGCAACGACGGCCGGATCCACCAATACGACCGAAATTGTTTAAGGAGCCCCCATGGCAGCAACGACAGAAATGCCCCCCGCGCCTGCGGTGGTGATGACCCACCGCCAGATCATGGAAGCCCTCACGGGCATCCTGGCCGCGTTCTTCACCGCGATCATCAGCAGCACGATCGTCGCGAACGCCCTCCCCACGATCATGTCCGAGCTCAACGGAACCCAGACCGACTTCGCCTGGGTCATCACCGCGGCCCTGCTGGCCAACGCCGCGACCACCCCCATCTGGGGCAAGCTCGCCGACCTCTTCAACAAGAAGGTTCTGGTCCAGCTCAGCATCGTGATCTTCGTGGCCGGCTCCGTCATGGCTGGCCTGTCCGAGACGATCCCGCTGCTGCTCACCGCCCGCGTGATCCAGGGCGTCGCCATGGGCGGGCTCACCGCCCTGGCCATGGCCATCATCGGCTCCATCATCCCGCCCCGCGACCGCGGGAAGTACTCCGGTTACATGGGTGCCGTGATGGCCGTGGGCACCGCCGGCGGCCCCCTGCTGGGCGGCTTCATCGTGGACAGCCCGCTGGGCTGGCGCTGGACCTTCTTCGTCTGTGTTCCGCTGGCCGTCGTTGCCCTCATCCTGCTCCAGGTCACCTTGAAGCTGCCGCACGTCAGGCGCCCTGCCAAGATCGACTGGCTCGGCTCCGTCCTCCTGACCTCCGGCGTGAGCCTGCTGCTCATCTGGGTGTCCTTCGCCGGCAACCCGGACTACTACGACTGGTGGTCCTGGCAGACGGTGGCCATGGTCGGCGGCGGCGTTGCCCTGCTGGCCCTGCTGGTCCTGGTGGAATCCAAGGTCTCCCAGCCCATCATTCCGCTGAAGATCATCTCCCAGCGCACCACAGCCCTCGCCATCCTGGCCTCGATCGCCGTCGGCGTCGGTATGTTCGGTTCCTCCACCTTCCTCGGCCAGTACTTCCAGGTGGCGCGCGGCGCATCACCGACCGAAGCCGGGCTCCTGACCCTGCCGATGATCGCCGGCAACCTGATCGGCTCCGTCGTCTCGGGACAGCTGATCAGCCGGACCGGAAAGTGGAAGCGGTACCTGGTGGAGGGCTCCATCCTGCTGATCAGCGGCCTCGGATTGACCGGAACCATCAACCACACCACCGCACTCTGGCAGACCGGTGTCTACACCGCGGTCCTCGGCCTCGGCCTGGGCCTGCTGATGCAGAACCTCGTGCTGGCCGTGCAAAACACCGTGCGGGCCAGGGACATCGGAACCGCCAGCGCCTCCGTGGCATTCTTCCGGTCGGTCGGCGGCGCCATCGGCGTCTCCGTGCTCGGCGCCATCATGGGCAACCGGGTCAAGGAACTCGCCACCGAGGGCTTCGCCGCCGCGGGGATTCCCACTACCGGCGGCGCGGGCGCCAGCATGGACCTCAAGGACCTGCCGGAGCCAGTCCGCGAAATCATGCGGGCCGCCTACGGTGACGCCACGGCCCAGATCTTTATGGTCTCCGCAATCATCGGGCTGGTCGCCCTGGTGGCGATCCTCTTCATCAAGGAAGAGCCGCTGCGGCGCACCGTGGACATCGTCAGCCCCGCCGCCAAAGGCGTCACAGGGCCCGACGGCGGCCCGGCCGCGACTGCGAAGGTCAACCCGTCCGCACCTGCCGCATCCGGGACCGGAATCGTCGACCTCGACCGGGAATTCGTTGAGGTGCTCAGCCAGCAGCGCGAAAGCCAGCGCCGGGGCGACTGAACGCACCGTCTGCACGCAAGCGGCGCCGCGGCCACCCCGGCTAACGGGGCGGCCGCGGTGCCGCGCTGCTTTGTCGACAGTCCCGAAAAGTACGCCGTTTGGATGATTTTCAGTCTCCAATGTTCCGCGCGGGCACGTCGTTTCGTAGAGTTGGATGGCTATGGCTGTCAGCCCCCTCTGCTAGTACTGGGAGCACCGGTTGTTGTTCCCTTCCCAGACTCTCCTCCAGCCTCATCTACTCGATAATTCCTAAGGACTCGTGGGCATGCTTGTCACCCTCATACGGCGCTATTCAAAGCCGTATCTGCCATACATTGGTGCCGTCATCTTCTTCCAGCTCGCCTCGACCATCGCGGCGCTGTATCTTCCCAGCCTGAACGCCCAGATCATTGACGAGGGTGTCTCCCGCGGCGACACGGACTACATCTGGCGGACCGGCGGGGTGATGCTCGGCGTCGCCCTGGTGCAGGTTGCCACCGCGATCGCCGGGGTCTACTTCGGGTCGAAGGCTGCGATGGCGTTCGGCCGCGACCTGCGCCGCGGGGTGTTCCGCAAGGTCACGAGCTTCTCCGCGAAGGACGTCAACGTTTTCGGCGCCCCCACCCTGATCACGCGCGGCACCAACGATGTCCAGCAGGTGCAGATGCTCATGCTGATGGGGCTGAACTTTATGGTGGCCACGCCCATCATGTGCATCGGCGGCATCTTTATGGCCATCCGCGAGGACCTCAACCTGTCCTGGCTGGTCTGGGTTTCCGTTCCGGTGCTCGTGCTGGTGGTGGGCTACCTCGTGGTCCGCCTGATGCCACTCTTCCGTTCGATGCAGAAGAAGATCGACCGGCTCAACGGCATCCTCCGCGAACAGATCATCGGTATCCGCGTTGTCCGCGCCTTCGTGCGCGAGCCACACGAGGCCGAACGCTTCGGCGCCGCGAACAAGGAACTCACCGACGTCTCGCTGAAGATCGGCGCCCTGTTTGTCCTGATGTTCCCCGCCATCGGCATGATCCTGCACGTCTCCACCGCGGCCGTGCTGTGGTTCGGCGGCCAGCGGGTCGAAGCCGGGGAAATGCAGGTCGGCTCGCTGACGGCGTTCCTGCAGTACCTGCTGCAGATCCTGATGGCCGTCATGATGGGCACGTTCATGGCGATGATGATTCCCCGCGCTTCCGTGTGCGCGGACCGCATTGGTGAGGTGCTCGACGTCGAACCCTCCATCCACGAGGCCCTCACCCCGGTGACCCCGGCCAGGAAAGCCGGCCGCGTCGGGTTCCGGAACGTGTCCTTCGCCTACCCCGGCGCCGAAGCGCCGGTCCTGAGCGACATCAGCTTCACCGCCGAGCCCGGCCAGACGGTGGCCATCATCGGCTCCACCGGCGCCGGCAAAACCAGCCTGCTGTCCCTGCTGCCCCGGCTCTACGACGCCGCCTCGGGGGAGGTGCTGCTCGACGGCGTCCCCGTCACCAACCTGGACCGCGCGGAGATCACGCAGCGCGTGGCCATGGTTCCGCAGCGGCCCTACCTGTTCTCCGGAACGATCGAACACAACCTGCGCTTCGGCAAGCCCGAGGCCACGGACAGCCAGCTCTGGGATGCCCTGACCGTGGCCCAGGCAGCCGACTTTGTGCGCGAGAAGAAGAACGGACTCGGCTCACGGATTTCCCAGGGCGGCACCAACGTCTCGGGCGGCCAGCGCCAGCGCCTCTGCATCGCCCGGGCGCTCGTCACGGAGCCCAAGGTGTTCCTGTTTGACGACTCCTTCTCCGCCCTCGACGTCGCCACCGACGCCCGGCTCCGTCGCGCCCTCAAGGCGAAAACCGCTGACGCCACCGTGATCATTGTCGGCCAGCGCGTCTCCACGATCGCCGACGCGGACCAGATCCTGGTGCTCGACAACGGACGGATCGTGGACCGCGGCACGCATGAGGAACTGTTGCAGAGTTCCAGCACCTACCAGGAAATTGTCGAATCCCAGCTGACCGCGGAGGCCGTGGCATGAGCACCAACGAAAAGGTCAACCTCCCTCCCTCGGGCACCGGGGTCTCCGCCGCCGATGCTGCGGCCGCCGATCCCTCGGCCGCTGAGCCGGACGACGACTTCCACGAAGAGGAATACACCCCCGGCGAGGCCGACGGCGGCATGTTCGGTGACCTGCCGGCAAAGAAAGCCCAGCACTTCTGGCCCTCCGCGAAACGGCTGATGGGCCTGCTGAAGCCCGAACGGGCCGGCATCACCGCCGTGCTCGCGATGGTGACGGTCGCGGTCGTCCTCAACGTTGTGGCGCCCCGGATCCTCGGCCAGGCGATGGACGTGATCTTCGGCGGAGTCGTTGGCAAACAGCTACCCGCCGGCGGCACCAAGGAGCAGTTCGTCGCAGGCCTCCGCGCCCAGGGCCAGGACAACTTCGCGGACATGCTCGCCAAGATGGACGTTATCCCCGGCGCCGGCATCGACTTCCAGAAGCTAGCGTTCCTGATCAGCGTGGTCCTGGTGATGTACTTCGTCGCCAACATCTTTCTCTGGCTGCAGGGCTACGTCCTGAACATCCTGGTCATGCGGGTGGTCCGCAAATTGCGCGACGACACCGAGAAGAAGCTCAACAGGCTTCCGCTGAACTACTTCGACACCCGCCAGCGCGGCGACATCCTCTCCCGGGTTACCAACGACGTGGACAACATCCAGCAGGCGCTGCAGCAGGCCTTCGCGCAGCTCGTGAACTCGGCGCTGACGGTGATCGGCATCGTCATCATGATGTTCATCGTGTCCTGGCAGCTGGCCCTCATTGCCCTCGTCGCGCTGCCGCTCTCTGCCGTGGCGGCCGGCATCATCGGGTCCCGTAGCCAGAAGCTCTTCGCAGCCCAGTGGAAGAACACCGGCGAGCTCAACGGCCAGATCGAGGAGTCCTTCTCCGGCCACGACCTCGTCCGGGTCTTCGGCCGCGACGCCGACATGCTGGAGCGCTTTGACGAGCGGAACGAGGCCCTCTACAAGGCCAGCTTCGGCGCGCAGTTCGTCTCCGGCATGATCATGCCCGTCATGCAGTTCGTGTCCTACCTCAGTTACGTCGGCATCGCCGTCGTCGGCGGCCTGCGCGTTGCCTCCGGCGGGATGAGCCTGGGCGACGCCACCGCGTTCATCCAGTACTCGCGCGAGTTCACCCAGCCGCTGGGCCAGATGGCGGGCATGGCCAACATGCTGCAGTCCGGCGTCGCCTCCGCGGAACGGGTCTTTGAATTCCTCGACGCCGACGAACAGGACGCCGAGACCGCCACGGAGCAGTTGCCGGCCAAGACCGACGGGCACGTCGAGTTCCGGCACGTCACCTTCAGCTACACCCCGGACAAACCGCTGATCGAGGACCTGTCCTTCACCGCGGAGCCCGGACACACCGTGGCGATCGTCGGCCCCACCGGTGCGGGCAAGACCACCCTGGTGAACCTCGTGATGCGCTTCTATGAGCTCCAGGGCGGCAGCATCACCCTGGACGGGGTCGACATCACCCATCTGAGCCGTGCGGAACTGCGGGCCAAGGTGGGCATGGTGCTGCAGGACGCCTGGCTCTTCGGCGGGACCATCTACGACAACATCCGCTACGGCAAGCTGGACGCCACCGAGGAACAGGTGATGGAGGCAGCGAAAGCCACCTTCGTGGACCGGTTCGTCCGCGCCCTCCCGGACGGCTACAACACCGTCATCGACGAGGAAGGCAACAACGTCAGCGCCGGCGAGAAGCAGCTGATCACCATCGCCCGTGCCTTCGTGGCCAATCCTTCGCTGCTGATCCTGGACGAGGCCACCAGCTCCGTGGATACCCGCACCGAGGTGCTCGTCCAGAAGGCCATGGCCGCGCTGCGCACCGATCGCACGAGCTTCGTGATCGCCCACCGGCTCTCCACCATCCGCGACGCCGACACCATCCTGGTGATGGAGGCCGGCCGGATCGTGGAGCAGGGTGCCCACGCGCAGCTGCTGGACCTTAAGGGTGCCTACTACCGCCTGTACATGTCCCAGTTCGCGGGCGAAGACGCGGAGACGGCCTTTTCGGAAAACACGGCCGACGACGCGACGGCGGTGCGCAGCTGAGCGCCGCCGGCGGTGCGGCAGAGCCCGCAGAGTCAGTGTCTGCTCAGGCCCGGCGCATCGAGGTGCAGATCCCGATGCGCTGGGGCGACATGGACGCCTACGGCCACATCAACAATGTGCAAATTGTCCGGATCCTGGAGGAAGCCCGCATCGCGGCCTTCGGGCCGCCGCGCGGACCGGGGCTGCCCGGCATCGAGCCCCCGGTGTCCCTCTTCAACGACATCCCGGAGGGGACCCTGGCGCTGATCGTCGAGCACAAGATCCGCTACGTCCGGACCCTCGAATACCGCAACGTGCCGGCTGTCGTGCAGCTGTGGGTCGGCGCGATCAAGGGTGCCAGTTTTGACATCCACTACCTCGTCCAGGACCCCGTGACCCGGGAGGACTGCGTCCGCGCCACAAGCCACCTGGCCTTTGTGGACGAGGCCACCGGGCGGGTGCTGCGGCTGACGCCTGAACAGAAGGAGAAGCTCGACCGCTTCACTCCGGTTCCCGCTGAACCCGCCAAACCAGTCCCATAGCCTCTACCTCGGACCACGGATGATCCCTAGAATAAACACCCCGCGGGCAGTCAGCCCGGAAGCCAAGGAGCCCAGATCATGGTGAACAAACGAGGACAGATGATGGCGAACAAGCGCAAGAGGAACGCCCGGAAGAAGTCCTGGAAGGAACTCTCGCCGATGGCGAAGTTCGGAACCATCACTGCCGCCGTCGTTCAGCTCTCGTTGCTGGTCGCCGCCCAGCGGGACATCTCACGCCGCCCGGCTGAGCAGATCCGCGGCAGCAAGACGCTGTGGCGGCTGGCAACCTTGGTGAACTTCGTCGGCCCGGGCAGCTATTTCACCTTCGGCGTCAAGCGCCCGGCAGCCAAGTAGCAGCCGTTTCCGGCACCCCGCGGAGCTACCGGTCAGTAGATTCGGGTCGCCGCCATGATGCGGGCGTTCAGCTTAAGCCTGTAAATTGATGGCATGACCCCATCCAAAAAGCCTGCCATGCACCGCGCCCTCGGCATCTCCAAGGAGATTGAGGACGCGGCCTGGTTTGTCCTGGGGCCAGGGCTGCTGGGCAAAGCGTCAGCCTTGGACGGCCGCACCAAAACCTGGTCGGTGCCGGCCGCCGCGGAGCTTCTCGATCGCCTCGACCGCGGGGTACCGGATCCCAAGGCGCCCATGATGACCAACCTGCGTCAGAACCTGGCGGGTGCCTCCCGGGGTGCCAAGCAACTGGCCGTCGAGCTGCTCTTCCTGCAGTCCCTGCCGTTGGCCCACGAGGTGAAGTCCCTCAAGGTCAAGCGCGCACGGGTGGCCGAAGCTGCAACCTGGCTGGAGCCTCCCCTGGCACTGCCGGACGAGCTGTACGCGGGCATGACGGACCACGGCGTCATCCGGGACCGCACCGCCGAATTCAACTGGACCATCTGGGATCACCTGAAATGGCTCTGCCGCTTCGTGCAGCACGTCGCCCGGCGTCCGTCGGGGGAAGTCGCGGCCGCCGTCAAGGATCCGCTGGCCTTCCACCTGCTGGTGGCAGGCACGCCCGATGACCAGCCGGCCATCCGCCGCAGCATCGAGTTCCTGGTCTGGCCCAGCTACTTCGAACCCGTCGTGGCCGACGTCGAACGCCAGGAGATCCGCGACGCCTTCGCCTCCCTCGTGGGCGGCGCCAAGGGTGACAGCGACGAGGAAATCTCCGCGGACATCCACCGCATCCGGCTGCACCTCGACGAACAGGCCGGCCAGCGGATCGACTGGTACTCCCGGCAACTGGTGAGCCAGTGGCGGAAGGTCGGGGACCCCGGCCGGCGCGCCTGGCTGCTGCGCACCCACCACGAGAACGCCGAGCTGCTCGGCACCTGGGAGGCCGAGGAATCGGTGACGCTCGACGTCGAGCACCTCCGCCTGCTGGACCCGGGCGTCACCGCCGGGCTGGTCCAGCACGCCGTCGATGAGGACTACAAACACCTCGGTTACGTGGAACGCGAGGACACCAAAACCGCTGTCTTCGCCTTCCTGACCGTCATGAAGCCCGGCGACCTGACCCTGTACCAGAGCGCCGGCACCGTCCGGGTGGGGGTGGTCCTCGGCGAGCCTGAGCACCGCGAGGACAACCGCCGGCTCCGCCGGAAGGTCCGCTGGTTCGACGAGGCGCACACAATGACCGAGCTGCCCCGCCACGTGCAGCGGCAGCTGGCCACCTCCGGCATCGTTGTGGACGTCACCCGCGTCATCCAGGCACTGGAATCGCTGCTGCCCGCCGAAGCGGAAGCCGAGCCCGGCGACGGCACCGAGCCGGCCGCCGTCGTCGAACCTGCCTGTGAAGGATTCCGCCCGCTGACGGAGGAGTTTGCCGCGTCGCTGCACATGGACCTGGAGCCGCTGCAGGAGATCGCCGAACTCTTGGAGGAGAACCGCCAGCTGGTGCTGTACGGCCCGCCCGGCACCGGCAAAACGTACCTGGCCAAGCACCTCGCCGCCCAGCTCGCCGGCGACACCACCGACGAACGCGTCAAGCTGGTGCAGTTCCACCCCTCCTACGCCTATGAGGACTTCTTCGAGGGTTTCCGTCCGGACAAGACCGAGGGAGGCCAGGTGTCTTTCAAGCTCGTCGCGGGGCCGCTGCGCCGCATCGCCGAAGAGGCCGCCAAGCCCGGGAACGAGAGCAAGCCGTACTTCCTGATCATCGATGAGATGAACCGGGCGAACCTGGCGAAGGTGTTCGGTGAGCTGTACTTCCTGCTCGAATACCGCGACGACCGGATCTACCTCCAGTACAGCCCCAACGAGCCCTTCACGCTGCCGGACAACCTCTACATCATCGGCACCATGAACACCGCGGACCGCTCCATTGCGATGATGGACGCGGCCATTCGCCGCCGCTTCTCCTTCATCGAACTCCACCCCAAGACCGAACCGGTGAAGGGTTCGCTGCTGCGGTTCCTGCAGGCCCGGGATCTGGATACGACGCCGGCGCTGCTGATGGACGCGCTCAACGATGCCATCGATGAGTGGGACCGGGACCTGATGATCGGCCCGTCCTACTTCATGAAGCCGTCCGCGCAGACGCCCAAGGGCCTGCGCCGGATCTGGAAGTACGAGCTCATGCCGCTGCTGGAGGAGCACTACCACGGCCAGTTGAACCGCGCGCAGCTTCAGGAGCGGTTCGGACTGGACCAACTGCTCGACCGCCTTGCGCGCCTCTAGCCAGCCGAGGCCGGCCGGCCAGCACGGGGCGCCGGGTTCGCAGCCGGTCCACCACGTGGTCCTGGACGAGCTTTCCGGTGGCACCGTCGAACGGCTCGACCCTGCCAGCGCGGCCTACGTCAACGGCAGCGGCCTGGCCAATGCCTCGCCGCTGGGCATGGGCTTGTACCGGATCGAGCCGGTCGGGAAGGTCGGCGCGGTGCGCACCCCGACGGTGCAGCTCGAAGTCCGGCCGAAGGAACGGCTCGGCCTGGCCCGGCTCCTGTTCCTGCTGGGCTACGCCGGGGACCAGGGCTTCCGGGAGGATTCCGTCGCCGCGGTCGAGGAAGCGGATCTGTGGAGTGCGCTGGCCGAGTCGCTGGCCCAACTCTCGGACCGGGCGCTCAGCCGTGGTGTGCTGCAGGGCTACCTGAATGTCGACGAATCGCTCCGGACGGTCAAGGGCCGGATCCGAATTTCTGACCAGATCTCGCGGCGGCCCGGCATGCTGGTTCCCCTAGAGGTTTCCTATGACGAGTTCACCGAGGACATTGCGGAGAACCGGATCCTGCGGGCGGCCCTGGAACGGATGTCCCAGGTTCCGGGGGTGCGGCCAGAGGTGCTGAGCCGGCTCCGCCAGCTTAAGGGCAAGCTCGCGGCCGTGACCCGGCTGCAGTCCGGCGCGCCCCTGCCGGTGTGGCGGGCCAGCCGGATGAACACCCGCTACCAGGCCGCCCTGCGGCTCGCCGAGGTGATCCTGCGCCATTCCTCGGCGGAGGCTGGCGACGGCACGCAGCAGTCGGCGTCGTTTGTGGTGGACATGTCCGTGGTGTTCGAGGACTTCGTCGGGACTGCGCTCCGCGAGGCCATGGCGGCATACCCGGGGGAGATGCGGCTGCGGTACAACGCCCTGCTCAATGAGGCCGTCCGCGACTCGGACCGGATCGTGGTGCAGCCCGGCGCCGTCCATCTGCTGGGCGGGCGGCCCGTGATGGTCTACGACGCCAAGTACCAGGCCGCGGCCGACGCCGGGGCGTCCCTGTCGGGGGATCACTACCGGATGCTGGCGTATTGCACGTCATTGCGGGTCCCGACGGCCTGGCTGGTGTATCCGGGGGCAGGGGAGATCAAACTGCGCCGGATCCTCAACACGGATATCGACGTGGTCGAGTTCCCCCTGGACCTGTCGCGGCCGCCGTCGGAAATCCTGGCCTCCGTAGCGGACCTCGCGCAGCAGTCATGGGGCGAAGTGGTGCGTCAGGCGACCATCAGCCGCTGACGTACTCCCCGGGAATTTCCGCTAGCCGGCTTCCTGTTCTACGGACACCGACAAGAGATGGCTCAAGAGCGCTTTCTCTGGCTGGCCGGGGTTGTTGGCGACATGCCAGCGAAGCTTTTCGCGCACCTCCGCCTCTTCGGGCTTGGTGTCGGAGAGAATCGCATCAAGGATTGCGGATACCTGCAGGCGCAAGGGGCCAAGATCGGAATCGACCTCGGGGGTCCGCCGGTACTCCTGCGGACGGGAATCGCGGGAAGACTTCGATTGCCGGGTTGTGGTTTTCAGCGACGTGGTGGACATCAGCAAGTTCGGCATCTGGCGCTCTCCCCTGGCGTAGTAGTACGAGTAAGTGCGGACCCGGTAGAGTCCTTGTCCCCAGATTCGGATATTACCCGAGACAGACCAGTCTGTCTCGCGTGGCGCTAGGATATTTTCTTGATGTCACTTTCAATGAATTCCGGTCATTCGGGTTCCGGACCGCCCGGCGGCTCCGGTGCCGGATCTGTGGCGCCCGGCGTGCGGGAGCGCATTCTTGCGGCTGCCTACGAGCTGCTCTCCACCCGCGGTGTCCGCGGAGTCGGCGTCAATGAACTGATCAACCGCTCCGGCGTGGCCAAGGCGAGCTTCTACCGTCATTTCGCTTCCAAGGATGAGCTGGTGCTCGCCTTCCTGGCGCGCAGGGACCAGCTATGGACCGTGGACAAGGTTGTCTCCGAAGCACGGCGCCAGGGCACAAGCCCCGAAGAGCAGCTGCTGGCCATCTTTGACGTCTTCGCGGACTGGTTTGCACGCGCGGACTTCGAAGCGTGTTCGTTCGTCAACGTCCTGCTTGAGATGGGATCCGATCACCCGCTGGGCAGGGCAAGCATCGACTACCTTGCGAAGATCCGCGGCCACGTCCAGCAGCTTGCCGAGGAAGCCGGCCTTCGCGATCCAGCCGGCTTTTCGCGTTCCTGGCACATTCTGATGAAGGGTTCGATCGTTTCAGCCGCCGAGGGCGACCTCGCCGCGGCCGGCCGGGCCCGGCAAATGGCCGGCTGGCTGATCGAGCACCACCGGGCCTAGCCCGGCGCGTTCGCTGGCGTGGCTGGGTCGGGGTTTGCTGGGCCGGGGTTTGCCGGGTCGCGGTTTGCCGGGTCGTAGAAAGTCGTCCAGTTGCTTTTCCAGCGCCGAAAGGTCCTTGAGCTCGCACTCCCAGACGGTGAGGACGTCCCAGCCGGAACGTTCAAGCTGATGGCGCTGTTCGGCGTCGCGGTTCCTCGTCCGGGTGCGTTTGGTTTCCCAGAACTCCGCGTTGGCCTTGGGTGCGTGCTGCCCGACCCGGCAGTCATGGAAGTGCCAGAAGCAGCCGTTGACGAAGATGACTTTGTGGCGGCTGGCGAAGACCAGGTCGGG
Source organism: Pseudarthrobacter sp. ATCC 49987 (assembly GCF_009928425.1). Taxonomy (NCBI): domain Bacteria; kingdom Bacillati; phylum Actinomycetota; class Actinomycetes; order Micrococcales; family Micrococcaceae; genus Pseudarthrobacter; species Pseudarthrobacter sp. ATCC 49987. The sequence continues at coordinate 2,922,529 of NZ_JAABNS010000001.1, read as the reverse complement.
GTTGCCAGGCAGTCGGCCTCCGCGGGCGGTGCCGTGCAGCCGGTAGCGGTAGCCCTTGGCATGGAGCAATTTCCGGACCAGCAGTTCAGGCTTGGTGTTCTTCCCGCGGATGCGGGACATGTTCCAGCTGCGCCGCTCCGGGGTCAGCTTGTCCGCCATGGTTAAAGTCTAGGCGGCCACGTAGGGCGCGGCGGTGCCCGGCCGGCGCCACCGGCGTCGAGCGGCTGCTAGATCTCCCGCTCCGGGTGCTCGCCGAACTGGAAATGCCGACCGCTGACCGAGGTCGGCTCGATCTCGACGTAGAAGTCCTTCAGGGTGGGTACCCACGGTTTCAGCCCCAAGGCCTCTGCCGCTGCGATATCGGCAGACTGGTCCAACACCCGGGCCGTGCCGCGAAGAACAATCGACCAGGCCTCATCGGAGAGAATGCCATCCGTTTCGAATAGCACTTTGGAATTGATGGTCACTTCAGCGAGTTTGTTGCCGGGGGCAGTCCGGAGATAGAGCTTCCTGCCGCTCACGGCATAGTTCACCGGAAAGATATCGGGTTCGCCGCCCACGATGACCACGAGCCTGCCGTGCTTGGTGCCCTCAATCAGCTTCCAGCTCTGATCGTCGTCAAGGACGAGGATGGGGTTTTCGTCTGCATGTTCGAACATCATGGGTTCATTGTTCTGGCCTCTGTAGAAAAACGCCAGAGGCTAACGCGGGAAAGTCGGTGTGAGTCGGCAGGGACCGGTGCATTTGCGGGGAGCGGTTGCGCGGCGGCATATTGTCGGACCTCTTCCATAGCGTGTTGCTGTTCGCCCCGTGCCGGTAGCCCTGGTGGTGAAGCGACCGCCTGTGGATAACTTGAATGTCCAAAATGTGATGTCGGTTACCCTTAAGTCATCGTTTGGCAACAGGGGGCTTGATTTCTATCGGGGGGAATAGCTGACCATGACATCCCGCACTTCATTCTTCGTCCGCCGCAGAGGTGTTTGCGCCGTTTTGGTTGTGCTTACCCTGTTGCCGGTCACAGCCTGCACCAGTGGCGGAACAACGCCAGGGGCAACGGCCGCCCCCGAGTCTTCGAGTCCGACGGCGTCGCTGACGCCTACTCCCAGCCCCACGCCGACGGCCAGCTACAAACCGGCCGATGCCTCGGGGAGAGCCCAGAACGTGCCGGTTCCGGTGCTGCCGGACGCTGCGAAAGCGGAGACGAAGGAAGGGCTGGAGGCGTTTGCGCGGTACTGGTTTCAATTGCTCAGCTACGGCTATGAGACTGGCGATGTGTCGCGGATTGTGGAAATCACAAGTCCCGCTTGCGGGCATGCGATCGGGCAAAGACAGTTATGACGGGCTGGCATGAGTCTGGGCGCTGGATTGTTGGCGGCAAGACTGAAACGCCATCAGTAAGCACGACATTCGTCGTGGCGCCCGATGGGAACTATCAGGTCGCTATCCAAGTTTCGCAAGGCGGCATCTCTTACTACAACGCGGATGGATCATTGCATCAAGCCGACCCAAAGCCCGATGACACCGGCAATCTCATGCTCGCAGTCTTCCGCGATGGTGCTTGGTACGTGAACAATATTCAGCCAATAGTTGGCTAGCCAAATGAAGTCATGGTGGTGGAATAGGGCAATTTGGGCCACGGCGCTATCACTGGCTCTGGCAGGACAACCGTTCCCGGCGCTTGCCGGCAGCGACGAGCCTCCAACAACGGGGGACTGGGGCGAGGACACTATTGATGTCGGTGGGTGGACGATCGATGCAGGCACGGGTCGGTTCGTTTGGGCCGGGCCCGGAACCGTAGCGTCCGATCCGTTCCAGTACAAGTACGAACTCCAATGCCACTTGGGCGGTGGCGACTTCGACACGGAGTGCCTCGCCGTCCTCGTGGATTGTAAGAACGGTCCTGACGGAAAGGATGGAATTCCCGTCGTGTGGCTGAAAGCCCCGGCTGGCGTGCCTAATCCAACCTGGACCTTTCACTCCGGACCCACGTGTCTCTTTGACCCGAGACCAGAGGACTTGCTGCCTAGGATCGCAGCCATGATCCAAACGGAGTTCCAGAAACTGCCCGTCTCTCCAGGCTCAGTCACGGCCCAACCTAGTCCGCACACGCTCCGGGGAGCCGAGACAAATTTCTTCGCAGACGCGGGTGAGCAGCAGTTCGACATCACGATACTGGGCCAGAAAGTGCACGTCATCGCCAAGCCCGTCCAATACACCTGGAGCTACGGCGACGGGACCTCGCTGGGGCCGCAGACTGCGGCCGGAGGGTCCCTCCCGCAGGACCGCTGGGGCGAAAAGACCGCCACCAGCCACGTGTACACCCAGACCGGCGATTTCCCGGTGGTGCTGACAACCCATTTCCAAGGCACGTACTCAGTCAACGGCGGGCCGCCGTTGCCCATCCCGGGCCAGGGGCAATTCAGTTCGCCGCCGCAGACTGTGAGCGTCTGGCGCTCCATCACCCGGAACTACGCGGACGACTGCCTCCGGAACCCGCAAGGCCAGGGGTGCCCCGGCGTCGTTCCTCCTGCTCCGTAGGGTCGGGCCCGGCTTCGGGACAAAGGACCGGGACCAAAGGACCGCGACGCGACAGTCCGAACCTACGCCCGCAGTTCCCGCTCGACCCGTTCCATCCGGGCGGTCACCAGCTGGCCGCGTGGGTCAAGCGGGCCCATCAGTGTGCCAGCAAGGGCCGCAGCGGCCGTGTCTGAGGAGCCCATATCGCTTGTGCACCACTGCAGCATTAACCGGGGATCACCGCTGGCCCGCACGGAGGCGCCGACGGCTTCATTGAGCTCGTCGCGCATGAAGCCGATGGCGAGGTTGTTCGATCGGTTGAGGAACTTGGCCGGATAGGCAGCAAATGCCTCGGCAACCCGGCCATCCCGCAAATGGCCGGCCACCACCGAGGCGTCCGTAACCACCCTGACCGTGGACGAGAAGCGGTAGGGGTTCGCTTCCACCATGCTGCCCAGGAGGCTGCGGATCCGGTGCATCTCGGTCCTGATTGCCGACGCGGTGCCCGCGTCGCCGTGGATCTCGTAGGCCAGCTCGTCGGCGCTCCAGCCTTGGGTGCGGGAGGCCAGCAGCGCCAGGATCTCGGCCCGGCGCAGCGTCAGCGGGCGACGCGTGCCGCCGTCGAGCGCTGCAGTTGGCGCGTCTCCCAGCAGCCGCAGCATCAGCTCTGACTGGACCCCGGCGTCGGCCCGTCCCGAAGAATCGATCCCGGAGGCATTCCGGGTCCGGTGCTCGGAGCCTACGGGTGGGGCAGCAGATTTCAGCAGCTCCTCGGCCAGCCGTACGCCACAGCGCACCAGGCGAAGGCTGTCCGGCGTGACGGATTCGAACGACCCGGACACGTCCAGGACGCCGAGGACTTCCCCCGTCAGAGGGTCGCGAATCGGAGACGCCGTGCACGCCCAGTCGTGATGCGTCCGCACGAGGTGTTCGGCCGAGAAGAGCTGCGCCGGAGCACCTGTCACCAGGGCTTCGCTGATGGCGTTGGTCCCAACCCCGGCTTCGGACCAGTCGGCCCCCTCCACGAACTCCAGGGAGTCGGCAAGCTTCAACGCCTGTTTGCTGCCAACGCGCCACAGCACTTCGCCCTCATGATCGGTCACGATCAACAGGTGGCGCCCGGTCGCGGTCTCATCGGCCAGTAGTTGTGACAGCGCAGGCATCACCGCGGCCAGCCGGTGGCCGGCACTGAGCGAGCGCGCCTCGGAGACTTCATGCCGGTGGACCGGCCGGTGCTGGTCCGGATTGATGCCCATTGCGAGGGAGCGTTGCCAGGACTTGACGAGGGACGGCGACAAATGCGGACTGGGAGTGCCGGAAACCGTGGCCTCGTGTGCCTTCCGGAGGGCGCGCGCGTACTCCGCCGGAGCGGAAAACCTCAGGTCCGAGAGCTGCGTGATGGAGCGACTGCCCGGCCGCATGCTCATGTTCCCAACTCGCCCTCGAATCGTCGCACTCGTCCAGCTACCGCCAACCCCTGACCAGCTAACGCGCGGGCCAGGAGCTTGAGAGCTCTGTGTAACCCGATTGTAACCCCCGGCGAACTTTACTTGTGATGCGGGTCACTGCGTGGACTGGACGCCATGCAACGGGAACGGCCCACAGTAAGCAACGGAAAGAGGAAACATGCCTGAGACTCCAAACGGCGTGGTCGAGGCGTGGCTGGCGCAGTTCGATGAGGCGCTGCGCAGCCACAAGACGGACGACGTGCTTGAACTGTTCGACGACGATTCGTACTGGCGCGATTTCGTCTCCTTCACCTGGAACCTCAAGACCCTGGAAGGCAAAGAGGACATCCGGCGCATGCTCGAGGCAACTCTCGACGACGTGCGGCCCAGCAACTGGACCCTGGCCGAGGACGCCACCGGGGACGCTGCCAACGCCGAGGCGTGGGTCAATTTCGAGACCGCCCAGGCCCGGGGTTACGCCCATCTGCGCCTCCGGAACGGCAAGTGCTGGACCCTGCTCACCACCATGCAGGAGCTCAAGGGCTTCGAGGAGAAGAAGGGGACCAACCGGGAGAAAGGCGTTGCCCACGAGATCACCAAGGGACGCAAATCCTGGCTGGAACTGAAGGAAGAACAGGAAGCCCGGCTCGGCTACGAAGACCAGCCCTACACCGTCATCATCGGCGGCGGCCAGGGCGGGATCGGACTGGGGGCACGGCTGCGCCGGCTCGGCGTGCCCACCATCATCATCGAGAAGAACGAACGCGCGGGCGACTCCTGGCGGAACCGCTACAAGTCCCTCCACCTCCACGACCCGGTCTGGTACGACCACCTGCCCTACATCAAGTTCCCCGACGACTGGCCGGTTTTCGCGGCCAAGGACAAGATCGGCGACTGGCTGGAAAACTACACCCGGATCATGGAGCTGAACTACTGGTCCAAAACCGAATGCACCAGCGCCCGCTTCGACGAATCCTCGCAGGAATGGATCGTGGAGGTAACGCGCGACGGCGAACCGGTCACCCTGCGCCCCCAGCAGCTGGTGTTCGCCCTGGGTGTCTCGGGCTACCCCAGCGTCCCCACGTTCGACGGCGCCGAATCCTTCCTGGGGGAGCAGTACCACTCGTCCAAGCACCCGGGCGGCGGAGACTGGACCGGAAAGAAGGCCGTGGTCATCGGCTCCAACAACTCGGCCCACGACATCTGCGCGGACCTCTGGGAACACGGCGCGGACGTCACCATGGTCCAGCGGTCCTCCACGCACATCGCCCGGAGCGAATCCCTCATGGACCTCGCCCTCGGAGGCCTGTACTCGGAGAAGGCACTCGCCAACGGGGTCACCACGGAAAAGGCCGACCTGCTCTTTGCCTCGCTGCCCTACCGGATCCTCCCCGAAGCCCAGATCCCGGTCTACGCGGAGATGGCCGAACGCGACGCCGAGTTCTACTCCCAACTCGAGGCCGCCGGCTTTGACCTGGACTTCGGCGTCGACGGCTCCGGCCTGTTCCTCAAGTACCTGCGGCGCGGCTCCGGCTACTACATCGACGTCGGCGCCTCTCAGCTGATCATCGACGGCCGGGTCAAGCTGGCCAACGGCGAGGTCGGCAAGATCACCGGGAACGCCGTCGTGATGGCCAACGGAGCGGAGCTGGAGGCGGACGCCATCATCTACGCCACCGGCTACGGATCCATGAACGGCTGGCTGGCCGATCTGGTCTCACCCGAGGTGGCCGACGCCGTCGGCAAGTGCTGGGGATTTGGTTCAGATACGCCCAAAGACCCGGGGCCGTGGGAGGGCGAACTGCGCAATATGTGGAAGCCCACCAACGTGGACAACCTCTGGATCCACGGCGGCAATCTGCACCAAAGCCGCCACTACTCCAACTATCTGGCGCTGCAGCTCAAGGCCAGGATGGAAGGGCTGCCGACGCCGGTCTTCGAGCGCCAGCCCACGCACCACACGCGCTGACCCGGACGGGCCGTGACAATCACAGCCCCGGGAACCACACTGGGGTGACGGCCTCCGTTGTGATAATCCAACGACGGGCCGTGGATGCGCCTGACCGGGCGCATCCACGGCCCGCAATACGAAGGAAAACACCATGAAAGCAGCACGATTCCATGCCCGCGAAGTCCTCCGGATCGAAGACATTCCGGAGCCGGAGCTGCGCCCCGGAGCAGTGAAGATCGCCGTCGCCTGGTGCGGGATCTGCGGGACCGACCTCCACGAATTCCTGGAAGGGCCAATCTTCACCCCGCCGCCCGGCCACCCCCATCCGATTTCCCACGAGGAAGCCCCGGTCACCCTGGGGCACGAATTTTCCGGCACCGTCGAGGAACTCGGGGAGGGTGTGACCGGACTCGCCGTCGGAGACAGCGTGGTGGTGGAGCCATATATCGTCTGCAACGAATGCGGCCCGTGCCTCAGCGGCCACTACAACCTGTGCACCAAGCTCGGCTTCATCGGCCTGGCGGGCGGCGGCGGGGGCCTGAGTGAGAAGGTCGTCGTCGACACGCGGTGGGTCCACCCTGTCGGGGACATCCCGCTGGACGAAGCCGCACTCATCGAACCGCTCGCCGTGGCGTACCACGCCGTCGGCCGGAGCGACGTCAAGGCCGGGGACGTCGCCGTCGTCGGCGGTGCGGGCCCCATTGGTCTGCTGACCGCGGCGGTCCTGAAGGGCCTTGGCGTCACCACAATCATCACCGAGCTGTCGACGGCCCGGAAGGAGAAAGCGGTTTCCTCGGGGGTCGCGGATCATGTGTTGGACCCAAGCTCCGACGACGTCAAGGCCCGGGTGCTGGAACTGACCGGAGGCCTGGGGGCAGATGCAGCGTTTGAATGTGCGGGAGTGAACGCCGTGCTGGACACCATGCTCGACGTCGTGAAGCCCGCGGGCGTTGTGGTCAACGTGTCGATCTGGGGACGTCCTGCCACCGTGGACATGCAAAAGGTCGTCCTGAAGGAAATCGACCTCCGCGGCACCATTGCCTATTGCGGCGATCACCCGGCCGCGATCAAGCTCGTCCAGGAAGGGAAAGTCGACCTGAAGCCTTTCATCACCGGAAGAATCGCCTTGGACGACCTCGTGGACAAGGGCTTCGACACGCTCATCAACCACAACGACACCGCCGTGAAGATCATCGTCCACCCCTAGTGATCCGGGTCTCATCAGGAATAGTTGCAGACGCCCCGCAGTTGCCGCCAGTGAACCCAATCCCTGGTGAAAGGAACTGCGCATGCTGTTTTCCCCGATGACTCTCGGCGAGCTGGAACTGCCCAACCGACTCGTGATGGCGCCGTTGACCCGCGTCCGCTCCGGCAAAGAAGGCGTTCCCGGCCCGCTGGTTGTCGAGCATTACCGCCAGCGGGCCTCGCTCGGCCTGATCGTCAGTGAGGGCACGTATCCCAGCCGGGCCGGCCGGGGGTTCCCGGGCCAGCCCGGCCTGGTGACCGAAGCTCAGCTTGAGGGCTGGGCCAAGGTCACCTCCGCCGTGCACGCCGAGGGCGGCCGCATCTTCGCCCAGGTCATGCACGCCGGACGGGTTACCCATGCAGACACCACCGGCGGTCACCAGGTGGTTGCGCCCAGCGCCATCGCGATCGACGGCGAGACCCGCACCTACGAGGGCAAGCAGGCATTCCCCGTTCCGCATGCCCTGACCACCGACGAACTGCCGGGTATCGTGCAGGAGTTCGTCACCGCGTCCCGCAACGCGATCGGTGCAGGGTTCGACGGCGTTGAGCTGCACTCAGCCAACGGCTACCTGCTGCACGAATTCCTCGCCCCGTCCGCCAACCAGCGCGACGACATCTACGGCGGCTCGCCGGAGAACCGTGCGCGCTTCGTTATCGAAGTGACCCGGGCCGTGGTCGATGCCATTGGCGCCGACCGCGTGGGCATCCGCATCTCGCCCGAACACAACGTCCAGGGAGCCCTGGAGCTCGACGCGGCAGACGTCCGGGAAACCTACGGGATCCTCGTGGATGCCCTGGCGCCCCTCAAGCTCGCCTACCTGAGCGTCCTGCACAAGGAGCCGACGAGCGAACTGGTCCAGGATCTGCGCACCCGTTTCGGCGGAACCTTCCTGCTGAACACGGGCTTCGGCGTCATCACCACCCGCGAGGAAGCCACCGCGATTGTTGCGGACGGCCACGCCGACGCCGTGGTCGTCGGACGACCGGCCATCGCCAACCCGGACCTGGTCCGCCGCTGGCGCGAGGGACTCCCGGTCAACGAGCCGGACCAGTCCACCTTCTACACCGAAGGCGCCAAGGGCTACACGGACTACCCGGCGTACCAGAACTAAGGCAGCAGCACCGAAGGTCGCCACTGGACATGTCCCGCGGTGGTCACGCTCGCCACTGGACATGTCCAGTCACGGCGACCTTGACCATTGGACATGTCCAGTCGTGGCCAGGAACAGTGGGCAGAATGCCATTCTGCCCACTGTTCGCGCTTAACAATGAGCATGTCCCGTGGGCTCGAGCACGAAGAATGGGCATGTCCCGTGTTAGCTGGTCGCGACCGACCGCTGGCACAGCCCGATGAACCCGCCCAGCTGTTCCAGGCCTTCGGGGTGGGTGGGGAGGTAGTTGGTCAGTTCAGGTGCGCGGATCACGACGGCGCGCCACTGGCCGCGGGACACCGCAACGTTGATCCGGTTGCGGGAGAGCAGGAATTCCATGCCGCGCGGGGCCTCCGCCACCGCCGAACACGCCATGGACACCATCACGACGGCGGCCTCCTGGCCCTGGAACTTGTCCACGGTCCCCACTCGAACCCCGGACAGGCCGGCCCCGTCCAAAGCCTCGCGGATCACGTTGACCTGGGCGTTGTAGGCAGCCACCACCAGGATGTCCGCAAGGTCCAGGGGCCGGGTGCCGTCCACCGTATGCCAGCTGAGGCCGAGATGACGCCGCACCTGCCGGACGACTTCGGCGGCTTCCTCGCGCGAGGACGTGACGTTGCCGCTGTGCTCCACCAGCACGGTCAAGATCCCGGCAGGGACTCCCTCGAGCCGCCGGAGGTCCGCGGCCGGGGCTGAACGCAGCTTGCCCTCGTAGGAGAGTTCGGAGACGGCCCGGCACAGGTCCGAGGTCATCCGCCATGAGTCGGCCAGGAAATAGCCCAGCTCCGGCGGCAGCGTGGCATGGCTGGCGGACACCCAGCCCAGAGCCGATTCGTCCACGGGTTCGGGGTGGGAGCCCTGGCTGACCTGCGGCAACTGCTGCGGATCGCCGAGCAGCAGGAGCCGGCTGCTGGCTTGCGCCACGGCCAGGGTGTTGGCCAGCGAGAACTGGCCGGCCTCGTCGATCACCAGCAGGTCCAGGGACCCGGCCGGGACGTTGGCTCCCGTCATGGTCCAGGCTGTCCCGCCGATGAGCGCCCCGCCCGGGGAACCGAGCAGGCGCGCCACATCCGACGCCGAGCGTTGCGCCCAGGGGAGCGGTTCCCTGTGCTTCACGTCTTTGGCCACGCGGAGCGGATCGACGCCGGCCTTGGTCACGGCTGTCGTGAGCAGGTTTTCCACCACGGCATGGGACTGGCCGACGACGCCGACTTTCCAGCCCCGGGCCACCAGCCGGGCGATGACATGGGAGCCCACATGGGTCTTGCCGGTCCCGGGCGGCCCCTGGACCGCGACATAGGAGTGGTCCAAAGCGCCGACCGCCTCCGTGATCGCGTCGACGAACCGGTCCGGGCCCTCGCCGGGCGCGGGTAGCGGCGCACCGGAGGCCAGCCTCGGCGCAACCCGGCGGACGAGATCCAGCGCCGGATGACGCGGGAAAACGGGCGGGTTGGACTGCAATGCCGCGGCGACGGTGGAGGCCAGGGCAGCCAGCGCGTCCTCGAGGCTCTTGGTCTGGATGGGCTGGTCTTCGGTCAGCGCGACGGGGACCTGGCTGTAGGGTTCGATGGTCTTGCGGAGCTTGTCCCGGATGATGACGGTGTCCCTGCCGTCCTCGTGACCCAACTCCAGAACCTCGGTGCCGAACCAGCCATTGCGCCCGGTCCCGTTGATCCCCGTGCCTTCAAGTCCGGCCGGAAGCGGCGGCTCATACATCCGGAACCAGGTGCTGCCCTCCCGCAGGTCCGAGCCCGGGCTGACCGTGCCGATCAGTTTCACCCGCCGCTCCGGCAGCTTGGCGCCGTCCTTCCACCAGTCCTCAAGCACTTCGGCATCCTCGACGAGGAAGACGTTGCGGTCCTGCTGGTGATGCGTGTCGGGACCGTTCTCGCAGCGGTCGAAGTGCGCCCACCAGAACGCCTTGCGCTCCCTGCGGTGATAGCTGACCGCCGCCGCCAGCATCGAAACCGCCTTCCGGTCGTCCTCGGACAGCCCGACGCCGTGATCCGCCAGTTCTGCCAGTGCCACTTCCAGCGGGTGCAGCTCAGTGGTGTCCGGCGCTGGGGCCGCGCTGGTGCCGGCGGCCGGGGACGAGGCTGCACCAGGTGCGCCGTCGCCGTCCGGCATGATGCCGCGATCCCGGGCCAAACCCAGGAGCCAGTTCCGCAGCTCCAGTGTGGAGAGGCAGTCGTATTCGTTGTAGTCGGAGATCCCGGCGAGGATGGTTGCGGCTTCCTCGGCCCGGCCGTCGTCGCGTGCGTCGCAGTAGTGGGAGTAGGCAACCACCGAGGCGCCGGCGTCTTTTACGTCCCCGGAGCGCAGGTTCGTCCCCATGTAGAGCGGCTCAAGTTTCTTGATGCTGTAGGAATTCTCGGAGATGCGGATGCTGTTCCGGACGGTCTGGTAGAGGTCCACCAGGAGCCCCTCACGCAGCCACCTGTCGACGGTGTCTTCGCCGGCAACGTGCATCACGGAGAGCTTCCGGAGGGCAGTTTTCTCGTAGGCGGCGTAGTGGTAGACGTGCATGTCCGGGTGGTCCCGCCGACGCTTCTCCACGTAGTCGAGAAAGTCGAGGAACGCTTGTTTCTCCGCCTCGCGGTTGTGCGCCCAGAACGGCCTGAATGCCCCGGGGTCGCTTGGCCCGGTCGGCGCTTCGATGACGCCGAACAGGTACTCCAGTCCCCAGACTCCGGTGGCGCCTTCCTGCCACAGCGGATCGCCCTCGAAGTCGAAGAAGATGTCTCCCGCGCTGGGCTGCGGCAACTCCGAGAGCGTGTTTTCCGGGACCACCCGGTAGCTGATGGTGTGTTCCGTTCCCTCCTTGAGGTACCGGACGCCGCCGTCGGACGGGCCCACCCCGCTCTGCATCCGGGCCTGGTCCTGCAGGCGCAGCAGCGCGCCGTTCGCGCCGGGAAGGTGTGCTTCCGCGAGCTCCTTGACCGTGAAAACCTTCCGTTCATGGAGTGCTTTGCGCTGTGCCGAATTCATCCGCGCCACCAGCAGCAGATCATCGGTGGCCACAACCTGCTCGTGGCAGTAGTCGCAGCGGCCACACGCGCTGAGCCCGGGGGCACCCCACTGCACGGTGTGGGGCTGCGCTACATGTGCAGCGGTCAGCGCCAGGAAACGGTCCCGCCGTTCGCGGAAGACCGGCAGGATCTCCGCCAGCTTGTGGTGGCTGCGGACGTAGTCGAAGCCACCGCCCGGGAGCTGGACCGTGGCGCCGAGGACCAGGGTCACTGCCGGGTCCGGCGTGATCCCGGCCTTCAGCAACTGGTCCCCATAGGCGGCAAGCTGGAGCAGCGCGGTGACCTTCGCATGGCGGGCAAGCTTGGTATCGAACACGGCGTAGCTGCCGTCGGCCTGGCGGACCAGGAAGTCGGAGCGGCCATGGAATTGCCCGTCGAAGAAAGCCGCCTGGAATACGACGTCGGCGCCGGAGCGCAGGGCCTCGATGGACTCATGGTGCTTGGCCAGCAGCGTGGCGCGGTCCATGGCCCCGGCCGGGACGACGTCGTACACGCCGCGGCCGGCGGCAGGATCCCAGTGGCCGAACTCGTCAATGAAACCATCCAGGACCTTTCGCTCGTGGCGGTCACCCAGCACGGCCGCGTGCTGGAGCATTTCGTCGGCGTCGAATACCGCTTTGGGGGAGCGGCCCAGCTTCTCATCGAGCTTGCGCAACAGCTGATACTCGCAGCTGGCAGCGATCACGAGGTCGCTCGCGGAGAAAACCAGGTCCGGTGCGGAACCCGGCACTTCCGGTTCAAGAAAAAACACTGTGCCCCCGATGTCGACGCGCTGCTTTGGTCAAGGCTTGGCCGCCTTGGACCTCATTGCAGCCTCGCCCTCTGTTCTTCAAGCTATCAAAGCCCTCCGACAATCCGGCGCGCACTCCGGTGGAACGGGCTGGTTCCTGTCAGAGGCTCGGCGTATGGTCTGAAGACGATGACTGAACAGCAACCCTTCGAACTGGTCCAGCGCTACAAGGATTTCGAGTTGCGCCGGTATCCCGCGCATGTGGTGGCCGAAGTGCAGGTCAACGCGACCTTCGACCGGGCCGGCAATGCAGCGTTCCGGCACCTCTTCAACTACATCGGCGGCAACAACACGTCCCGGCAAGCGGTGGCGATTACCGCCCCGGTGGTCCAGGGCTTCGGGCCGCCACAGAAACTGGCCATGACGGCCCCGGTTCTGCAAAGCGGATCGCTGACCGGGGGAGAGGAATCAACCGATTTCGTCGTGGCCTTCGTCCTGCCGGCGGGGATGACGGCTGAGACCGCCCCTATCCCCACCAATCCGGACGTCAGGATCCGGACCGTGCCGGGCTCCCTTGCCGCTGCCCTTAACTTTTCCGGTGGCGGATCGAAGAGTGCGTTCGGGAAACGGAACCAGGAACTGCAGGCCGCGCTGGCAGCGGCCGGTCTTACCGCCGTCGGACTCCCGCGGTTCGCCCGTTTTGATCCGCCCTTCAAGCCCTGGTTCCTCCGCCGCAACGAGGTCCTCCAGGACGTCGAACAGCCCCAGCCCGCTGCCGGCGCCGCCGGGTGACGGGCCCGGTAAGGCAAAATGGCAGGGTGACCCAACTCCCGCAGCGCCCGACCCCGTCAGCCAAGACCCCGTCCCTTAGGACCCCGTCGCCCAAGGCCCAGGCTCCGCACACGCAGGAGTCCGGAATCGCCGCCCAGATCGCCGAAGAGCTCGGTGTGCTGGCCTGGCAGGTGAAGGCGGCCGTGGACCTGCTCGACGCCGGGTCCACCGTGCCGTTCATCGCCCGGTACCGCAAGGAAGCCACCGGGACCCTCGATGACACCCAGCTCCGCGACCTGGAGGAGCGGCTGCGCTACCTCCGCGAGCTGGAGGACCGCCGTCGGACCGTCCTGGAGGCGATCGCCGCGCAGGGTGCGCTGACTCCGGAGCTGCAGGCCGCCGTCGTCGGCGCGGACACGAAGTCGCGGCTGGAGGACATCTACCTGCCGTTCAAGACGAAGCGGCGCACCAAGGCGCAGATCGCCCGCGAGGCCGGGCTGGAGCCGCTGGCCGACGCCCTGCTGAAGCGGCCCGAGCTCGATCCGGAACGCGAAGCCGCCCGCTACCTGAACGCCGGGCACTCCATTGGCGACACCGCCGCGGCGCTCGCCGGCGCCCGCTCCATCCTGGTGGAACGCGTCGCCCAGGACGCCGACCTTGCCGCCACACTGCGGGAGCGGCTCTGGACGCAGGCCCGGATGGTGTCCCGGGTCAAGAAGGGCAAGGACGCCGAGGGCCAGAAGTTCAAGGACTACTTCGAGTTCTCCCAGCAGCCGTCAGGGATGCCCTCGCACCGGGTCCTGGCGCTGCTGCGCGGCGAGAAGGGCGGGGTGCTGGAGCTGGACCTCGCCGAGGCGGAACCGAACGACGACGCCGCACTCACCGCCGCGCGCGGCCGTTACGAAGCCGCCGTGGCCCGGTTCCTCGGGGTTGCCGACCGCGGCCGGCCCGCCGACGCCTGGCTGCTGCAGACCGCCCAGGTGGCCTGGCGCTCACGCGTCCTGGCCCGGCTGACGGCTGACCTGCGCAGCCGGATGTTCGCTGCCGCGGAAGACGAGGCCGTGCGGGTCTTCGCCGCCAACCTGCGCGACGTGCTCCTGGCAGCTCCGGCCGGGAACCGCACCACCCTGGGCCTGGACCCGGGACTGCGCACCGGGGTGAAGGTCGCGGTGGTGGACGGCACCGGCAAGGTAGTTGCGACGGACACGGTCTACCCGCACGCCCCGGCCCGGAAATGGGACGAGGCGCTGCGGACGCTCGTCACCCTGGCCAGGAGGCACGGCGTCGAACTCGTGGCGATCGGCAACGGCACCGCCTCCCGGGAGACGGACAAGCTCGCCGCGGAGCTGCTCAAACAGCTCACGGCGGGCCCGGACTCTGCCGGCCCGTCCCTTGGGAACCAGAGCCCCAAGCCGCAAAAGATCGTCGTCTCGGAGGCCGGCGCCTCGGTATATTCGGCCTCGGCACTGGCCGCCGCGGAGCTGCCCGGCATGGACGTGTCCCTGCGCGGCGCTGTGTCCATCGCGCGGCGGCTGCAGGATCCGCTCGCAGAGCTCGTGAAGATCGAGCCGAAGTCGATCGGCGTCGGGCAGTACCAGCACGACGTCACGGCCGCCAAGCTGGACCGCAGTCTTGATGCCGTCGTCGAGGACTGCGTGAACGCCGTGGGCGTGGACGTCAACACGGCCTCGCCGGCGCTGCTGAGCCGGGTGGCCGGCGTCGGGCAGCTGCTGAGTGAGAACATCGTGGCCTACCGGAACGAGCACGGGCCGTTCAGCAAGCGCAGTGAGCTGAAGAAGGTGCCGCGGCTCGGCGCCAAGGCGTTTGAGCAGTGCGCCGGCTTCCTGCGGATCACCGGGGGAGCGGAGCCGCTGGATGCCTCCAGCGTGCACCCGGAGGCGTACCCGGTGGCGCGGAAGATCAAAGCCGCGGCCGGAAAGGCGCCGGCCGCGGGAAGCTACGCCACCCTGAATCCGCAGGATTTCGTCGACGGCTCCTTCGGCCTGCCCACGGTGCAGGACATCATCGCCGAGCTGGAGAAGCCCGGGCGGGACCCGCGACCGGCCTTCGCCGCGGCCACCTTCTCCGAGGGTATCGAGAAGATCTCCGACCTCAGGCCCGGCATGATCCTGGAAGGGACCGTCACCAACGTGGCGGCGTTCGGCGCGTTCGTCGACGTCGGCGTCCACCAGGATGGCTTGGTGCACGTCTCGGCGCTCGCCAACCGGTTCGTCTCCGACCCGCGGGAGGTGGTGAAGTCCGGGCAGGTGGTCCGGGTCAAGGTGCTGGAGGCCGATCCGGAGCGGAAACGCATCTCGCTGACCCTGCGGCTCGACGACGAGCCGGCGGCCCCGGGTGGTCAGGCGGCCCCCGCTGGACGCGCGGCTTCACCGGCGCCCTCCAGGCAGCCGTCCGGGAAGCCGGCGCCCGATCGCAGGAGTCCCGCCAGGCAGCCGCAGAAGCCGGCGCCCGTGCCGGCACCGGCCAACACCGCGATGGCCGAGGCGCTGCGGAAGGCAGGACTGGGAAAGTAGCCCGACCGCTCATCGCGGATTCCCTACCGCTCGGCGCACGGATCATACGTTTGCTGATGATCTGCACCATGATTGCCGAAGGCAACGGCCCGCATTGGGGGCCATTCGCCTCTATGCCGCCGGGACACCGACGTCTTCGACAAGCAAGGGGAGCACATTATGGGCTGGCTGGACCGTGAACGAACGATTGCCCCACCGGGATTCAACCGGTGGCTGGTGCCGCCCGCAGCGCTCGCCGTGCACCTGTGCATCGGACAGGCGTACGCCACAAGCGTCTACAAGACGGCGCTGGTGAAGCACTTTGGCGCCAGCCTGACCGAAATCGGCGTGATCTTCTCCATCGCGATCGTGATGCTGGGCCTCTCCGCCGCCATCATGGGCACCTGGGTGGACAAGAACGGCCCGCGCAAGGCGATGTTCACGTCGGCCGTGTTCTGGGCCAGTGGCTTCCTGATCGGTTCGCTCGGCATCTTCAGCAGCCAGCTGTGGCTGGTCTATCTCGGCTACGGCTTCATCGGCGGCATTGGCCTGGGCATCGGCTACATCTCGCCGGTGTCCACCCTGATCAAATGGTTCCCCGACCGCCCGGGCCTCGCCACCGGCATGGCCATCATGGGCTTCGGCGGGGGCGCCCTGATCGCCAGCCCGGTTTCCACCGCGCTGCTGAAGATGTACGACCCCAACTCCGGCGCCAAGGGCTGGGTCGCCAGCGGCGACTCCGTCGGCAAACTCTTCCTGACCCTCGCCGTCGTGTACCTCGCGTACATGATGTTCGGCGCGTTCACCATCAAGGTCCCGGCTGAGGGATGGAAGCCGGCCGGCTTTGACCCGGCCAAGGTCAAGGCCGCCAAGCTCGTCACCACCGACAACGTCTCCGCCAAGAACGCCGTGAAGACCAGGCAGTTCTGGCTCGTCTGGATCGCCCTCTTCTGCAACGTCACGGCAGGCATCGGCATCCTGGAGCAGGCCGCACCGATGATCCAGGACTTCTTCCGCCAGTCCGACGGCGTGTCCCTGGTCAGTGCCGCCGTCGCCTCCGGCTTCGTCGGGCTGCTTTCGATCGGCAACATGTCCGGCCGCTTCGCCTGGTCCGCGACCTCGGATGTGACCGGCCGCAAGCGCATCTACATGATGTATCTCGGCGTTGGCGCGGTCCTTTATCTGGTGCTGGCGCTGGCGGGTTCCACCACCACATTCCTCTATGTGGCGCTCGCGTTCGTCATCATCTCCTTCTACGGCGGCGGTTTCGCGACCGTCCCGGCCTACCTGCGGGACCTGTTCGGCACCTTCCAGGTCGGGGCGATCCACGGCCGGCTCCTGACGGCCTGGTCCGCGGCCGGCATTGCCGGGCCGCTGATCGTCAACGCGTTCCTGGACGCCCAGGGCAAGCCCGGCCAGCTCACGGCCGCGTCCTACCAGCCCGCGCTGCTGACCATGGTGGGGCTGCTGGTCATCGGCTTTGTGGCCAACCTGCTGGTCAAACCGGTCGACGACCGGTTCCACGAACCACGCCCGGACCGCGTCCGGGCCGAAGAACCCGCCTTGGAGGCCTGAGATGAGTACTGCAGAGACATCGGTGAAACAGTCCACCGGCAAACTGGTCATTGCGTGGGCACTGGTCGGAGTCCCGCTGGGGTACGGCGTGTACGAGACCCTCACGCGGGTGGCGGCCCTGTTTGGCTGACATCGCTGACAAATCCCAGGGTTCCGCGGAATCCGGCACCGTGGAGTTCACCCGGCCGGATCCGTTCACCACCAGGCCCACGCTGCAGGGCACCTTCGGGATGAGCGCCTCCACGCACTGGCTCGCGACGGCGGCTGCCCAAGCGGTGTTGGAACGCGGCGGTAACGCGTTCGACGCCGCGACCGCGGGAGCCTTCGTCCTGCATGTTGTCGAACCGCACCTGAACGGACCCGGCGGGGACATGACCGGTGTCTTCGTCACCGCGGCGGAACCCGGCACACCGGTCGTGCTCATGGGCCAGGGCCCGGCCCCGGCCGGGGCGACCGTGGAGCATTACCTCGCCGAAGGCCTGGACCTGGTACCCGGCTCAGGTGCCCTGGCCGCCGCGGTGCCCGCCGCCGTCGACGCCTGGCTCCTGGTGCTCCGGGACCACGGGACGTGGGAACTGGGCGACGTGCTGGAATTCGCCATCGACTATGCCCGCGACGGGCACCCCATGCTGGGGAGGGTCGGGACGACGATCGCTGCCGTGGCAGCACTGTTCCAGACGCACTGGCCCACGTCGGCCGAACTCTGGATGCCCGGCGGACGGATCCCGGCGGAAGGTGAGCTGGTCCGGAATCCGGCCTATGCCAGGACGTTGCAGCGGCTGATGGACTTCGGGGCAGCGGAGTCCTCGCGGGAGGCCCGGATCGACGCTGCCCGCCGCGAATGGCGGGAAGGTTTCGTGGCCAGGGCCATGGTGGACTCGGTCCAGACCCCGCACCGGCATTCCTCCGGGACGGACCATCGGGGTGTCGTGGCGCTGGAGGATCTCGCGGGGTTCGAGGCTGGCTACGAGCCGGCCGCCACCGTGGAGTTCCGCGGGCACACGATCGCCAAAACCGGGCCGTGGGGGCAAGGGCCGGCGTTGCTTCAGACGCTTGCCATTCTTGACGGATTCGATGACCGGCACCTCGACCCGTCCACCGAGCTCGGGGCGCACACCATCCTGGAAGCCCAGAAGCTGGCGCTCGCGGACCGGGAAGCGTACTACGGGGACACGGACGTGCCGCTGGAGTTCCTCCTGTCCGCCGAGTACTGCGCCGGCCGCCGCGCGCTGATCGGGGAACGGGCCTCGCGCGAATTCCGGCCCGGTGCGGTGCCCGGCCGTGAGCCGTATCTGCCGCCGTTGCGGACGCACTACACGCCGCCGGCGCTCGTGGGGGCGGGCTCCCCGGGGCTCGGGGTGGGGGAGCCGACTGTGGCGCCAAGCGGTGAGACCCGCGGCGATACCTGCCATATCGACGTCGTGGACCGCTGGGGCAACATGGTCTCGGCCACACCGTCGGGCGGCTGGCTGCAGTCCTCGCCCGCCATCCCTGAGCTGGGTTTCTGCCTGGGTACGCGGCTGCAGATGACCTGGCTGGAACCGGGCACGCCGTCCACCCTGACCCCGGGCAAGCGGCCGCGCACGACGCTGACGCCCACCCTCGTGCTGCGGGACGGCCAGGCCGTGACCGCCCTGGGTTCGCCCGGTGGTGACCAGCAGGACCAATGGCAGCTGCCGTACCTGCTGCGCACGATCATCGGCGGCTACTCACCGCAACAGGCCGTCGACGCACCCACGTTCCATACGACGTCGATGCCCGGTTCGTTCTGGCCGCGCACCTGGGAGCCCGGCGGCGCCGTCGTCGAGGACCGGATCGGTGAGGACGTCATCGCCGGACTCGAACGCCGCGGTCATATCGTCACCCGCGCGGGCGGCTGGACGCTGGGACGGTTGTCCGCGGTGGTGCGGGATCCTTCGACCGGAGTGCTGCAGGCAGCGGCCAATCCCCGCGGCGCACAGGGGTACGCCGCGGGGCGTTAGCGCGGGTTCGGCCGAAGCTGATCGTGGGCCAGAGCGAAGGCCACCTGTTCGCTTGTCAGCCGCTGCTTATCAGCCGGCGCCTGTCAGCTCGCGGCGCGGAGCCGGT
This sequence comes from Pseudarthrobacter sp. ATCC 49987, assembly GCF_009928425.1. Classification (NCBI taxonomy): domain Bacteria; kingdom Bacillati; phylum Actinomycetota; class Actinomycetes; order Micrococcales; family Micrococcaceae; genus Pseudarthrobacter; species Pseudarthrobacter sp. ATCC 49987. The sequence continues at coordinate 2,903,505 of NZ_JAABNS010000001.1, read as the reverse complement.
CCATGAAACGGACGGACTCCGCGGTGATCTGCTTCTGCGCCCATTCACGGGTGATGCCCGGCTCGCCGTCCCCGGGCTGTTCACCGTAGTCGCCGAAAAATGCGTGCACTCCACCCTCTACTGTTGCGTATCTGGCGGTCGGCGGCAGCAGGGACTTCGACGCAGCGATCTTGTCCGGAGTAGTGAGGCCATCATTCGAGCCCGAGATGGACAGCACGGAGAGCCCTGAGGAATCTGACATGCTGTCCGCGGGGTAGGAGGCGAAGAGCAGAAGTCCGGAGACATCCGAGTTCGACTTTGCGAAGGAAGCTGCGCTGACTCCTCCCAGTGAGTGGCCCCCGACTGCCCACGAGGTGATCTCCGGGTGGGCGTCCATGGCGCCGCGGGCCTGGCCTATGTCCAGCAGGGGGATGCCCAAGGGTACTTTCAGGATGACGACCAGATGGCCGGCGTTCGCGATCGGGCCCAGGATGTCCTGATAGGCGCGCGCATCGACCCGCGCCCCGGGGTAGAAAACGAGGCCCGCACTGGCTTTCCCTTCCGGGGCAAGCGTGATCGAGGTGGCGTCCTCGGCGGTGGTTCCGGTGGTCTGGCCGGCCTCGCCGCTGGGATCGTAGGCAAACGGGTTGAGCCACGCCAGCCCGGCGACGAGAACCAAAGCGGCGAGCCGGACCAGGATGCCGCGGGCCAGTTGCCAGCGCGACACTTCGGGGTTTTCCTGCCCGCGATTTGTCACGCTCCGGGCTTTGTTCAGACCCGAATCTTTGGCCAGCAGGAACATCCACAGGAGGCCGAGTGCGACGGCAGCCAAGAGCAGGACGGGCAGCGCCGGGTGGCCGCCGAGGACGGCGCTGTTGCCCAACAACATCCAGAGCGGAACCACCACCAGCGTTCCGGCAGCGAGCGCGCCGCTCCACTCCAGCACGGCCGACCCAAGGGCCGCGGCCCTGGGGCTGCCCGGGTCCTCCGGCATCGTGGCTTTCACCCTTCGATGGTATCTCCATGATAGAGACAATTGGCTGGCTGCAGGTCCGGAGGGGTCAGCCGGGGGTGTCGAGGTTGGCGGGGCGGAAGTAGTGGTTGCGTCGGGGTTTTTGGCGGGGGTCAAGGTGTGGTGGCGGGATGAACCACGGGATGCCGGTACGGACCTGGATGCTCCATTGCTCCTTGTGGATCACATGGTGATGGTGTGAACAGAGCAGCACACCGTTGTCCGTGCCCGTTGTCCCGCCGCGGGACCAGTAGGTGATGTGGTGGGCTTCGCACCAGGGCGCGGGGATGGTGCAGCCGGGAAACGCGCAGCCGCCGTCGCGGGCGGTGAGGGCTTTGCGGATGTGGGGCGGGAAGACCCGGGTGGTGCGGCCGATGTCCAGGACCTGGCCTGCGCTGCCAAGGAGGACCGGGATGATGTCCGCGTCGCAGGCGATCTTCCGGACCGTCGAGGCCGTGACGGGGCCGGTGAACAGCAGCGACCCGGTCTGCGCCGTGACCTGCCCGCGGTGGAAGGAATCTCCGGAACCCCATTCCCGGGCGCCGTGGTGAGCGTCGCGGCTTCCGCCAGGCGTGTTGAGCCGGGCGAGGAGGGCGCGGTAGTCGATGGTGACCATGACCTGCGGGCGCAGCCCTCCCGTAACGGGCAGGGTCCCGGCGGCGAGGGCTGCTTTGCAGGCACCGATGAGGCCGTCGAGGAGTTTCTGCGGCCTCGAGCGCAGGTCAAGCGGGACGTCCGCGCCCGCCTCGGAACCGTCCGCTGCGGAATCGGGGCTGGCGGCAGCGTCCACCCCGGCGTCCGGGGCTGGCGTGCGGGGGTTGGTGGCGGTGTTCATAACGGTCAGGAGGTGTTCGAACTGTTCGGCGGTCGCGAAGATCTCCAGGTGCTGCAGCCCGTGCCGGGGCTTGCGGAGGAACGCGCCCTGGAGCTGGCGCAGGAGCTCTTCGGAGGGCTCGGCCCCGTCCTGGTCGATCGCGTCGGTCCAGCTCCGGGACACCCGGGCCAGGAAGTCCGGGTCGTGCTCCGCGGCGGTGCGGGTCAGGGCGTGTTCCATCCTTGCGGCGGTCTCGGTGTCGCAGACGTGCCGGACACGGTCCAGGGCGAGGCTGACGATGGTCGCGGACCGGGACCCGACCGCGCCGGAGGCAACGGCGGCCCCCAGCTCCCCGTGCACAGCAGGCAACTCTTCTCCGGTGAATCCCCGGCGGGGCAGCAGGCCTTCGGCCAGGGACAACCGGCGCCGGGCCTCCGCGGAGCCGATCCGCAGCCGCGCCCGCAGGAACTCCGGAGTGTTCCGGTACCCGTCATCAACAGCACCAGCAGGCTCATCCGCAGCGGCCGGGTCGTCAGTGCCGCCGGGGTTCTCCCGCCAGCCCGTGGTCCACGAGGTGCCCGCCTTCGGGCCGGCGGCCGCGGCCTGCTTCCGGGTCCGGTCCACGGCGCCGGCCGCGACGAGCTGCAGATACTCCGCGATCCGCGAGAACTCCTCCACCGTGCCGGCGAAATCCGAGGCCTCCCGGAATCCCCAGAGTGCGGCGTCCCCGGCCGCCGTCAAAGCCACCTCCCGGAGCGCGGCCAGAGCATCATCCACACCAGACCGCCCGGCCGGCGCAACGCCCCGGCCTGTGTCCTGGAAAGCAATGAAATCCCTGACGGTTTCCATAAACCCACACTAGTGACCGGCTACGACATTAAACGCACGGCCGGACTCCCTCCGCAGTATGAGCCAGAAATCCGCCGGACGGCAGGTTCAGGACCCGCTATCCAGCACGCGTGGCCGGCCAAACTGGGTGCGGACCCCGGGCGAGAAGAGCACCGATTCCGGCGGCCCCTCGACGTTGATGCCGGCCGCGGCGACCAGTTGGTCCTCAAGCTGGGTCAGTTCTGCCCGGTATAGCGGCCACGCGGTGTGGGTGTTGGGAACGTACAGGGTCCTGCCCCGGAATCGGGTGTGCAGACCGAACCGGGCGGTGAGGTGGAGGGACAGCGGGTCGGTGGCTGCGGCGTCGGACTCCGGGGCCACGGCAAAGTCGCTCCGGGCGCCGCCCCGGAACCGCCGCACCCAGTATCCGGCGCGGGGACCGTCCAGTTCGCCGGACGGAACAACGCCGGCCACCGGCTCCACAGCCCCCGCACCACGGAAACCCGCCCGCGACCACACATAAGGGATCCCGGCCGTCCTGGCCGCCAGAACCACCGCCAGCCGCGTCGCATCCAGGCTCAGGAACACCACACCCCGGGTGCCGTCGGGCTCCCGGGAGTAGAGGCGGACGTTGATCTCGTTGAAGCTCCCGAAATAGGGGATCCCCGGCCCGCGGCCCAGGCCGGCGCCCTGCATGCGGAAACCGATCAGCCCCACCCAGGCGGACCCTTCGAAGGTGTCCGGGACTACACCCGGCGGCATGAACGGGGCAGCGACGGCCTCAGGGATCCGCCAGTGCAGGAAGACCGCATCTGTCCACTGCTGATCCATGATGATCGGGGTCGGAAGCTCAGGGGCAACCGGCCAAGGATCAGGACTCATCGGTCGCGATCCGCTAGTTCGGGGGCTGCGGAGGAGCCCCCGGGCTGTGTTTGCCATGGCCAGCGGCCGGTGATTTCGAGCTCGAGTGAGAAGCTCAGGAAGGTCCGGATCAACACGATGATGGCCAGCACACCGACGCTTTCGAAGGTTGGCGTGACGGCGACGGTCCGGATGATGTCGGCCGCGACCAGGAGCTCTAGCCCGAGCAGGATCGAACGGCCCAGCAATTGCCGGTACGAGCGGTACACCGACAGCGGTTCGGCCCCTTCCGGAAGCTTGCGCGGCTGGAAGCCGCGCAGGGCCATCGGGATGGAGATGACGGCGCCGAGCACCATGACAGCCACACCGGCGATGTCCATGAACCCGCCGACCGACTGGATACTGTCCTTGAATTCCATCGTTCCCCTCAAAGAAATGGGTGGTTCGGTCCGGGCCCCCGGTCAGGGGTGCCGGACTCCCGCTCCGGAAAGGATAGCCCGGTAGCCCTCGCGGAAACTGGGGTACCGGAAGTCGAACCCGGTGCCCCGCAGCAGTGCATTGCTGCAGCGCTTGTTGCCGCCGCGGGACGGCTCGCCGCGGGACGGCTCGCCGCCGCCGCTCTGTGAGCCGCCGCTCTGCCCGCCACTTTCAGCAGCGCCCGACGGCGGGTGGGGAAGTCCCAGCTCGGCGGCCAGGAAACGCAGCACCTCGCCGAGCTCGGCAGGCTCGTTGTCCACGCCCAAATACACCGGCGCCGGGACTGGCTCCATGGTGCACAGGTGGACGATCGCGGCAGCGGCGTCGTCCCGGTGGATGCGGTTGGTGAAACGTGACTCTGCCGGAATCACCGCGGAGCCGCCGCGGACCTGGTCAATCAGCCGGGTCCGTCCGGGGCCATAGATACCCCCGAGCCGCAGCACCACCGGAGTGATCCCGGTGCCGCCCAGCCGGCTGTGGAGGAGGTCCTCCGCCTCGCGGATGATGCGGCCCGAGAACCCGCCGGGTTCCGGCGTCGTGCGTTCATCGATCCAGTCCCCGCCGGCGTCGCCGTAGACGGCGGTTGAGGAGACAAACAGCACGCGCTGGACCGGGGCGCCGGACGTGAGGACTGCGTCCACAACGTTCGACAACCCGTCCACGTAGGCGGCGCGGTAGGCAGCCTCGGTGGGGGAGTCCGCCACAATCGCGACGACGACGGCGGTGGTGTCCGCCGGGATGGGCGGCAGTTCACCGGCGCTCAGGTCAGCCGCTGCACCTTCGATCGCGGCCGGAAGTTTCTCCGGCGAGCGTCGCCAGCCCACCACCCGGTGGCCCGCCGCAGCGAACCGCAGCCCGGCTTCGGTGCCCAGATCGCCGCAACCGGCCATAAGTACAGTCATGCTGGCCAGTCTGCCAGTTTTCGGCGGCCACGGCCGCCGAACCCGGACTATCGCGCCGGGATCGGGAAGAAGACCCGGGGATCCTGCAGCAGTGCCGGGTAGTCGAAGTCCGATCGGTCCAGGATCTCGTCCACCTGGAAGTTGCGCGCAAAATGGCCGTCCACGGTGATCGGCCGGCCCAGGACCTTGCCCACGGCAAAGGACGTGCCACCCGCAATCGGGATGGCTACCACCGAGTTGCCGGGCAGCGTGGTGAACGCCTCTTCCTGCTGCTGGCGCTTGCGCGTCGGCTTCTTGACGAGCTGCTTTGGCGGGAGCTTGCGCTGCTTCGCGGGGCGCCGCGCGCCTGAGTCGGCGTAGACGAACTGGTACTCATCGTCCCCGGCGGCTGCCTTGGCCTTGCCCACGGGCGGGAGGCTGACGGTGTCCAGCTTCTCCGGCGCAGTATCGCCGAGCGGCAGGCGGAGGACCCACATCCGCTCACCGGCAGGGTCCTCCGGCAGGAGGTCGAGCGTCGGCTCCGGCCAGACGTATTCAAGGTCCGGGTCCGTGTCCGGGAACAATGGCGCGTAGAACCGGGGGTCCTTGGCGATCAGCCGGGAGCGGTGGCTCAGGTGCAGCTCCGGGGCACCGAGCCACGGCGGCATCGGGATCTTCGCGGCGTAGTCGGGGTGCGCAGCCTGGGGAGCGAACTCCATGATTTTCCCGCGAGTGGTGTCCTCGCCGCCCCGGGCCGTCCACTCGTCGGCCATGGTCAGGCCGTAAAGGGTCAGCGCGGGAACGTACCCCATCCACATCCGGATGGCCGGGTGCGACTGCCAGCCGTACTCCGGGATCACCAGGGCGCGCAGGATCTGCAGCGCTTCAACGCGCTGCTTGCCGAGCCGCTCGCGGTCCAGAACCGCTGCGCTCTGCTGGAAATCGGGGAAGGGGAGAAAAGTCTGCATCTCTCCAGTTTGAGGCCACGGAGCCAATGCACCAATTGCTGGCAGCCGCGGGTGAGCGTGTTCACATTTCGGAACGGGACAGACGGCTCTCAGCTTGGGCGCGTAAACTAGCACAAAATACCCCTGCCGCACGGAAGACACGCCCCATGCCGAAGAAGCCAGTCACTGAATCTCCGGCGCAGCCTGCGTCCGGCCACCTGCCCAAGTACGGGCAAATGCTCAGTCCCGAAGCGAACGGGATCCTGGTCCTGGAGGAGTTCACCATCGATCCGGCGGCTGCCCGCAAGGAGCAGCACGGATTCCGGACGGCCCTGGCGGCCGTAGCGCTGACCATGCGGCGCATCCTGGCGTTCCGGCTCCTCATTGCCGTGGTGGCGATCGCGAATCTTCCCCTGTTCCTGCTTTCCAGCGGCTGGGAGGTCTACGTTGTCTCGCTCATCCTTGTGGTCGCGGTCCACGCCGCGGTGTCCTGGCTGAACCGTCACGAACCCAAGATCCGCCAGCGGCGGATGCTGGAACTGCATCTCAACCGCGAGAAAAGCGACAACTACCGCAAAGTCCGCGACGCCGTGAAATACGTCATCGATGCCCCGGGCCGCATGAATGAGAACCTCTACCTCGAACTGCTCGCCGCCAAACGCGTGGCGCTGCACCTCGCCATGGGCACCGTCGCCCTGCTGGACACGAGCGACGACACCGCCTGGAAAGTGCGGATTGTCCGCGAGATTCCCCGGGCCGCCTGAGCCTGCCGGCTACATACCCAGGAACAGCCAAAGAACGACGCCGGAGGGTCCCCCTGAGGGGACGCCCCGGCGTCGCGCTTTAACCCGTGCCGCCGAGGGCGGACAGACTAGGCCGGCAGCTGCAGCACCTGGCCCGGGAACACCAGATCAGGGTCGCTGATGGTGGCCGCGTTGGCGTCGGCCAGCAGGTGCCAGCCTCCTGCGATGTTGAGCTTGTCGGCGATCTTGCTCAGGGTATCGCCGCTCTGGATGGTGTAGCTCTCGCCGCTCAGGGGGACAGCCGCAACGTGCCGCGGCGCCTGGGCAGCCGCCTTCGGCGCCGCGACCTTGGGTGCCGCGACCTTCGGGGCGGCGGTCCGGGCAGGCACCTTGGCCGGCGCAGGAACCGCGGCGGGTGCCTTGGCCACCGGCAGGCTCTGCGGGGCAATGGCGCCGCCGGTCAGGCCAAGCTGCGCGGCGCAGGACGGCCACGCGCCCCAGCCCTGGCCGGCCTGCACCTTCTCGGCCACGGCGATCTGTTGCTCGCGGCTGGCGCTGGCCGCAGACCCTGTCCCGCCATAGGCCGCCCACGTGCCGGGGCTGAATTGCAGCCCGCCGGAGTAGCCGTTGCCCGTGCTGATGCCCCAGTTGCCGCCGCTTTCGCACTGCGCCAGGGAATCCCAGACGGACGTGGCAGTGGCGGCGGGGATGGCTGCGTTGGCCGCCGATGCGGACAAGGCGACGCCGGCGATCGAGACGGCCGCAAGGGTGACGCCGCGGCGCGCGGCAGTGCTGTAGGTGGTTTTCTTCATGGGATAGATGCTCCTGAGGGCCACCGGTGCTCGGTCCGTCCCCGGACGTTGTCGCACTACTGCCCGCCCCTGACAATAGAGGTCATTGCGGTGGCTACCGGTCGGGCAGTATCTGGTGGTGGCAGCACCGGGCACTCAATGCCCGGTCAACGGGCATGACCACAAGGCTAAGTCAGGCTTCTGCCGTTATCAAGACGTTATTTTCCGCGGATTCACGGTAAAATCAACGGCTTCCAGTGCCCAGACGCGGTTCAGCCGCCGAGCACTGCCGCCAGATATGGCGCCGTCCGGCTCTTTTTGGACCGTGCGACGACGGCGGGCGTTCCGACCGCGATGATCTTGCCGCCGGCGTCACCACCGGCCGGTCCGAGATCGATCACCCAGTCCGCTGCGGCCACCACGTCCATCTCGTGTTCCACCACGATCACCGTGTTGCCGGCGTCGACCAGCCGGTGCAGCTGCGCCATGAGGAGTTCGACGTCGGCCGGGTGCAGGCCCGTGGTGGGCTCGTCCAGGAGGTAGAGCGAGTGGCCGCGCTGGGCGCGCTGCAGTTCGGTGGCGAGCTTGATGCGCTGGGCTTCGCCGCCGGAGAGCTCCGTGGCGGGCTGGCCGAGCCGCAGGTAGCCCAGGCCCACCTCGCGCAGGGTCTGCAGGCTGCGTGCGGCGGCGGGGACCTCGGCCAGGAATTCTGCGGCGGCGTTGACCGTCATGCCGAGGACTTCGGCGACGTTCTTGCCGCGGTAAGTCACCTCAAGGGTTTCCGGGTTATAGCGCGAGCCGTGGCATTCCGGGCAGGGGCCGTAGCTGCCGGGCAGGAACAGCAGCTCGACGGCGACAAAGCCCTCGCCCTGGCACGTCTCGCAGCGGCCGCCCGCGACGTTGAAGGAGAACCGGCCGGCGCCGAAGCCGCGGGCCTTTGCCTCGTCCGTCGCGGCGAATTCCTTGCGGACGGCGTCGAACAGCCCGGTGTAGGTGGCGAGGTTGGAGCGCGGGGTACGGCCGATCGGCTTCTGGTCCACCTTGACGAGCCGGTCCACCCGGTCCAGCCCGGAGACCGGGCCAACACTGAGCGGCTCGGCGGATTCGGCCGGTTCGGACTCCAAATCCTCCGGGGCAGCCACGGTGCCGCCTTCCGGATGCAGGTGGGCGCCGACCACTTCGGCGAGGACCTGGCTGACCAGGGTCGACTTGCCGGAGCCGGACACGCCGGTGACCGCGGTCAGGACGCCGAGGGGGAAGTCGGCGTCGAGCTCGCGCAGGTTGTGGCGGCTGATGCCGCGCAGCTCCAGCCAGCCGGCAGCTTCCCGGCGGGCGGCGCCCGCAGAAGAGCCGCCGTCGCCCGCCGTTCCGGAGCCGCCCGCGTTCCCTGACCCATCAGGGAACAGGAACGGCCGGGTGACGGACGCCTCCACTTCGGCGAGCCCGGCGACGGGGCCGCTGTAGAGCACCTCGCCGCCGCCTTCACCGGCGCGCGGGCCGACGTCCACCAGCCAGTCGGCGCGGCGGACGATGTCCATGTTGTGCTCCACCACGAACACCGAGTTGCCGGAGGACTTGAGCTGGTCCAGGACGGCCAGGAGGGGCTCGGCGTCGGCCGGGTGCAGGCCGGCGGACGGCTCGTCGAGTACATAGATGACGCCGAAGAGGCCGGAGCGCAGCTGGGTGGCGATCCGCAGGCGCTGCATCTCGCCGGGCGAGAGTGTGGGGGTGGACCGGCCCAGCGCGAGGTAGCCCAGGCCGAGGTCCAGCAGCACCGTCACCCGCTGCAGCAGGTCCCGGGTGATGGCGACGGCCACTTCGTTGCCCTCGCCGGAGCTCTGCTTGCGCGAGGCGGTCCCGGCGGCCGTCAGCTCGGTGGTGGGGCGGATGATCTCGGCCAGTTCCGTCATGGGGACGCCGTTGAGGTCCGCGATGGTGCGGCCCGCGAAGGTCACCGCGAGGGCGGCCGGGGTCAGGCCGGCGCCGCCACAGGCGGGGCACGGCCCGGTCTCCATAAAGCGCAGCACGCGGTCGCGCATGGTGGTGCTCTTGGAATCGGCGAGGGTGTGCAGCACGTAGCTCTTCGCGCTCCAGAACCGGCCCTTGTACGGCTTCGCGACCCGGTCGCGTTGCGGCGTCACCTCCACCACGGGCTGTTCCTCGGTGAACAGGATCCAGTCGCGGTCCTTTTTCGGCAGCTTCCGCCAGGGAGTATCGACGTCGTAGCCCAGGTGGGTGAGGATATCGCGCAGGTTCTTGCCCTGCCACGCGCCGGGCCACGCGGCGATCGCGCCGTCGCGGACGCTCAGCGACGTGTCCGGCACCAGGGAGGATTCGGTGACGGTATGCGCGATGCCCAACCCGTGGCATTCCGGGCAGGCGCCGGCGGCGGTGTTGGGGGAGAACGCGTCCGAATCCAGCGGCGCGGCGCCGTCCGGGTAGCTGCCGGCGCGGGAGAAGAGCATCCGCAGCGAATTGGACAGCGTGGTGACCGTCCCCACCGTCGAGCGGGAACTGGGCGTGCCGCGGCGCTGTTGAAGCGCGACGGCGGGCGGCAGTCCCGTGATCATCTCCACCTTGGGGTTGTGGCCCTGCTGGATCAACCGCCGGGCGTAGGGCGCCACGGACTCGAAGTACCGGCGCTGGGCCTCGGCGTAGATGGTGCCGAAGGCCAGGGAAGACTTGCCGGAACCGGACACTCCGGTGAACGCGACGATGGCGTCGCGGGGCACATCAACGTCCACGTTCCGCAGGTTGTTCTCGCGGGCGCCGCGCACGCGGACAAAGCCGTCCGCGGGACGGTCGGCGCTCAGCCCTGGAATGGCCGGTCCGGACAGATTGGAAGCATACTGATCACTGTGCATCCAATCGACTCTATCCGGGTCTGCCGCCGGCGGGCATATCCTTACCGAATGGAAACTAACGACGGCGCCGCCGCCACCGAGGGCGCTGCACCGGACAGCCCAGCAACGGCCACCCCCGAGATCCCCGCATTCGCCGACGTTCCCGAGGAGGTTCACGGCCCGCTGCCGGTCGCGGAACTCCACCTGCACATCGAGGGAACCCTCGAGCCCGAACTGATCTTCGTCCTGGCCGAACGCAACGGCATCCAACTGCCGTATGCGGACCTGGAGGAGCTGCGCTCCCGCTACGAGTTCACCGACCTGCAGTCCTTCCTGGACCTCTATTACGCCAACATGGCCGTGCTGCAGACCGAGCAGGACTTCGCCGACATGACCCGGGCCTACCTGTCCCGGGCAGCGGTCGCCGGCGTCCGGCACGCCGAAATCATGCTGGATCCGCAGGCGCACCTGTCCCGCGGGGTGGCCCTGGAGACCTGTGTCAAAGGGGTGGCGTCGGTACTGGCGAACTCCCGCGAGGAGTTCGGGATCTCCACCCTGTTGATTGCCGCGTTCCTGCGGGACCTGTCCGAGGACTCCGCGCTGGAGGTGCTGGACCAGCTGCTCGCCATGAACGCCCCGATCGCGGGCATCGGCCTCGACTCGGCCGAGGTCGGCAACCCGCCGGCCAAGTTCCAGCGGCTGTTCGCCCGGGCCAAGGACGCCGGGCTGCGCCGGATCGCGCACGCCGGCGAGGAGGGCCCGCCGTCGTACATCATCGATGCGCTGGACCTCCTGGACGTGGAGCGGATCGACCACGGCATCCGCTGCATGGAGGACCCCGAACTGGTGGAACGGCTGGTGCACGAGCTCATGCCGCTGACCGTGTGCCCGCTGTCCAACGTCCGGCTCCGCGCCGTGGACACCCTGAAGGAGCATCCGCTGCCGGCCATGCTCGCCGCGGGCCTGAACGTGAGCGTGAATTCGGACGATCCGGCGTATTTCGGCGGGTACGTGGACGACAACTTCGCGCAGCTCAAGTCGGTGATTGGCCTGTCCGAGTTCGACTGCGTTCGGATGGCCGCGAACTCGATCCGGTCCTCCTTCGCGAGCGAGGAACGCAAGACGGAGCTGCTGGCAGAACTGGCCGCGTCCGGACACTAACCCTCCAGTTGCCCTATCACTCCTGGTTGCCAAAACCGGCGGATGGGAACCATAACTGACAGGGCAACGCCGGTCAGGCCGACGGCGCGGGGCCGGCGAAGAGTCCGATCAGTCCGTCGATTTCCCAGCTTGCCGTGGCCGGGTGGCGGAAGTGCTGGTGGGGTTCAAGGGCATATCGGGTTCGCCGCCCGGCGCGGACGCGGTGCAGGTATCCTGCATCTTCCAGGTCCTTGAGGATCTGCAGGGTTGAGCGTGGGGTGATGCCGACCCTCGCGGCGATATCGGTAATGCGGGCCTGCGGGTCTGCGGCCACCGACAGCAGGACGTGCCCGTGGTTCGTCAAGAAGGTCCACGGGGGGCGTGCGGGGGCCGGAGCCAACTGCGGCTCCGGGCCCTGATCAGGTCCTTGCGGGGAGGCCGTCATTTTTGTTCCTCACTGGCAATATCCGCCGCAGCTTCCGACGACGCCTCCGTGTCCTTGCGTTTGCGCCACAGGGGTTCGAGACCTGCGATCTCCTCGGGGGTGGCGGTTCCGAACGGAGGGTTCACGGGAGCTGTCGGAGGCTTGCGGCCCTGGCCGCGCGTGACCCAGAGGCTTGCGCCGATGGACACCCCAAGGATAGTGGCAATAACGGCCAGGGACGCCGGCGTGGGGATGTAGTAGATGTCGATTTTGAGGAGCATTTTGATGCCCACCCAGACCAGGACTAGCGCAAGTCCGATCTTGAGGTAAATGAAGCGGTGGATCAGGTCAGCGAGCAGGAAGTACATGGCGCGGAGCCCGAGGATGGCGAAGGCGTTGGCGGTGAAGACCAGGAACACCTCGTCGGTGACGGCAAAGATCGCCGGGATCGAGTCGACGGCGAAGATGATGTCGGTGACCTCGATGAGGACCAGGACAGCCAGCAGCGGGGTGGCCAGCACGGCGCCCTTCTTCCGGATCACGAAGCGCTGGCCGTGGAAGTCGTCCGTCATGGGCACGCGCCGGCGGAAGAGTTGCAGCACCCGGGACTTTTCCGGATCCAGGTGTTCGTTGCGGTGGCGGATCATGTTGTAGCCGGTGAGAAGAAGGAACGCCGCGAAGATATAGAGCACCCACCCGGCGCTCGCAATGATGGCGGAACCCGCCGCGATAAAGATGCCGCGGAAGACCAGGGCGCCCAGGACCCCGAAAAACAGCACCCGATGCTGGTATTCGCGGGGGACGGCGAAATAGGTGAAGATGATCGCCCAGATGAACACGTTGTCCACCGCGAGGGATTTTTCGATCAGGTATCCGGCGAAGTATTGCTGGCCGAACTCAGCGCCGTAGATTTGCCAGACCAAGGCGCCGAAGCCGACGCCGAAGGCGACCCAGATACCGGACCACAGAGCGGCTTCACGGACACCGATGACGTGCGCCCGGCGGTGCGCGAACAAGTCGATGGCCAGCATCAGGAAGATGAGAGCAAGAACGGCCAACCAGGCCCAAAAAGGAACATTCACGAGGGGACACCCGTTTCCAGTCAGTACCACCAACTGGAGGTCTTTCCCGGCCCCAGAGGACCTGTACCGCCGGGCCGCTCAGGGTCGGCCGTAATGACGACGGGACATCCAGGGGATACTCCCCTCCGTACAAATAGTGAAGCATACTTCACCTATTGCGACAAGGGTCCGGCCGGCTGGGCCGGTTCACCCTCGGCGGAGGATGCACCGGGCGGCCCCGCCCTGCAGAGTGCTCCTATGACGACGACTGGACAACGGCGGACGGGCTGGCTGCGCCAGCTGATGCCAGGACTCGACGTCGCCGCCAAGTACCAGGGGAGCTGGTTCGGCAAGGATATCGTCGCCGGAATTGTGCTGGCGACGCTGCTGGTTCCCCAGGGCATGGCCTACGCGGAGCTGGCAGGGCTGCCCCCGATCACCGGGCTGTACACCACCGTTCTCTGCTTGCTCGCCTACGCAATTTTCGGTCCGTCGCGCATCCTGGTGCTGGGGCCGGACTCCTCGCTGGGCCCGATGATCGCGGCGACGGTCCTGCCGCTCGTCGCGTCCGACGGCGACCCGCAGAAGGCGGTTGTGCTCGCGTCGATGCTTGCGCTGGTCGGCGTCATCATGATCCTCGCGTCCGTGGCCAAGCTTGGCTTCATCGCGGACCTCATCTCCAAGCCCACCATGATCGGCTACATGAACGGCCTCGCGGTCACCATCCTGGTCGGCCAGCTCCCGAAACTCTTCGGGTTCTCGGTGAGCGGCGAGGGCTTCATCGGGGACCTCGTCGGCTTCGTCCAGGGCCTGGCAGGGGGCGAAGCGGTGGTGGCCGCGGCCGCCGTCGGGATCGCCGGGATCGTGCTGATCCTGGCGCTGCAACGGTGGCTGCCCAAGGTCCCCTCGGTGCTCGTGATGGTGGTGCTTGCGATCGGGGCGGCGTCGGTCTTTGGTCTCGCCGATCGGGGCGTATCCCTGGTCGGTGAACTCCCGCAGGGGTTCCCGCCGTTCACCATCCCCTTCCTGGAGTTCTCGGACTTCGCCCTGATGTTCGCCGGCGCCCTGGGGATTGCGCTGGTGTCGTTGACGGACACGATCTCGACGGCGTCGTCGTTCGCCGCCCGCTCCGGCGAGGAGATCCGGGGCAACCAGGAAATGATCGGCATTGGTGCGGCGAACCTGGCGGCGGGCCTCTTCCAGGGCTTCCCCGTGAGCACCAGCGGCTCCCGGACGGCGGTCGCGGAACGTTCCGGCTCAAAGACCCAGCTCACGGGCGTGACGGGTGCCGTGCTGATCCTGCTCATGCTGGTGCTGCTGCCGGGACTGTTCCGGAACCTGCCCCAGCCGGCCCTGGCGGCCATTGTGATTACCGCTTCGATATCCCTCGCCGACATCCCGGGCACCCGGCGACTCTGGCAGCAGCGCAAAACCGAGTTCAACCTCTCAATCGCGGCCTTCCTCGGGGTGACGCTGCTGGGTGTCCTGCCCGGCATCGGCATTGCGGTGGGACTGTCCATCCTGAACATCTTCCGCCGGGCCTGGTGGCCCTATGAGACCGTGATCGGGCGCGTGCCGGGAGTCGAGGGGTTCCACGACGTGCATTTCCATCCGGACGCGAAGCACCTGCCCGGGCTGGTGATCTACCGCTTCGACGCGCCGTTGTTCTTCGCCAACGTTCGGCCGTTCCGCGAGAACGTGCGGCGGCTGGCACGGGCCGAACCCAAGCCGCGGTGGATCGTCATCGCGGCCGAACCAATCACCGACGTCGACACGACGGCGGCGGATGTGTTGCTCGAGCTGGACGTTGAGCTGAACGCGCAGGGCACCTCGCTGGTCTTCGCGGAGCTCAAGCACGGGGTCCGGGAGAAGATCGAACGGTACGAACTGACCCGGCAAATCGACCCGCGCCATTTCTACCGCACCATCGATGCCGCGGTGGCCGCCTACATGGCCGAGACCGGGGCACAATGGAGCCCCGGCGAGTGACTTGCGCGCCGCTTCCCGCGGGCGCTACTCCGGCGTGCCGGCCCGGGCGAGGACACGGTGCAGGAGGGTAGCGTCCGGGTCGTTGGGCCGGACTCCATAGTGCACGATCCCCACGACATAGACGAGATAAAAGAGGACGGCGCCGGCGAGGTTGACGCTGGGCGCGAGCAGGTCACCGATCTGGCTTTCGTACTGCTTGTTCGCCACCGTGCCGATCCAGACGACGTCGATGGCGGCGAAGATCACGGCGGCGGCCGCGTAGGAAAGCAGCCACCTCTTGGCCCGGACGTTCATGCTTGGCTCCTCGTGTCGGCGTACAGCTTGTCGACGATGTGATGGGCGCGTTCGGTGAAGGCGGCGCGCTTGAGTTTCATGGTGGGGGTCACGATTCCGTTGGCCTCGCTGAGATCGCTGAGATCGGTGAGCAGCAGCACGAACCGGCGCACCTGCTCGGACCGTGCGATCTTCGCGTTGGCGGCGCTGACCGCCTTGCCGATCGCGGTGAGGAGCCGGACGTCGTGGATCTGGACGGCGCCGCCGTCGTCCGGGAGCTGCAAGCCGGGCAGGTCGGCGATGCCCTCGCGCTCCGCCCAGGCCGCGACGGACTCAGGATCCAGCAGTACAAGCCCACCCAGGTAGGGTTTGCCCTCTCCCACCATCACGGCGTGGGCCACCAGGGGGTCGCCCTCGACATAGCCTTCCCAGATGGAGGGGGAGATGGTCTTGCCGCCCGCGGTGACAATGACGTCCTTGATCCGGCCCTTGAGGGTCAGGCGTCCCAGCGCATCGAGTTCCCCGAGGTCTCCGGTGCGGAAAAAACCGTCCGCGAAGGCGTCCACGTTGTCGGCCGGCCTGCGGTAGCCGGCGAACACCCCGACGCCGCGGGCCAGCACCTCTCCCCGGTCCGAGATGCGCACGGTTGTTCCCGGCATCGGGACCCCCACCGTCCCGGCCCGAATCGACCCGGGCATGTTCCCGGTCAGCGGGGCGGTGGTCTCCGTCAGGCCGTAGCCCTCCACCACCGGCAGGCCCAGGCCACGGAAGAAGAGGGACAGCTCGGCGTCGAGTGCGGCGGCGCCGGACAACAGGTAGTCGAGGCGCCCGCCCATCAGCGTCCGGAGCCGGGCGTAGAACAGGCGATCGAACAGGGCATGCTTCACCCGCAGGCCCAGCGCGGCCCTGGCCGCCGGGTCGTTGTCGTGGGCTTCGGCGAACCGGCCCCAGGCGACCGCGGTGGCCTGCGCTGACGCCCACACCCGTCCGAGGTGCTTCTTCGCCGCAGCGGCCGCGGCAGACGCCTGGATCTTCTGCAGCACCCGGGGGACCACCACCAGGAAGGTGGGCTTCAGGACGCCGAGAGCGGGCACCACGTCCCCGGAGTCTGACAGGTGCGCAATGCGCATGCCGTTGGCCAGACAGGTCAGCTGCAGTCCGCGGGCCAGCACATGGGCCATCGGCAGGAAGATGATGGTGTTGCCGCCCTCGCGGACCACGCCGGTGTAGGCGGCGGCCACGTTCAGGACCTGGCCCACGAAGTAGCTGTGGGTGATGAGCGCACCCTTGGGCGCGGCAGTGGTGCCGGAGGTGTAGACGATGGTTGCCACCGAGTCGAGATCGGCCAGCAGCCGGCGTTCCTCAACAGTGCCGTCGGAAATTTCGGCGCCGCGGGCCACGAGGTCGGCCACGTCAGCGCCCGGCCTCTCGTCCATCGTCCAGACCCCCAGGCCCGGCGTCCCCGCCTGCGCGAACCCCTGCTCCAACAGGAGGGCATGCTCAGCGGTGCCAGCTATGGCGAGGCGCACGTCGGCATCGGCGAGGATCGCGGTCACCTGGGGTGCGGCCGACGTCTCGTAGATCGGGACGACGACGGCGCCGGCGAACCACGCTGCCATGTCGGCCAGCGCCCACTCGTACCGGGTGGGGGACATGATGGCGAGGGATTCGCCGGGACGAAGGCCGGCGGCGATGAGGCCCTTGGCCAGTGCACGGACCTCGTCGACGAACTGTCGGGTGGTCACCTGCCGCCACGGTTCCGTGATCGCGGCGTTCGCGGCACGTACTTCGAAGGCAATGTGGTCGGGGGAGGTGCGGAACCGCTGCAGAAGCAGCTCCGTCGCGTTGCGATGCCCGGACGCCTCAACCAGCAGCGGGGTGGTGAACTCTCTCATGGGGCGTCGTTCGTGGAAAGTGTGTGGAGGTGGTCGCGCATCAGGTGCTGGGCGACGTCGAGGAAGTCCGCGACGACGCTCTGCTGTGAGGCGGGCAGTGCCTGGATGTGCTCGTTGGTGGCGTTCACCAGGGGTTGCATCAGGGTGGTGATTTTACGGGCGGCCGCCGGAGTGGCGCTCACGTGGACCTGGCGCCGGTCGCCGGTGCCTCGGTGGCGTGCCACGTAACCGCGGGACACGAGCCGGCTGACGATCGCAGTGGTGGTTGCCGGGGTTGCGCCGAGCTCCGCGGCGAGTTTGCCCACCGTGACGGGGCCAAGCTGTGCCAGCACGGAGAGGGCGCGGAAATCCGTGAGGTTCAGTTCCAGGTTGCGGGCCAGTTCCCGTTCTGTCTCGTTGGCGAGGGTGAACATGCCCTGCAGCGTGAATGCGGCCGGGTGGAAAGAGGCTGTGCTCATGGCCCACCTACTTGCGTTTGCATGTATCAAGGATACTGAATAATGTTTGATCATCAAACAGGATTGAATAATAGGCAGCCTAGCGGAAAGGGCTCCTGGCGTTGCCGTCATCCAGTCCGGCCTATGAAGGGAACCCTGATGAAGGACACAGACCGCAGGTCGCTCATTGCCATCCCCGTGGTCGTATTGATCGGGGTGCTCATCGCCGTGGCCGGCAGCCAGGGCGGGGCCACCCTGGGCGGGATCCCCGTCTTCGCGATGGCGGTCGGGGCAGCGTTCCTCATTCAGTGGCTGGTGTTCATCCCCTCCTTCAGGGCCCAGACCGAGAAGTTCTACGACCTGACCGGCACCGTCACCTACACCGCCATCACGCTGCTGCTCATCCTGCTCACCCCCGGAGTCGACGCGCGGGCCCTGCTGCTGGCCGCCATGGTCCTCGCATGGACCCTGAGGCTGGGGACGTTCCTGTTCCGTCGCATCAGCAAGGCCGGCAAGGACGACCGCTTTGACGAGATAAAGCCCTCCTTCGTGCGGTTCCTGAACGTATGGACCATCCAGGGACTCTGGGTTGTCTTCACCGCGGCCGCCGCATGGGTGGCCATCACTTCGGCGACCAGGGTCGCGCTCGACTGGTTCGCCCTGATCGGCTTCCTCGTGTGGGCCGTCGGCTTCGGATTCGAGATCGTGGCCGACCAGCAGAAGAGCCGCTTCAACGCCGACCCGGCCAACAAGGGCAGGTTCATCTCCACCGGGCTCTGGGCGAAGTCCCGCCACCCGAACTACTTCGGCGAGATTCTGCTCTGGATCGGCATCGCGATCATCGCCCTGCCCGCGCTGGAGGGGTGGCAGTGGGTTGCGCTGATCTCCCCGGTGTTTGTCACCCTCCTGCTCACGAAAGTCAGCGGCGTGCCGCTTCTTGAGAAGAAGTCCGACACAAAGTGGGGCGGCCAGGCTGATTACGACGCGCACAAGAAGAACACTCCCGTCCTCATCCCCAAGTTCTAGCAGTCCCAGCCCGCGCCGCCGCAGGGCCGAGGATTCCGGCCGGAAAACCTACTCGTGAGTACGCAGCCCTAGTCCCCTCGCGCCCGGCGCCATGGGGTGTAATAGTGGGTCACGACACACAGAGTTAACCGATACCGACTCGCGGAAACTCGACGATCCTTGGCAAAATGCAGGTGGATCAATTGCTTCTAGAGGAGACCCATGGGCGCGAACACTGCCGAAAACACCACCCGCCGACTGAAGGCCGTACTGGATGTCCTTGCCGAGGGCGTGTGGACGGATGAGAAACTGAACGCCGGAGCAGTGCTGGGCGAGGCAATCGCACGCGTTCCGCTGAACGAGTTTGAGCGTGAGCTGCTCAGCGGCGGGATTCCCCGCGGCCACAAGACGCTGACTACCGCCACCGCGAAGCTGGTCAAGGCCGGCTGGCTGGTCAAGGGCCGTTCCGGCTGGACCATCACCGAGGACGGCCAGCGCGCCACCGTCGCGTTCGCTGACCCCGCCGCGTTCGCCGCAGCGCTCGACGCCGGAACTCCCGTTCCCCCCGACACCCCGCTGCCGTCGGCGCCCGCCGGCAAGCCCGCCACGAAGGCTGCCGCGAAGGGCGCCCCGAAGGCTGCCAAGGTGGCCGAAAAGGTCGCCGGCAAGGCTGCCAAGCTGGTCGAGGAGGCCGTTGCCCCCGTCGCCAAGGCGGTCCGCAAGCGCAAAGCCCCGGCCGCCAAGTCCCTGGCCTCCGCCACCGCAGCCCCCGCCACCAGCGTCGAGACCATCGAGCAGCCGGACGCCGTTGCCGTTGCAGGCGACTTCAATATCCTGCTGGGCGCCCCGGCCAACTGGGCCCCGCAGTACGACGAATCCCAGATGGAACTGGACCTCGTCGATCAGCTCTGGAAGCTTGCGGCGGACCTCCCGGCCGGTTCCTACAGCTTCAAGATCGCGCTGAACCGCGCCTGGGACGAGAACTTCGGGGCCTTTGGTGCTTTCGACGGCGCCAACCACGAGGTACACCACTCCGGCGGCCAGCTGGTCATCCACTACGACCACCGGACCCACGACATCGTCCTGCCGTAGCTGGCGACGCGCATTCTTCCTGCCGCCGCGCAAAAGACCCCTCGACGCCCGAATCCTGGTAGCGAGGGGTCTTTTGCGCGTCGCGGGTGGTTTTGCGCGTCCTGAACTGGCCCTGCCCGGCAAGCCCAGACCGGCTTAGCATTGGATCATGGAAGCCGTCGAGGTTGCCGGGCTGCGGATCGCGTACCAGCGGGTAGGCCAGGGACCGCCGCTGGTCCTGTTCCACGGGGCCGGGGATGACAGCCGGAGCTGGCGTCAACAGCTGGAGGGCCTCTCGGACGACTTCACAGTGTTCGCCTGGGACGCTCCGGGGTGCGGCCAGTCCGATGACCCCGCCCCGGATCTGTCCGCCGGGGAGCTTGGGGCCATCACCGCCGGATTCCTGCGCGCGGCCGTTCCTGCGAAGCCGCACCTTCTGGGCCTGTCGTGGGGTTCCCTGGTTGTCCTGGAGCTGTACCGCGGGTACCCGGAGATACCGGCGTCCCTGATTTTGGCGTCAGCCTATGCCGGCTGGGCGGGATCCCTGCCGCCCGAGGAGGTGGAACGGCGCTACGCCCAGGTGCTGGCCGAGATCGATCAGCCTCCGGAGACGATCATCAACGCGTGGCTGCCGACACTTTTCACCGACAAGGCCGATCCCGCCGTGGTGGCCGAGGCCACCAGGATCATGGCAGACGTGCGCCCGGCAGGAATGCGGGCCCTGCTCTCCGCCAGCGGCCGGGCTGATTACCGGCCCGTACTGCCCACCATCGCCATTCCGACACTCCTGCTGTACGGCGAGGACGATCAACGCTCCCCGCTGAACGTCGCCCACGAGCTCCATCGCCAGATTCCGGGTTCAAAACTTGCGGTGATTCCCGACGTCGGACACCTGGCTCCGATGGAGGCGCCCGACGCCTTCAACACGGAAGTGCGGAACTTCCTGCACGGCATAGCAGCGGCCTGAGCCGGGCCGCCGGCCGGGCGACCCTGGAACTGCGCCCCCGGAACCGGGCGACCCTAGAACCGTGTGGGGTCCGGGCGCGGCGGGACCGGGCCGGGGTCGGGAATCGGCAGCGGTCCCGGGGCGGGGAACGGGCCGGGTGTTGGTGCAGGGCCAGGTTCCGGAATCGGCGCCGGCGGCGGGACCGGACCCGGCTCCGGCGGGAACGGGTCGCCGGGCTGGGGCTCGGGGGTGGTGGGGCCGGGCTCCGGCGGAAACGGCTCAGGTTCGTGCGGCGGTGGAATTGTCATGCCAGGCTCCCTCACTCGTTGTGGATGGTGCGTGGTGCGTGGTGCGCCGACGCTGACTCGCCGAAGTCTGATTATTGAACAGTTCCCGCAGGCAGGGAAGACCCCGCCGGCGCCCGGCCGGCGGCCGCCCAGGATGGCGCCCCAGCCCGGAGACGACTAGTTCTGCGCGGCGATGCTCTTGTCCCGGTCCTCGAACACTTCCTCGCCGGGGCCCGTGAACGCCTTGGAGCGCTCGATCGCCTCGATCGATCCGGTGAAGAGCTGGGAGTCGTGCGGATCGGCAGGGTGCCGGCTGTGTTCGTCCGCGGCGGAGACCTTGCCCGGCTGCTTCGCGCCAGCGCCGGAGGTTGCGCTACCGGAGGTCGTGGAGCTGCCGGAGCTCGCCGGGCCGGAGGTTGCAGCGGAACCGGCGGTGCCGGGCGTGCCGGAACCTAGGGAAAAGGCGCCGAGGGATTCGAGCCGGACATGGGGGAGCGCCGTCGGGTGTTCCTGCTGCAGGAACAGCACCAGCTCTTCGCGGATCAGGCAGCGCAGGTCAAAGAGCGTGGCGCTGTCGGCGGCGCTGACCAGGATACGGACCCGGACGAAGCCGGCCGTCGCGTCGGTGATCTGCAGGATGCCCACGCGCTTGTCCCAGAGCTCGGTGGTTGCCAGGACCCTCTTGAGCTCGGCGCGCATGTCCTCGACCGGGGCGCGCCAGTCGAGGTCGAACTCCACGGTGCCCATGACCTCGGACTGCCGCCGGGTCCAGTTTTCGAACGGGGTGGTGGTGAAGTAGGTCGAGGGCAGAATCATCCGCCGGTCGTCCCAGATGTGGACCACCACATAGGTCAGGGTGATCTCCTCGATCCGGCCCCATTCCTTCTGCACCACCACGACGTCGTCCACCCGGATCGCGTCGGTGAAGGCGAGCTGGATGCCGGCGAAGACATTGACCAGCGAGGTCTGGGCGGCAAGGCCCGCGACGATCGAAATCACGCCGGCGGAGGCCAGCAGCCCGGCGCCAAGGGCCTGGATCGCGGGGAACGTCAGCATGGCGATGCCCAGGGCCACGATCACGATCAGGGCGACGCCGATCCGCCGGGCAAGGATTACCTGCGTGCGGAGCCTGCGGGCACGGCGGTTGTCCGCCACGTCCACCCGGTAGCGCGTGAGCACCATGGTCTCGATGATGAGGATGACAGCGATGGCCAGCCACGCGAGGGAACCGATAAGCACTATCTGCAGCGCGTGGTCAAGGTTGCGGCGCCATTCGGCGTCGTCCGTGGTCAGGCCCAGGGCGATCCGCACGGCAATCAGGCAGAGCGCAAAGCGCAACGGCAGGCGCGCCACCCGGGAGGTCTCGCGGAGGGCGGGCTGGTTGCGGTTGAGCCGGAGCACAACCCGGCGCACCAGCCAGGAGGCGAGGAGCCCGCCGGCGACGGCGAGAGCCACTGCGAGGATGGGGACCAGAAAGGGCATGGCGGGATCAAGGACGTCTTGCATTACTTAAGCTCTAGCAAGCTTCCGCGGCCAATAGAAATCTGCAGGGGACATCGTGGGAAGCATCACGGCTGGCGCTCCGGGACCCCGGCCCCTGACGGACGGGCGCCAAGGGTCCTAAGGCCCTAGCTTCCGCGCGGAAATCCCCGAGAATTGTCCAACCACTTTGTTTTCCCAGGGGGAGGGTGCCATGCGCCGGGCCGCGTCAATCGCCACAACACTTTCCGCTTTCTGCGCTGCTGCGGTTCTCGCAGCATGCGGGTCACCGGCGGCGGCCCCCGCCACGAGTTCCCCGCCAGCGGCGACGGCCAGCCCCTCGCCCAGCGCGGCGACGTCGGCCGCCGTCACGGTGCCGGCGGGCTGGAAGACGTTCACGACGTCGGACGGCACGCTTGCGTTCGACTACCCGGAGTCGTGGACCATCAAGGACCCGGCCGATGAACCCGCTGAGGGCGGTATCGCGGTCGACCTGGTGAGTGACTACGGCAAGACCATGGCCAGCCTGCGGACCAACATGGTCGCGGGCGCCGAGTGCCCGGAAAAGTTCCCCTTTATGATGTACGACTCCGAGCCCGTCCCTGCGCTGGCCCAGGGCGGAGTCATCCCGCGGTTCGTCTACGAGGGCCGGAGCGACCCGGCCTCGAGCGACCCGGCGGGGTCCCTCACCCTGGCCTACGGCATCACCTCCGAGCCGGAGCCCACAGGGGATGCGGCCTGCCCGATTTCCCACTTCTTCACCTGGCCGCCCAGCGGCGCCATATTCGGCGGCGCCTATAACCCGTTCGACACCACCCCGGGAGGCCCCACGCACGTGGACACCCCCGAGGTATACAAGGACACCACCGAATACAAGTACGTCAAACAGGCGATCACGTCCCTGCGGCCCGCCGGAAAGCAATGACGTGAGGAGGCCGGCGGGTTCACCCGGCGCCACCCGGTGCGCTGCCGTGGGCAGTGCCCTCAGTTCGGTCCTGCTGCTGGCGTCCTGCGGTTTGTCGCCGCCCCCCGCCGGCTGGCCCTTCCGCGTCGGAAAGCCAGACCCAGGGCACGACGGCGGCTGCGTCCCCGTCCGCCACCACACCGCCCGGTTCGCCGGCGTCGGAAGGGCCGGCGTCGGGCTGGAAGACGTTCACGACGACCAACGGGGGACTGTTGTTCGACTACTCCGCCGGCTGGACGGTTAGAGACCCCGGCGGTGCGCTCGCCGGGGATTTTGTGGACGTGCTGAACGCCGCGGGGAAACCGATGGCGGGGCTGCGGACCAACATCGTCACCGGGGCGGAATGCCTCGATAAGACCCCGTACGAGGTCTACGATTCCGCGCCGGTGGTCGCGCTCGCCGAGGGCGGGGGCGGCGACGGCGGGGTGCCCCGCTACGTGTTCGAGTCCCGGGGCGGGGACACGGACGCGGTGGCCACGCAGACCCACCATCGCCGCCTACGGCATCACCATGGTCCCCGAGGAGCCCGGCGACACAGCGTGCCCGATGTTCCACCTGTTCCTCTGGCCGCCCAGCGGCGCCTTCTTCGGCGGCACCTACAACCCGGAGTCCAACCAGACGCCCGGGGACCCCTCGCTGCCCTATCTGGAAAAGGCCAGGCTGTACGCCTCCACGCCCGAGTACCGGGACGTCCGGACGATGATCACGTCCCTGCGGCCGGCCGGGGCGCCGGCGGGGAGTTCAGCAGGAAAGTAGGTGGCAGGCGCCACGAGCAGCATTCCTCCTACGAGATCGTGCCGCTGGCCGACCGCCTCAGCGGGCCGTCGTCGGGGGCTTCTCAGCAGCGGGGTGTCGCGACCCGGCACGCAGCGCGTTACGGACATTGACCTTCGAGGTGTAGGAGATGGAGCCGTACTGGAAGAGCCGCACGGCGACGCGAAGCATCACCGCGGCGCCCGCGTAGAGGATCACGATCACAATGACTGCCTCGGGCAGGCTCAGGGAGCCGAAGCCGTTGCGCAACAGGGCGGTCACCGGGGCGGAAAACGGGAAGAACGTGAAGATCTGCACGATCAAGGACTGCGGATCGGAGATCACCAGGGACACGGCGTAGAACGGCACAAAGATCAGCGCCATCATCACGCCCATGAAGTTACCCGCCTCCTTGGCGGTGGGCATGACGGCGCCGATGGCCACCAGGGTGGTGGTGAACAGGGCAAACCCGCCGACCAGGATCAGCAGGCCGACGGTCATCCGGACCGGGTCGAAGGTCAGCGGGGGCAGGTCCAGGGCCGCGAGGCTGAGCTCCTCGGGGAAGAACAGCCGGCCGATCATAATGGGGGAGAGGAACACGATCATCTGCACCAGTCCGATCGCGAACAGGGCGATCACCTTGCCCGCGATGAGCGTGGTTGGTTTGAGGGTGGTCAGGATCATCTCGGTGACGCGGTTCTCCTTCTCCTCGAGCGTGGAGTTGAGCATCTGCCCGGCCAGGAGCACGATCAGCCCGTAGAAGATCACCAGGTAGACCATCGGCGGGATCACCGAGCCCAGGCCGCCTGACTCTTTGGTGCCGTCATACGTGACGGTCTCGGTCTGCACCTTCCCGGCGGCGAGCGCGGACAGCTGCGGTGAACCGATCTGACGGTCGACGGCGTGCGCCAGCATGGCCTGCGCGACGGCGGCATACTTGCCGTTCTCGAACAGGCCTTTGTCCGCGCCGTAGACGCGCACGGGCGTCGATTCGGGGTGGGCCGGGTAGTCGAAGTAGGCGTCGACGGTGCCGGACTGCACGGCCTGGATCCCGGCGTCGGGGGAGTCCGCGGTGGTGGCCCCGAACAGCGCGGCGTCCCCGGCGGTGATCAGTCCGGAGGCGTCCGTGTAGGAGATGCTGAAGTGGGCGGTTTTCTGGGCTTCGGCTGCGGTGTCCGTGGTGCTGTTGCTGAGGAAGATCAGGCCGAAGACCACGGCAATGATGAGCGGGACGGACAGGGTGCCGATCCAGAACCGCCGCTTGGTGACGGTGCGGATGAACTCGAAGCTTAGGACGGTACCTAAATTGTGATGCGGGTTGTGCTGGGCCATGGCATTACGTCCGTTCCCGCGCGGGGGACGGGGCGGTACCGGCCGGACCGGCGGCGGAAGGCTTGTTCTGGTCGCCGTAGACCCGGATGAAGATGTCCTCAAGGGAGGTCTTGGTGGTGGTGAAGCTCCGGACGGTCACGCCGGCGTCGATCAGGTCCTTGAGGATGGCGGCCTCATCGGTGGCGTCGGTGATGGAGAGCTCCGAGTAGTTGGTCTCGTGGAGCATCGCCTCGTAGTGCGGTGAGGGCGGGATGGGGCCGCTGTGCCTGATCCGGATGATGCGGCCGCCGTACTTGTTCTGCACCTCGTCGATGGTCCCGTAGGCCTCCGCGGTGCCGTCCTTGAGCAGGATGACGCGGTCGCAGAGCCGCTCCACCTCCTCCATCTGGTGGGTCACCATCACCACGGTGGCTCCGCCCTGCTTCTGCTCGGCGATGATGTCCATCAGCAGGCGCCGGTTGACGGGATCGAAGCCCTTCGTCGGTTCGTCCAGGATCAGCAGCTCGGGATTGTTCATGATGGTGACACCGAGCTGGACCTTTTGCTGCTGCCCGCTGGAGAGCTTGTCCAGCACGGCGGAGGCCCGGTCCGCGAGCGCCACCCGGTCCAGGTACTCAAGGGACCATTGCCTCGCGGTGCGCCGCTCCATCCCTTTGAGCCGGCCGAAGTAGGTCATGATGTCGATGACCTTTTCCTTCTTGTAGAGCCCGCGCTCTTCGGGAAGGTAGCCCAGCCGGTCGCCGTGCTCGGGTTTGAAGTCCCGGCCGTTGATATGGAGGATTCCGGCGGTGGGTTCGTAGATGCCCAGCAGGGCCCGGATGGTGGTGGTCTTGCCGGAGCCGTTGCTGCCAAGGAAACCGAACGTCTCGCCGGCGTGCACGTCAAAGGAGAGGTCGCGCACCACGGTGGTGTCGCCGAAGTCCATCCGGAAGCCGCTGATGTGGACCCGTGCTTCGTCCATTGCGGCTCCCGATGGTGCCGGGCTGCCCGCCCGGGGTGTTGCTGGTTCGCCGCCTAGACAGCGGGGATATGCCGGTGCCGGCGGTGCGCCGGTTTCGGCAGGCCTGCCCTGGTGGTCCCTGTGCCGCCCCAGGTGTTGGAGCGGGCTTCCTTGATCAGGCCTGTGCCGGCGCATTCGCGGACTGCCATGATGCCGTCCGCTGCCGAGCGTTTGTCCTCAAATGCCTTGGAAACCGCCAAGACCGTACCGTCGGCGCCGAGGAGCCGGAAACGGACGTTTGCCTCAGAGTCCGTGAAGAGTTCGAATTGTCCTGCCATCGTGTTGTCCTTTCGGGCAATGCAGACCGCGGGAGGGTGAGGCACATCCATGTGCCATGCCGTTTTCTCGACACGTCCCCGCAGTGCACTTGACTATCGTTCCTGCCGGGGCCCGGGGAAGGTAAGGGGCAAAGGTCCCTATGTGGACAGTGCACTGTTCCTCTGGCGGCGGCCTCCCCGGTGGGCGCTACATTGGGAGCATGGCTGAGTTTCCGAGGGGCGATTCCGGCGAGTGGGTCCGGCTGACGGCGCGGGTAGACGGCGTGGTGCAGGCGGTCGGGTTCCGCTATTGGACGGTGCGCAAGGCCGACGAGCTCGGGTTGACCGGCACGGTCAGGAACAACGACGACGGCACGGTGGGCATCACAGCCGAGGGCCCGCAGTCGGTGGTGCTGGAGTTCCGGCGCTGGCTGCGCTCGCCGGAGGCACCGGGCAGGGTGGAGAACGTGGAGGAAGCGATCTCCCGGGCCACGGGGGCGTTCAGCAATTTCCGGGTGGTGTACTGAGCGTGAGCAGGCCGTGGCCTAGGACCGCTGTGCGGGACAGCGTCCGGTAGCCCTCGCGGTCGAACAGCACGGTGAGGAGGTCGCCGTCGTGCCCCATGACCAGACCGGGACCCCAAAGGGCATGCTCCACGCGGGAGTTCAGCGGGAACGCCTCAGCGCCGCCAGCAGCACCAACGGCAGCACCGGCGGCAGGACCGCCGTCGTGCTGGCCATGGTGCTCCGGCAGCAGCGCGGTGCCGTCGGAGCAGGTGTCGCAGTTCCCGCAGGGCCCGGGCAGGTCCTCGCCGAAGTAGCCGAGCAGGAACTGGCGGCGGCAGCGGTGTGTTTCGGCGTAGCTGCGGATCATGGCGATGCGGGACTTGTCCACGCGCTCGCGGGCCTTGGCGAGTTCGACGGCGCGTTCCACCACCTGGGCGGGGTCCGCCACCGGGTCGAGCGCCACGTCGAACCGGATGCCGTTGTGGTGTGCCGTGACGGCGCCGGTCTCCTGCAGCAGGTTCAGCAGGCCGGTAATCCGCCGGGCGGGGAAAGCGGTCCATTCGGCCAGCGTCCGGGGCGGGAGCGGCCGGCCCGCCTCGCGCAGCACGGTGAGGACCGCCAGCAGGGCGGCCTCATCCGGGGTGTGGGTGGCGAAGTAACGCCGCAGCCCCAGGTCCTCCGAGCGGTAGTGCAAAATGGCGACGGCGGGCTGCCCGTCCCGTCCGGCGCGGCCGATCTGCTGGTAGTAGCTGTCGAGGGATTCGGGGATGTCCGCGTGGAGCACGAACCGGACATCCGGCTTGTCGATCCCCATGCCGAACGCTGTGGTCGCCACCACCACGTCCAGGCCGCCGTCGAGGAACTGCTGGTGGACCAGCTCCCGCTCGGTGGGCGTGCGGCCGGCGTGATAGGCCGCGGCGCGGAGGCCGTTCCGGGCCAGCCGTGCGGCGTACCTCTCGGTGTCCTTCCGTTTGGCGGCGTAGACCAGCCCGGGTCCGCGCCTCCCCGAGACCTGCCCGGTGACCAGCGCGGTGACCTGCTCCACCACCGTCCGGCGCTTCGCCTTGTCCTCATGGTGGCGGACCACCTCCAGCCGGATGTTGGGCCGGTCGAAACCGTGGACCAGGACCAGGGGGCCGGCCACGCCGAGCCGGGCCAGGATCTCCTCGCGCACCGGCGGAGAAGCGGTGGCCGTCAGCGCCGCGGTGGTCGGGTTGCCCAGGCGCTCGCGGACCTCGCCGAGCCGGAGGTAGTCGGGCCGGAAATCGTGGCCCCAGGAGGACACGCAGTGGGCCTCGTCCACCACGAACAGGGCGATGTTGAGCGCCGCGATCCGCTCCACCGTGCTGGGCTTGGCCAGTTGCTCCGGGGCGAGGAACAGGAAGGCCGCCCCGCCGTGTTCCACCGCCCGCCACGCGCGCTCCTGCTCCGCGGCGCTGTGCGAGGAGTTGACCGCGACGGCGCCGCCCGGCCCCGCCGCTTCCCGCAGCCCGTCCAGCTGGTCCTCCTGCAGGGAAATCAGCGGGGACACGACGACGGTGGGCCGCTGCTGCTGGCGGTGCAGCAGGAGGGCCGGGACCTGGTAGATGGC
This sequence comes from Pseudarthrobacter sp. ATCC 49987, assembly GCF_009928425.1. NCBI lineage: Bacteria > Bacillati > Actinomycetota > Actinomycetes > Micrococcales > Micrococcaceae > Pseudarthrobacter > Pseudarthrobacter sp. ATCC 49987. Next base: position 2,874,919 of record NZ_JAABNS010000001.1, on the reverse strand, counting down.
CGACTTCCCGTAGCCGGTGGGCATCACGGCGAGGACGTCCCGGCCGGCAGCCAGGGCGCGCATCCCCGTCAGCTGGCCCTGGCGGAGGTGCGGCAGGCCAAAGGTGAGGTCAGCGAGCCGGCGGAGGCCGGCGTCGTCGTTCACGGTCATGGTGCAGCTCCGTTGCGGCAGGTGGGGGTGAGGCGGGGCGGACGGGACGGGTACGTTGATTTCAGGGTAGCCGTGGCCGGGGCAAAGGACCCTCGGCAGCGGGCAGGTTTCTGAGTAGGGTGGCCCCATGCAGAAGATATCGCTCGATGCCCTTGCCCGTCAGCAGATTGCGGCGGCGGTGGCGGCACCCAGCGGACGTGCTGCGGACACTGCGTTTGGCGGGCATGAGAAGACCCTCCGCCAGACGGTGATGGCGTTCCGGGCCGGGACCCAGCTCAGCGAACACCAGAATCCCGGCGAAGCCACCGTCTTTGTGCTCCGCGGGTGCGTCCGGCTCCGCTCCGGCAACGAATCCTGGCAGGGCAAGGCCGGTGACCTGTTGATCGTGCCGGACGGGCTGCACAGCCTGGAAGCGGAAGAGGACTCGGCGGTCCTGATGACCGTCGCGAAGATCAAGACCTGACAGCCCCGCCCGGGCGGGGAGGCCAGGCGGGGAGACCGGGCCGGGGCAATCGACCATCCGGATTACCGCAAGGAGCAGCACATGACTGTCATGCCCTTCGAAGACGTCCCACAGACCCGGCGGTGGTGGGCGCGGGCGGCCTTCGCCGCGGTCTTGTGCGCGGCGGCGGTCCCGCTGGTGGCCGCCGGTGTGGCGGGCACAGTTGCGCTGCTCCTGACGGGTGCGGGCGGCGTGGTGGTGACCGTGGCCGGGATTTACTGGTTCCTCATCAGCCGCGGTGTTCTGCGCTGGTGTGCGCTGGCGCTGGCCGTCATCGCCCCGCTGGTGGTCCTGTTCCTGTTCGTTCAGGCCGGCCTGCTGCTGGAGGTCATGATCTCCGGTGGGCTGGTGTTTGTTGCGGTGGTGTGTGCCCGCGCTGCCCTCCGGGAACGTCGGGAGGGCTCGAAGATGACCGAGTACCCCGCTCCCGACGCGCGGCGTCCGTTCCTGGTGATGAATCCGCGGTCCGGCGGGGGCAAAGTGGTGAAGTTCGACCTGCAGCGGAAGGCGGAGGAGCTCGGCGCTGAGGTGGCGCTGCTCGACGGGCCTGGCCACGTGGATGTCGCGGTGTTGGCCCGGGACGCGGTGGCGCGGGGCGCTGATCTGCTCGGCGTCGCCGGTGGTGACGGAACCCAGGCGCTGGTGGCTGGCATCGCGGCCGAGCACAACCTGCCGTTCCTGGTCATCAGTGCCGGCACCCGCAACCACTTCGCCCTGGATCTCGGCCTGGACCGGGAGGACCCCACCGGCTGCCTCGACGCCCTCCGCGACGGGATGGAACTGCACGTGGACCTCGGCAAGATCAACGGCCGCACTTTCGTCAACAACTCATCCTTCGGGGTCTACGCCGAGGTGGTGCAGAGCCCGGAGTACCGCGACGACAAGGCCGGTACGGTGCTGGAAATGCTTCCGGATTTGATCAAGGGCGACAAGGGCGCACGGCTGCTCGCCAAGATTGACGGCACCACCGTGGACGGGCCGCAGGCGGTGCTGGTGAGCAACGGTCCGTACGGCAGTCACGATCTCGCGGGCCTGGGCCGCCGCACCCGGCTCGACCGGGGAGTGCTCGGCGCGGTGGCACTCTCCGCCTCCAGTACCCGTGAGGCTGTCGGCCTGCTGCGACGGGCGACGAAGCGTGGCCTGATCCAGCGCACCGGTGTGGAGGTTGTGGTCGACGCCGATGTGCCCGAGATCCCCGTCGGAGTGGACGGCGAGGCGCTGCTGATTCCCACCCCGGTCCGGTGCAGTATCGAACCCGGCGCCCTGCGGGTCCTCGTTCCGCGGCACCGTCCGGGTGTCCCGCCCGCCCAGCCGGCGCTGGACCTCGTCCGGCTCCGCGAGCTGGCGTGGGGGCGCCGGACTGCGGCACACGTCGCGGCATCCGCCGGGGCCTGAGCTGCGGAACTACTGGTTGTGCCTCGCCCACAGTTGCAGCCAGACGAGCAGACGCGTCTCGGGATCGTCCAGGTCGATGCCGAAAAGTGGTTCCACCCGGGACAAGCGGTAGCGGACCGTGTTGACGTGCACGTTCAGGGACTTCGCGGTCTCGATCGCGTTGCCTCCGCAGCTCAGGTAGGCGTGAATCGTCGCTTCAAAAGACTTCTGATGCTGTTCGTCGTGCCGGGCGATCCTGAGCGCGTGGGTTCCGGGCAGCTGACCGGACGTCGTCAACGAAGCGACCATCTGGCGCAGCTGCAGACGTGAGCCGAGGGAGTCGTCGTCGGCCACAACGTCGTCGGAGTCGGCAGGTATCCGCCCCTCGGCGACGTTGCGCACCAGCTCGGACAGGACCAGTTCGGCGTTGACCCGGGACTCCTCGAGCCGCTCGATCGTGGCCGCCACGCCCAGGGCGGCCAGGACCGGACGTCCGAGCAGCCGCCGCGCATTCTGCACAATTTTCAGGACCGCGGTGCGTTGAAATTGCCGAGAAGACTCCGTGGTTTGTGGCAGAACGATGTAGACGATGTTGTCCGAGAACCCACAGACGGCGGAGGGCAGCCGGATGGCGCAGGCGGTCCTGATGGTGTCGAACAGCCGGAGCCGGGATTGCAGGGTTTCGGACGCTACGGCGTCCGCCGGCCAGACGCTGAGGGCGGCCACCCGGACGGAGGCCGCCGAGATCCCCAGCCGGATCGCTGCCAGCTCGGCGCGTCGCGGCTCGAACAGCAATGGCTGGACCAAATCTATCTGGCGCGTCAGGTTTGAGACGTAGGTGGTTCGCTTGTGCAGGATATGGAGCGCCGCAACATTGGCGGCTTCACGCAGGATCCGGTCCGCGTCCTCGTTGTGGTCCTCCGCCCGTTCGAGGAGCCACAGCGAGCCCAGGACGGAGCCGCCGGCGCGGATGGAAATGGCCGTCCGCCGGAGCAGGGGATCCGCCGTCGCCACATTCAATGCATCGGTGGCGGCATGGACGCGGCGGTAGTCCTTGTCGGTTTCGACGGAATGCGGAACATGCAGCCGCAGGATGGAACTCCTGCGCGTCTCATCAATGGGCTGGTCCGGGAGCGTCGAATACGCCAGGATTGTCTGGTCCGGATCGGCGATCGCGATGGCGCCGCCCGCCTGGGCCGCAACAGTGTTGGCCAGGTCGAACAGGTCACCCGGGCGGATGTCCACCAGCGTGCGGCCCGATTGCCGGTGCGGGACCACAGCGGCGTTCATGATCTCCGCCAGTTGGTTCCACGGCACCGCGTCGGAGGCCCGGAAAAGCGCCATCCCCGTGTCCCGTGCCGCCGCCCGCAAAGCGGCATCGGAGGTGCCGTTGGATTTGTAGACAATGGCCACGTACCCGGCATCCCTGAGTTCCCGGACCTTCACCCCAAGACGCTTCCCCGACATGGACAAACCGATGGCCAGCGCAACGGCACCGGGGAACCTGGCAGGACGGGCCATCGAGTCATAGAGAACAGCGCCCCCCACGATCTGCTGATCATCGGCCGGCATTTCGACGAGGCTGACAACTTCCGAGCCTGCCGAGCGGGCGACGTCTGCCAGGGTGGGCAGCGGGTGCCTCTCCGCGGCCGGAGCCGCAGTCACGGTTTCATCCCGGATGGTGCTTGGTAGTTGCTACTAATCATGGGCCCCTCAATTTGTCGCATTCTCCATAGTGGAGCGGCCTTTCGCTTTCTACGCTGAACCATAACGCAAGACAGCACCAGGAAAGGCCCTCATTGAAGATCAGCGACGCCAGGCAGCTCATCCAAGTGAAGGCGCCCGTCCTATCACGCCGACGCCGGGTCCTGGCTAACGCCTACAACGTCGAGGAATACCGGAAATCGGCACGGAAAGTCCTGCCGGCCGGGATCTTCGACTACCTCGACGGTGGTTCCGAAGACGAGGTGACGCTGAGGCGCAACCGCGCCGTCTTCGACTCGTGGGCGCTGATGCCAAGTTGGGGACCGGTTTCCGGACCCGATACCAGCACCACATTGCTCGGGAAAGTCAGTGCCCTGCCCCTGACGTTGACCCCCACCGGCGCAACCCGCCTCTTTCATCCCGACGGCGAGCTGGCCGTCGCCGCGGCCGCCGACCGGGCACGCATCCCCTACGGGCTGGCCGGGCTCAGCACCGTGCCGATGGAATCGATCGCGGAAAGCCACCCGGGCCTCGACCGCTGGTTCAACTTCGGACTGACCTCCGACGCCAAGGCCTTGAAGGACAAGCTGGAGCGCTGCGAAGCCGCCGGATTCAACACGCTGATTGTCGGCGTCGACACGCGCGCACTGGGCTCCCGGGAGCGGGACCTCCACAACGGCTTCACTGCCCCGCCCGCCCTGACACTGTCAACCATCGCGGACATCGCCCGGCGGCCTTCCTGGTGGATCAACTTCCTGAAATCGGACGGCATCAGGTTCCCGAACCTCGATCCGCGCAGTGCAGCGGCCACATCCGTCGTCACCCCGTCCATGTGGCAGCACATCCTTGGCCATTCGGATGCGACCAGCGGATGGAAGGAACTCGTTGCCTTGCGTCAGGCCTGGCACGGCAAGATCGTACTCAAGGGCTGCGTCAACCCGGCCGACGTCGCGAAGGCTTCCACGATTGGCCTGGACGCCGTCCAGTTGAGCAACCACGGCGGCCGCCAGCTGGACCACATGCTGAGCCCCATGGACGTCCTGCAGGAATCCCGGCAGCGGGTGGGTGACTCGATCGAAATCTATGTGGACTCCGGCGTCCGGCGGGGGAGCGATGTCCTCAAGGCGCTGGCGCTGGGTGCCGACGCCTGTTCGATCGGAAGGGCCTACCTGTACGGATTGGTCGCGGCGGGCTCTCCCGGAGTCGGGCGCATCATTGAGATCTTTGCGGACGAACTGCGGCGTACCATGACGTTAGTAGGCGTTTCCAGCATTGCGGAATTGAAAGCCCGGGGCGGGGAAATTCTTCGGGACATCCGCCATTCGGGAGAAATTCTCGAAACAACAGCGTCAGGCACCATGCACAAATGAGTTCTGAATAAGCAGGCAGACAGTACCCTCCCGCAGGGTTGCGGGAGCCTAGAGATCTCTTGAACAGCTAAGGAAACCATGCGCACCCGATACGTTCTTCCCGTTCTCACCATAGCCACCGCCCTCACCCTCTCGGGGTGTGTCAACAACAGCGAACCGGCCGCCACGGGCGGGGCCTCCGGAACGGCTGACGCCGTCGTCGTAAAAAAGAACGACTCCATTGCCGCGATGCTCCCGGCGAAGATCAAGAGCGCGGGGGTGCTCAACGTCGGCATGGCCAACAACTACCCGCCCAACGAGTTCAAGGACGATAACGGTGCCCCGGCCGGCTGGTCAGTGGACCTCACCAACGCCCTGGGCCAAGTGATGGGCCTGAAGGTCAACTTCGACATCGGAACCTTCGACAACATCCTTCCCGCCGTGCGTGCAGGAAAGGACGACATGGGCATGTCCTCCTTCACGGACACGCTGGAACGCGAAAAGCAGGTCGACTTCATCAACTATTACTCTGCCGGGATCCAGTGGGCCGCCCCCAAGGGCAAAACCGTTGACCCCGACAACGCCTGCGGGCTGAAGGTCGCCGTGCAGGCCACCACCTATGAGGACACCCACGAAGTGCCGGCAAAATCGAAGGCCTGCACCGACGCCGGCAAGCCGGCCATCACCATCTTCAAGTACGACGCGCAGGACCAGGCGACCAATGCACTCGTGGTGGGACAGGTCGACGCCATGAGCGCCGATTCGCCCGTCACCCTCTACGCGATCTCCAAGACCAAGGACAAGCTGCAGACCGCCGGCAACGCCTTCGAAGTGGCACCGTATGGCATCCCCGTGGCCCAGGGCAGCGAATTTACGCCCGTCCTGCAGAAGGCCCTCCAGTCGCTGATCGATGACGGTACCTACAACAAGATCCTGACCAAGTGGGGAGTGGAAGCCGGCGGAGTCAGGACGGCGGACCTCAACGTGGCAGCAAAAGGGTGATAGCTCATGAGCGAGCCGGAATCCGACCGGATGATTGAGGCCGAACCCGGCAGGCACGGGGAGCCCGGCAGGACGCCCCGGGCCCGCAGGGGGCGGGACGACGACGGCGCGCCGCCGGAAGCGATCGTCGCCATCCCGCTGCGCCACCCGTGGCGGAATGTGGTGGCAGTGCTCCTCGTCCTCGGGCTGGCGGTCTTTGTGCTGGACGCCGCCCAGCGCCCGGATTATGGTTGGCCGGACGTGGGCAAGTACATCTTCGACCGCCGGATCAGCCAAGCAGCGTGGGTGACGTTGTGGCTGACCATCTACGCGATGATCGGCGCGATCGTCATCGGACTGCTGCTGGCCATCATGCGCCTCTCGCCGAACCCAGTGCTGAAGAGCATTGCCTGGCTATACATCTGGATCTTCCGGGGAACCCCGGTCTACGTGCAACTGGTCTTCTGGGGCATCGTGTCCTTGATCTATCCGGTGTTCACGCTGGGTATCCCGTTTACAGAGCCGTGGGTCACCATCCCGAATGAGGTCTTCACCAACCTCTTCATCACCGCCGTGATCGGGCTGGCCCTCAACGAGGCCGCCTACATGTCCGAGATCGTTCGGGCCGGCCTGCTGTCAGTGGACGAGGGTCAGGCAGAAGCATCGACTGCACTGGCGATGTCCTGGGGGCAGACGATGCGGTTCGTGGTGGTTCCCCAGGCCATGAAGATCATCATTCCGCCGACCGGCAACGAGGTGATCTCCATGCTCAAGACCACCTCACTGGTGGCGGCGATCCCATTGAGCATTGACCTCTATGGTGTGTCCCGCGGTATTTCGGCCGTGACGTTCACTCCGGTGCCGCTGCTGCTTGTGGCATCCCTCTGGTACCTGCTCTTCACCTCCGTCCTGATGGTGGGACAGCACTTCATTGAAAAGCGGTTCTCCCGCGGAACCGGGCGGGTCAAGACGGGCAAGGAACCGGCGACGCCGGAAACGGCAACGACGGCGGGTCCCGGCGAACCCGGCGGACCGCTCGGCACAGACTTTGGAGGAAAAGGATGACGGACGCGCCGATGGTGCTCGCGGAGCGGGTCTCCAAGAATTTCGGCACCAACAAGGTGCTGCGCGGCATCAGCCTCGAGGTCGACCCCGGGGAGGTGCTGTGCATTGTGGGGCCCAGCGGTTCGGGCAAGTCGACGTTCCTGCGGTGCATCAACCACCTGGAACGGGTTGACGGCGGCCGGCTTTCAGTCGACGGACAGCTGGTTGGCTACCGTCAAAAGGGAGACAAGCTCTACGAACTCAAGCTCAAGGAAGCAGCCTTCCAGCGCCAGGAAATCGGGATGGTCTTCCAGCGGTTCAACCTGTTTCCGCACCTGACCGCCGTGGAGAACATCACGCTGGCTCCGATCCGGGTGAAGGGCCTGTCTAAGGCGAAAGCCACCGCCCGGGCCGTGGAACTGTTGGAGCGGGTGGGCCTGGGGGACAAGGGCGATGCCTATCCGGCGCACCTATCGGGCGGGCAGCAGCAACGTGTGGCCATCGCCCGCGCCCTGGCCATGGACCCGAAGCTGATGCTCTTCGACGAGCCGACCAGCGCCCTGGACCCGGAACTCGTGGGCGAGGTGCTGGACGTTATGAAGGAACTGGCCAAGAGCGGCATGACCATGATCGTGGTGACCCACGAGATGGGATTCGCCCGCGAAGTGGCGGACACCCTGGTCTTTATGGACGAAGGTGTGGTGGTGGAGGCCGGCCCGCCCCGGCAAATCCTGAGCGATCCGCAGCACGACCGGACCAAGGCGTTCCTTTCCAAGGTTCTCTGACACCGGAGTCGACCGCGCGGCGGCGGGCGCGGCCGGCGCCGGGGTCCGGCCCTGAGCTGTGGCTTCGCCGCCGCGCGAGGGGAAAAATGATCCTGTGGAAAGCCTCGCGGACAGCAAGGTCTGGGCGGACTACAACGCGGCCCAGGCGACGCGTACGGTGCGCCCGCTATGTCTCGAGGCCATAGCCCTTGCCGGTCCGGGCACCGGCCGCCGGGCCATCGATCTGGGGTGCGGCGCAGGCAAGGAAACGCTGGCACTGCTGAACGGCGGCTGGCGGGTGCACGCCGTGGACTCGCTGCCGGACACCAGGGAACGGTTGCTGGGGATCGCTCCGGCGGACTCGGACGGCCAGCTCAGCATCGAGGTACGGGCGTTCCAGGATCTCCGGGCACTCCCGGCAGCGGACCTGATCTTCGCCGGATATTCGTTGCCGTTCATCCACCCGGATCACTTCGGAAGCTTCTGGCGGATGATGCTGGACGTCCTCCGGCGCCCGGGGATTGTGGCCGTGAACCTGTTCGGCGACCGTGATTCCTGGGCCGACGTCCCGGAGTGGAACTTCCACACCGAGGCCGAGGCACGGCAGCTTTTCGACGGGCTGGAGATCCTGAAGTTTGAGGTCTACGACGACGACGGGCAGTCGTTCCGGGGCGCCAAACACTGGCACATTCTTGATGTGATCGCCCGCAAGTCGTGATGCGCTGACCGAGATCTGATGCCGCAGTGCGCGGCTCCGACGCGGACTACGCTCGTGGATCCCGTCCGCGTCGGAGACCGGTGGACTACTTCGTCACGTGGACGACGACAGTCTTGTCAATTGACTGTTCAACGCCAGCATTATCGATTCCTGTTACGGTCCAGTTTCGGAGCAAAAGGACGGTTTTCCCGGTGTCAGCGTTGTACACGACCTTCTTGAAACCCAAAGCCGTCAAGTCGTCGTCCAATGCTTCGGCGTTGGTGCCTGCCACGACTGCCGGAATGATAGCCGTGAGGGGCACGGCCGGAGCAGCTGGTGCGGCTACCACTGGGGCCGCGGCAGCGGCTGTTACGGGAGCTGCCGTGACTGTCGCCGTAACGGTAGCCGTTGCCGTCTGAGTCACAGTCGGAGCGGCCTGCGGCGCGCTTCCCCCAGCACATCCCGACAGGGCCAAACACAGGACGGCACCCAAGGCCAATGCTTTCTTCATATCTCCCCATTTTCTTATATTTCGATATCAATTGGCTTTCACAAATTCAGAATCAAGGCCGGTCCCCCACAACCGTGACATCACGCAGGGATTCTGAAGGCCCCGGCGATCACAGTCGCCGGGGCCTTGGTTGAGGCAAAATACAACTACGGCGTGACCTGGACCCGGGCCGCTTCCTGCAGTAGCGGAGTCGTGACGATGACCGTCGACGTACCGGCCTTGATGTCGAAAGCAACCTTGCCGCGCGCTTTGTCGCCGGCAGGTACTTCACCCGAGCCGAGCTGGTCATCAATGGCGAGCTCACTGTTTGCGGAGCGGCCGTCGGCATCCTTGGCCTTGAAGTACAGCGGGTTACTAGACGTTTCGCCCTTGTCGGTTTCCCAAAGAACATCCAGAACCAAGTAGCCGCCGTTCTTCGCCGGGGTCGCGAACGGACCCGTGGCGGCGGCCGGTCCGTAGGTTGCCGAGACGATGGTGATCCGTGCGACATTCCCGTTGCCCATGTCCGCGGTGAACGGTTCGCCTACTTTGGCTCCGGTCGCGGCTTCGGCCGCTTTCGTGGCGGCGGGGGCGGCAGGAGCGGCGGCGGCAGCAGTCGCCGCCGGGGAGACCACAGGAGCAACCGCCGGGGTCAACGCCGGAGCGGGTCGCGTAGCGTTGAAGATGAAACCAAGCACCATGACGACTGCGGTGACGATGAAGGCGACCTTCTTGTGCTGGTCGTAACCCGCAAGCTTGTATCCCTGCTTGTCCGTTTGCTTGTTGGTGAGGATCAGGATCAGGTCCACAAGGGCCCAGATTCCGAAGCCACCGATTGTGACCAGCTTGAGGATTCCGGTACCGATCTTGCCTAGGTAGAAGCGATCAACCCCAAAGACGCCGAGGAGCAGGGACAGAAGCCAGGCAGTCAGGAACGACTTGCCACCCACGGCGTACTGCTGGCCAAGCTGAGGACCCTGAAATGCGGCGGGCGCCCCTGGGTAAGCTGCGGGAGCTCCCGGGTAGGGCGCGGTCGCAGGCGGGTAGTTTGCGGGGGGACCTGAGGGAGGGGGTGTTGGCTGGCTCATTGAGACCCTTTCGTGGGCAGCCCTGTGATGGGCAACGGAGGATATGTGTTGGATGCGGTGCGAGGTTTCGACTGGCAATGTGGCCAGTTGTGGGGGGCGATATTTGCCCTGGGAGCAGCAAGGAACGCTCGCGGATTTAGCGCGCCAAGAAAGGCAGCTGTGCCCATGTTTCCCCCAAAGCAATGTACGGCGTCGCCGCCCATTCAGAGAATACACAGAAGAGTGCCGGGGCCGCCGACTTTGACTCGATATTAAGCCGGAGGCGCCCTGTGACGGGTCGTTTTTGTCTGTAGCTTCCTTGAATTCAGAAAGTGCCAGAACGGCCGGAACGCTGGAAGATTTTGGATAATGTCCAGAGCATCCGAAACTTCGGCGATTCAGCGTTCGAGCAGCAAATCAACTGCAGTCCAGCGGGCAACCCGCGAAACTAAAGGGCCGCGGAGGGGACGGCACCGGTGGGCAAGATGAAGGGCAACCGCCTGAACACGGCGGCAAATGTCGGAACGTTTATCACCGACCGCCAGTAACTAAATGTGCAACGAACTTTTCTGGAACAGAATGCCATCCAGACCGAGCTGGCTGCGGCGCAGCTTTCCCAAATGCGACACCAGCAACTCACAGCGGAATACCAGCGGCTGTGCCAATGGGCCGACGCGGGGATTTCCTAACGGCTGGACTCAACGTCGGCGGTACCCGACAGGGAGGCGCCGCGGCCGGCAGGTGTCCTCCGGTTCGATTTTGGCTGGCACCATGGGACAGACTGTTGCCGTGAGCAACTCTCCCCGGACGGGCCTCGCCGTCGCAGGTCTCAGCCTGGGCACGGCCCTGAACCCGCTGAACTCCTCGATGATCGCCGTCGCGCTTGTGGTGCTGCGCGCGGACTTCGGGCTCGACGTCGCCACTGTCACCTGGGTGATCACCTCCTTTTATCTCACCTCCGCCGCGGGCCAGCCGCTCATGGGTCGGCTGGCGGACCGCTTCGGCCCGCGCCGGCTGTTTATGCTCGGCATGGCACTGGTGGTCGTGACCTGTGCGCTGGCTCCGTTCGCGCCGAACTTCGCCGTGCTGTGCGTGGCCCGCGCCTTTATGGCCCTGGGCACCGCGACCGCCTACCCCAGCGCCGTCGTGATGGTCGGTGCCCTGGCGAAGCAGGCGAAGGTGAAGTCCACCCGGCCGCTGGGCCGGATCCAGATGGCCAACACCTCCGCCGCGGCGGTCGGGCCGGTGGTGGGCGGGCTGCTGGTGGGTTTCGTCGGCTGGGAGGCCCTGTTCCTGATCAACGTCCCGCTGGCCCTGGCCGCGATCGTCCTGGTCCGGCAATTCGCCCCGGCGGACGAGGACCGGGAACGCGGCCGGGCCTCGGAGCTGCTGCGGGACTCGGATATCCCCGGAATCCTGGCCTTCATCGGCTCCATGGTCCTGGTGATGATGGCGCTGCTCAACGTCGTGCCCGGCTACCGCTGGTGGCTGCTCGGCGGAGGCACCCTGCTGGCCGTGCTGTTCGTGTGGCGCGAACTGCGCTTCGCCCCGCCGTTCCTGGACCTGCGGCTGCTGGGCAGGAACCGGCCGCTGCTGCTGGTCTACCTCGGTTTCGCCTTGTTCAACGGCGTCTACTACTTCGCGTTCATCGGCCTGCCGCAGCTGCTGCAGGAAGCCGGAGGCTACGAGCCCGGTGTTGTGGGGCTGCTGATGCTGCCGCTGGCGGCGATGTCGGTGGTCGTCACGCCGTTCGCGGTCCGCGCGATCGACCGGTTCGGGGTAAAGCGGGTGCTGATTGCCGGCGTCGTACTGCTGGTGTCCGCGTCGGGAATGATGTGGCTGTTGACGGCGTCGTTCGCCATTCCGCTGGTGATGGCGCTGACCGCCCTGCTGGGCGTGCCGTACGGAGTGGTCAGCATCGCCTCGAGCCAGGGCATGTACGTCTCCACGCGTCCGGAGGAGCGCGGCGTGGCCGCGGGGATCTTCCAGACCTGCCGGTACCTCGGGGCGATCACGGCCACCGTGCTGATCGGCATTTTCTATGGCACGGGCGTCAACCAGGCCAACTGGGGGCTCATGGTCTTTATGATGCTGGGTCTCGGCGCGGTGGTGTTTGTGGTGTCGTTGCTGTGGCGGGAGCGGCGGGGCTGAGGCCCCGTGGCGCGGACTCCTACGCCGCCTCCCCGCCAGAGAGGCTCGCGCGGTCGAAGTGATACTGACGCAGGACGTCGGACCGGGCAGGTTCCTTGAGCTTCTCCATCGCCGCGGCCTCGATCTGGCGGATGTGTTCGCGGGTGGTGCCGTGAAGTTTCGCTACCTCCTCCAGGCTTTGCCCTCCGCCGCCCGTCAGGCCGAAGCGCATCGCAATGATCCGGGCCTCCCGCTCCTCGAGCGTGCCGAGTATGGCCCGTACCTGCGCTTTCAGCTGTTGATGGAAGAGCCCAGCGCTCGCGTCGGGGGCGGAGGAATCCCACAGCTGTTCGGCCAGGGCTTCGGTTCCGCCCCGGCCGTCGGGCACCTCGGAGTCCAACGAACAGACCGGCTGGTCCACGGCCGGCAGCCGGATAAGCCTTGACTGGTTGGCCACCGCCCCGCTGATGGCACTCCGGATGTGCCACGGGGCGTGAGTGGCGAATCTGAAGCCCCTGGCGAAGTCGAAGGTGCGGACGGCCCTGTACAGTCCCAGGTTTCCGTCCTGGATCAGGTCTTCAAAGTCGAGACCCCGGCGGGTGTAATGCCTGGCGATCGACACAACCAGCCGCAGGTTGGCGTGGAAGAGCGCGTCGGAAGCTTGCCTGCCCAGAAGGATGATCGTCCGCAGCTCCCTGGCGTCCTGACCGGGCGGCAATGCACCGCCCGCCAGGAGCTGCTCCGCGAAGAGTCCGGCCTCGATCTCTTGCGCCAATTCCACTTCCTGCTCGGCGGTGAGCAAGCGATATTGGCTTAGCCGGCGCAGGTAGTCCCCGACGGCGTCGGTGCTTAGGTGAGTCAGTTCAGCCATGTCATCCCCTGTAGGACGGTTCAAGCTAGTGACGGCAGACTACGGGGCCGGTGTGACAATAACCGGGGGCGTGGGACGGTCATCAGCCAGCGCATCTTGACAGGCTTCCAGCCCCGGAATAACTTCGGCCTTAACGAGGCGTTTCGCCCGTTCCCCACCAACTTGCACAGTCTCCATCGGCGCTCCGCGCGGGCCGATTCTTTCTGGCGACGGCGCCGGTGCACCTGGCCTGGGGGGATCTAAATTCGGTCTCTCGCCTACAAGGAGTCGGAAATGTCGGAAGGTATTGGACTGATAGAACGGTTCTACAAGGACGTCATGGAGAGTGGAAACCTCGCCCTGATTGATGAGCTGGCGACGGACAGCTATGTGGATCACGAGGAGGGCCTCCCCGGGCAGCCGTCCGGCAGGGACGGGGTCAAATTCTTTGTGAATACCATGCGGTCGGCTTTCCCGGATATCAAGGTCAAAGCGATCGAGCCCTCGCTGAGCGCCGGAAACATGGAGGCGTGCCACGTGATCCTCACCGGGACACATCGTGGGGAAATGGCTGGCATCCCGGCAACGGGCAAGAGCGTCGAATTCGACTGCACTGACATCATCAGGGTCGAGGACGGCAAGGTGGCCGAGCACTGGGGCACCACCGACAACCTGAGCCTGATGCAGCAGATCGGCGCGGTGGCCGTTGGCTGAGCGATACCGACCCACGACGGCGGCCGGAACGACCGCCGTCGGGAACAGAAAAGGCTGTCCACGTTCCCCAAGGAAACGCGGACAGCCTCTTTTGTCTGCTTTATTGTGTTAGGCGGCCTGTGCGGGCAGGCCCGGCCTTAGCGCTGTTCCTCCCGCTGGAGGGCCTTGTCGTGTTCGGCGTGGGCACGGTGCAGCAGGTCCCTGACCTCGGTTTCATGGCGGATGAGCCGCTTGTACTTCTCCGGCAGGGCCCGCAGCTGCTCTTCTTCGCTGACCATCTTGGCGAAGATCCGTTCCCGTTCCACGATGTCGGTTTCGTAGTTGAGGTCCAGGTAGTCGACGGCGTGCCGCTTGGCGCCCGAGACGGCGTTCTTCGCCTTGCCCTTGGGGCTGAAGATGGAAGCGAGGACGGTGACGGTGAGAACTCCGAGGATCACCAGGAGCGAGGTGCCCGTGCTGATTTCGAGGACGGTGACGTGTTCGCCGTCGTTGATGAACGGCAGGTTGTTCTCGTGGAGGGCGTGCAGGACCAGTTTGACGCCGATGAATCCCAGGACGGCGGCGAGGCCGTAGGACAGGTAGATCAGCCGGTCCAGCAGACCGTCGATCAGGAAGAACAGCTGCCGCAGGCCCATCAGGGAGAACGCCGTGGCCGTGAAGACAACAAAAACGTTCTGGGTCAGGCCGAAGATGGCGGGAATCGAGTCAAGCGCAAACAGGATGTCCGTCCCGCCGATGGCTAGCATAACCAGGAGCATCGGGGTGAGGACGCGCTTGCCGTTTTCGACCGTGAACAGTTTGTCGCCGTCGTAGTGCGAGGAAGCGGGGAGGAATTTCTTGGCCAGCCGGACGATGAGCCCGTCGGAGTCGTCGTCGTGCGCATTCGGCCGGAGCAGGTTGCCCGCCGTGAGCAGCAGGATGAGGCCGAAGATGTAGAACACCCAGGAGAAGCTGTTGATCAGGGCGGCGCCGAGGAAAATGAACGCCGTCCGCGCGATCAGCGAGAAGACGATCCCGAACAGCAGCACCTTCTGCTGGTCGGCGCGGGGAACCCGGAAGCTGGCCATGATGATGAGGAAAACGAAGAGGTTGTCGACGGAGAGGGCCTTCTCCGTGACGTAGCCGGCGAAGTACTCCGTTCCCATGTCGACGCCGCCGAAAACCAGGACGCCGACGCCGAACAGCAGGGCGAGGCCGACGTAGATCGACGACCAGATGGCCGATTCGCGCAGGGTGGGGGTGTGGGCCTTGCGGACGTGGAAAAAGAAATCGAAGGCCAGCAGGCCCACTATTCCGATGATCGTGAATATCCAGACAATGGTGGGGACTTGCATGCTGCCTCATTTGGTGTCGGCCGGTATGGTCGGCGGGGCTGGTCACCTAGACCAACGAACATCACGCCCCGGGAGTGCCGGAATTCTGCAAATTCACGTGCGGGCGGCGTCGTGAGGCAGCCGCCCGCCGCCGTCGTGCGTCTAGACCTTCGGTGCGTAGGCCTTCGGGAGCTTCAGGCCGCGCTCTTCCATGACGGCGCGCAGGCGGGTGGGGTAGTCACTGATGATGCCGTCGACGCCGAGGTCCATCAGCCGGTTCATGTCCGCGGTGGTGTTGACGGTCCAGGGGATGACGGGCAGGCCGAGCTCGTGGGCCTCAGCGATCATTGCGGGGGTCACGGAGCGGAAGGCGGGGGAGATGACGTCGTAGCCCTGGGCGGCCGCTGCCTTGGCGAGGGATCCGCCGCGGACGCCTGGATCTCCGCGACCACGGCCTGGGTCAGGGCCACCATGCCCTCGCCGCCGGACTTGCCGGCCTCCACCTTGGTCTCGATGTTGAAGCGGACCTTTTTGGCGTCGGTGTCGCGCACCAGCTGGAACACGTCCTTGAGCTCGGCGATCCGGTTGCCCTCGATCACGTCCTGCTCCGGGAAACCCGTCAACTGGGTGAAACTGCAGTCCAGGGTCTTGATCTGGACCAGCGACAGCTCGGCAACCCGGTCGCCGACATACGGGAAGGCGGCGTCGCCCGGCGCGGCCGGCGCGGTGTCAGCGCACTTGTCGGCCTGGATGGTGTCGTCGTGCCAGACGATGGTCTTGCCGTCGGACGTGAGGTGGGTGTCCAGTTCCAGGGTTGTCACTCCCAGCTTCAGCGAGTTGGCGAAGGCGGCCAGGGATTCCTCGGTCCACTCGCCGCGGCCTCCCCGATGGGACTGGAGGTCGAAGGAACCGTTGCTCTCCTTGGTCTTGATGCCGGTTGTTGACTTCTCGGCAGCCGTTCCGGCAGCGTTCGACGACGGCGCCGAGCCGGCTTCGGCGTGTGAAGCGGCGACGGCGGGGCTCGCCAAAGAGGCGACGAGCGCGGCGGTGGCCGCGGCAGTCAGGATTGTGCGCATGGTGATGGTTCCTCCTGGGTGACGGTTGCCGGCACTGCGCCGGCGACCCGACAACCGTAGGGAGGCGAGGTGGACTGCTGTGTTCGGGGGACTGGACCGCGGGTGAACACTTCATCGCCGCGCCGGCTGCGGACGTTGGCTCTACAGGTGTGACCCCGCTTCGATCGCCCCCAGGTCGCGGACGGCGTAGCGGTGGTGCTCCCACTCCTCCTCGAGAATTGTGTGCAGGCAGGACAGGACCGTCACCACATGCTCCGGGCCCCAGGGGTTCTTGCGGGCCAGGGACAGGTCCGCCGGGGTGACAGCGGCGAGGAAGTCGCGCACCATGGCTACCCGGCCGGCCCGGGCCTCGAGCACCTCCGCGTACGAGGGTGCGGCCGCCGAGAAGACCGCCAGATCGTAGCCGTCGGTCTCGTACTCTGCATGTGGCTGACCGATGGGGTGATACGGCTGTTCGATCTCCAGGATCGCCCGGCCAAGCCACGTGTCCGTAGCCATGAACAGGTGACGCAGCGTTTGGGCGAAGGACCATTCACCATCCACCGAGATCTCGACCGTGCCCGCCGGCATGGCCGCGGCCCGCTCGAGCGTCGCCGACCAGGTCCGCTCAAGCGCGGCCCAGGCGGCACGAAGACCATCCGGATCTCCCGCGCGTTTTTCGGTGCGGCCGGGGAATCGGCGGTTGAGTTCGGCCTCGACGAAGGGGACCACGTCGACGCCGTTGACGCGAAGGACGTTCCCGCCCTCCAACAGCCACGGCGCATCGATGTCCGCCCCGGCCACGTCCACCCCGCGCATCACCGCGCCGGACAGGTCCGACCGGACGAACCGGGCGCCCCGCAGGTTCACGTCGACGAATTGTGCTCCCTGCAGGTCATCGGACTGACTGAAAGCTGCCATGCCAGCAACTTTGCCATGGTCGCGTCAGTCCCGCAGCACCAGACGGCGTTGTCAGGTGCGACTGTCTAAGACCGCCTGCAATTTCTCGAACGACTCCGTCCAGCCGTCGCGGTGCAGAGCCAGCCGTTCCTCCGTCAGGAACGGGCCCTGCGAGAGCACCAGGTGAGTGGCTTCGCCGGTACTCCCGAGTGCAAGGTCGACGACGGTTTCCCGGTCATCCGGCGTCGGTTCCTCCCAGCGGAATGTGTACACCAGGCGCCATGGGGGATCGACCTCCAGGAACTCGCCCGAGAGGTGGAACGGCTCGCCGTCCGGCGGCGTCATGCGGAACCGGTAGCCGCCGCCTTCCGTGAGGCTCAATTCGGCTGCAGGGATGGTGAAGCCGTGCGGACCCCACCACTTCACCAGTTCGGTCGATTCCGTCAGCATCCTGAAGACTTCTTCCGGGGGAGCATCGAGCGTGTATTCGAGGTTCAGGACCAGCCCACCAGTTTCCTCATTCATCATTCAACTCTGTCATCCTGCGGAAGCTGACGGAAGCGGTGCGGCCGACACGGCGGCGCTGCGCTCAGGACGTCAGCCGGGTGCCAGCCACCCCATTTTCCGCCGGACCAAATCGGTCCATAATGGCCACATAAGCTTCGGGGACCCCTCCCGCTGGTTCTGGGTGGCGCGGCGTTGAAGAGTCCCAGGTGGCTGCCCCGGCTCGGCGCAAAGGGGCGGTCACGGGCCTCGGACAAGGAATCCGGGGACCAAAACCGGGGGGAGCAACACCATCGCTGCGATCATCAACGCACAGAAGGGAATCATCATGCTCAAGGACTCAAACATCATGGCTGTCCTCCCCGCGAAGGACATCAACAGGGCGAAGGACTTCTACCGGGACAAGCTGGGAATCGAACCCTCCGAATCCATGGAGGAGGGCAGCCTCATGTACAGCTGCGGCCAGGGAACCCGCTTCCTCGTTTACCAGACAGATAATGCCGGGTCAGCGAAGAACACCCAGATGGGCTGGGAAACGGACAATCTCGAAGGCGAGATGGAGGAACTGCGGGGCCGCGGCGTCGTCTTTGAAGACTACGATTTTCCCGGCCTGAAGACGGAGAACGGCGTTGCCACCGCCGACTGGGGGAAGGCAGCCTGGTTCCTGGATAGCGAGGGAAACATCATCAACATCGCCCAGCGCGCGTAGGCCGCAGTCCCGCACCGATCAACGACGCAAAGCAGCGCTGCCGCCAGCAGCGAACCGAAGGGAGCCGGCTTCCGCGACCAAGGCGGGAGCCGGTTTCAGCGTAGCTACGAACGATGAGAACGCGGCACTTGGAAATCAGTGCCCGCCCGCTAGTTCGCGTCTAGTTCCCGCCCCGCAGGTGACGGTGGTGCAATTCGTAGCTGTCGAACACATCAGAAGAGGTGGCTCCTGAATGGCCGAACTTCCCGCGAAGGACGTCCGCGAGTCCGTCCAGCGCCGCGCGGAGCATCCGTCCGGCGAACTGGAGCTCAGGGTTGTCGCTGCGCTGGGCCTGGGAGGCCAGCTCCTGGGCGTAGGCGACTGTGGCCGGCAAGGAGCCGCGCTGCTCGACTTCACGGAAGTAGTAGGTTTCATGGAACGCAAGCAGATCGATGCTCACCAAAGCTACGTTTCCGGCCATTGACTCCAGCAGCCCGGCGGCATGCCGGGGTTCCAGGGACAGAACACCTGCAGGACCGGCAGCCTCCCTGAACAGGTTCAGCTCGTGGGCAAGGGCCCGGCGGCGGTTAAGGGCCGGGTACATCTGCAGGATCCAGGTGACCGTTGCTGTCAGCAACCCGAAACCGGTGACGGCCTGGAGGGCCACAACCAGCCTGAGCAGCGGATGCACTGCAACGATATCGCCGAACCCCACCGTGGAGAGAGTGACCAGGGAGATGTAGAGGGCTTCGGCAAAGTCGGCCCGCAGCGGAATCCCGGGTCCGTAAACAAAACCGTCCGTCAGATGCGGCAAGTACAGCAGGGCCCAGCCGATGGCCGCGAGGCCCGCCCATGCGCCAATGACAGCCGCCATGGCCAAAGGTGCTGCGATGAAGGAGCCCCGGCCCCGCAGTTTTCTCGACACCAGCCAGAATCCACGCATGATCGCCCGGCCCACAGGACCGGAACCGTGGGGATAAAGCAGCGTACGAAAGACGTCGACGAGCATCAGCAGAACCAGCCCGGCCCCCAAAACCGTCCAGAGCGTGTCCTCAAAGTCCATGCCTCATCTTATGGGCGGCGCCCCGGGCGCAACGACAAACAGAGGAACCCCGCAGTGCCGGGCACTGCGGGGTTCCTCGCTGACTGGACCCAGGTTACTCGGAACCGGGTTTCTGTTCCCGGTCCCGGAGGTTCTTCTTGATCTCGTCGAACTTCTCCTTGATGACCCGTTCTGCCTCCGAGAGGGTTTTGCTCGCACTGCTCAGGGGATCCATCTGAACGTAGACGTTGTGGCCGACAGGCAAGTCGTACTCATCCTTCAGATGGGTGCCGCCGCCCACGCCCTGAAGAGACAGGTAGACCATGGCGTCCGTCCGGGCGATGCCGGAGAGTGTTCCGAAGACAACTGTGAAGTCGTTAGGTTCAAAGCTCACAGTCTGACCGATATGGCTGCGGTCCAGGTCACCGGCTGCGACCGGCTTCTCGGACGGACTTCCGCTGTAGCTCATGAACTTCTCCTAATAGTCGAGGGACACGTACCCGAGCAGTCTATATATGGGGCCTGGGAAGGTCCCGCGGTTCCGCTGCCTCGCAAGGGTGCTTGTCATGCCCGGCAACACACAGCGATGCCGTCAGGACTCCCGTCCCGACGGCAAGGAGTAGAAGGCGCAGAAAGAAGGGCGCCGTCCAGGTCTGCCTTTGACCCGGACGACGCCCGCCTTACTTTAGGGAGTATCAGTTAGCGCTGGCGCGCTCCTGTGCAATTGCTGCGTTTTTCTCGTCCAGCTCCTGGGCGGCGGTGATGCGCTTGTCCAGTTTCTCGAGCGTTTCCGGTGCGAGGATGGTCGCCACAACCGTGATGACGCCGATGATGCTGAAGTACAGGATCACCCAGCCCGGCTTGCCGTTGCCGGCGGTGAGCAGGGCCACGGCGACCAGAGGCGCGATGCCGCCGGCCAGGACCGAGCCGAACTGGTAGCCCATGGACGCGCCGCTGTAGCGCAGCTTGGTGGAGAACAGCTCCGCAAAGAAGGCAGCCTGGGGGCCGTACATCGAGTTGTGGAAGACCGCGAGGCCGATGATGATGGCGAGTGTTGCCAGCAGTGCGCTGCCGGTGTCCGTCATGACGAAGTACAACGGGAAGAACAGGAGTCCGCCGATGGAACCGAACAGGTACAGGGGCTTGCGCCCGATCTTGTCCGAGAGGATGGCCCAGAGCGGCACGGCAAAGACGCCGATGGCGGAGGCAATCAGGACAGACATGGTGCCCTGGTTGGCGCGTTCAGCACCGAAGGTCTTCATGATGTAGACCACGGAGAAGGTCGTGTACAGGTAGAAGGCGGAGTTTTCTGCAAGCCGCATGCCGACCACAAGCCAGATGCCCTTGGATTCCTTCTTCATGGCCTCGCCCAGCGGCTTCTTCGAGGTCTGGTTCGTCTCCACGAGTTCCTTGAAGTCGTTGGAGTCTTCAAGCTTGGCGCGGACCACCATGCCGGTCACGATCAGGATTACGCTGAGGAGGAACGGAAGGCGCCAGGCCCAGGCGTCGAAGACGTCCGCCGGCACGGCGGCCTTGACGGCAAGGACGCTGGAGTTGGCCAGCAACATGCCGGCCGGGACACCCATCTGGGTGAAGCTGCCGAAGAACCCGCTCCGGCCGGGAGGCGCGTGTTCGATGGAGATGACGGCCGCACCGGCCCATTCGGCGCCGGCGCCGAAGCCCTGCATGAGGCGCAGCACCGTCAGCAGGATGGGAGCCCAGACGCCGATCTGGGCGTAGGTGGGAAGCAGCCCCATGGCCAGGGTGGCGAAGCCCATGATGAGCAACGAGAGCACAAGCATGGGCTTGCGGCCAATCTTGTCCCCGAAGTGGCCGGCGAACATGCCGCCGAAGGGACGTGCGACGAAGCCGACGGCGTACGTGACGAAGGCCAGGAGGAGCCCGGTGGCCGGGTCCTGTTCGGGGAAGTACAGGCGGCTGAAGACGCCAGTGGCGGCGAGCAGGCCGAAGATGTAGTAGTCGTACCATTCGATGGTGGTGCCGATGAAGCTGGCTGCCGGAACGCGCCAGGGCGCCTTCGTCTTGGCTTTGGAAGTGGAGATCGTCATTGGTCTTTTCTTTCGGGTGGAAACAAAGGGGAGCGGCAGTGCTACCAGTCGAGGGCGATGTATTTGGTTTCGGTGAAGTCCAGCAGGCCCTGGTGGGCACCTTCGCGGCCGAGGCCGCTCTGCTTGACTCCGCCGAAGGGTGCTGCGGGATCGGAGACGAGTCCTCGGTTGAGGGCCACCATGCCGCTTTCGATGCGCTCGGAGACCCTGAGTCCGCGGCGAAGGTCCTCTGTGAACACGTAGGCTGCGAGGCCGTACTCGGAGTCGTTGGCGGCGGCGATGACTTCCTCTTCGGTGTCGAAGGGGATGACCGAGGCCACCGGTCCGAAGATTTCCTCACTGACCATGCGGGCGTGCAGCGGCACGTTGGTCACGACAGTGGGCGGGTAGTAGTACCCGGCGCCGTCGATGGCCTTGCCGCCGGCGAGGAGCCTGGCTCCCTGGCTGACCGCGTCGCGGACCAGCGAGTCGACTTTGCGGACGCTGGCCTCATCCACGAGCGGACCGACCTCGGTGTCGGCGTCGGTGCCCGGGCCCACGCGCATGGCGCCCATACGTTCCGCAAGACGGCGGGCGAACTCATCGTGGATGCCGCGCTGGACGTAGATCCGGTTGGCGGCGGTGCATGCCTGGCCGCCGTTGCGCATCTTGGCAATCATGGCGCCGTCGAGGGCCAGATCGAGGTCTGCGTCATCGAAGACGAGGAACGGAGCGTTGCCGCCGAGTTCCATGGAGCACTTGAGCACGTTGTCGGCTGCCTGGCGCAGCAGGTGGCGTCCCACGCTGGTGGAACCGGTGAAGGACAGCTTGCGAACCCGGGGGTCCGCGAGGATCGGGGTCATGACCTCGCTGGTTTTGCTCGTGGTGATGACGTTGACGACGCCGGCGGGGACACCGGCGTCGATCATCAGCTGGGCGATCGCCAGGGTGGTCAGCGGCGTGAGCGTGGCGGGCTTCAGCACGGCGGTGCAGCCGGCGGCCAAGGCCGGTGCCAGCTTCCGGGTGGCCATGGCAGCCGGGAAGTTCCAGGGGGTGATCAGCACGCAGACGCCGATCGGCATGTGCTGGACCAGGATCCGGTTGGCGCCCGACGGCGAGACGGACACATCGCCGATGATCCGGACCGCTTCTTCGGCGTACCAGCGGAAGAATTCGGCGGCGTACGCCACTTCCCCGCGGGCGTCGGCCAGGGCCTTGCCGTTTTCGAGGGAGATGAGGTGGGCGATTTGCTCGCTGCGCTCGGTCATGAGTTCGAAGCAGCGGCGCAGGATTTCGGCGCGCCGGCGCGGCGGCGTTGCGGCCCAGTCCGGGAAGGCTGCGGCCGCGGCGTCGACAGCAGCGAGGCCGTCTTCGACGTCGGCGTCGGCGATGCCGGTGATGGCGGAAGCGTCGGAGGGGTTGATCACCTCGACAGTGTCACCGCCGCTGGCGTCCTGCCAGTTTCCGGCGATCAGCAGCTGGCGGGGCACCGTCAGCCCGTCGACGTCGAGCGGTTCAGAGGTTGAAAGAAGAGTCATCAGTGGTCCTTAGTCCTGATTAGCGGATCGTGCGGTCGCCGGCGTAGGCGGCGTGAACGATGGAGGTTACGGCGTCGAGATCAAGCGGCACGGGGTTGTTGTCGATGAGCCGCTTGGAGTTCAACGACAGTTTGGCGATCTGGTCGAGATCGCTTTCCTGCACGCCAAGGGCCTGCAGCGTCGGCGGCAGCTCGATGGCCGCGATGACCTCGTCGATTGCCTCGACGCCCGCGACGGCGGCGGCGCGCTCGTCGAGTCCGCGGATATCGCGCCCCAGGGCCTCGGCGATCTGCGCCAGCTGCGGCTGGATCGCCTGGAAGTTGTGGCGGACGACGTAGGGGAGCAGGAGGCCGACGCCCACCCCGTGCGGGGTGTGGGTAAGTGCGCCTACCGGGTACTGGATGGCGTGCGCCGCGGCGGTTCCGGCGTTGCTGAGGACCACACCGCCGTAGAGTGCCGCGAGCATCATCCCGCCACGGGCCTCGGTGTTTTCCGGGTCCTTGTAGGCGGTGACCAGGCTGCGGCCCACCAGCCCGATGCCGTTCAAGGCAATTGAGTCCGTCAGGATGTTCTTGCCGACGAAGACCCGTTCCGTGGCCAGGGTAGAGGTGGGTTCCCGTGTGATGGCGGTGAAGGACTCGACCAGGTGCACGAAGGTATCAGCGCCGGTGGCAGCCGTCAGGGACGGCGGGCAGGAGTAGGTGAGCTCGGGATCGCACACTGCAGCGAACGGGATGATGTGGGGGCTCGAGATGCCCATTTTCATGCCCAGCTCCGGATCGGACACGACGGCAATCGCTGTCGCTTCGGAACCCGTGCCCGCCGTTGTGGGCAGGGCGATGACAGGCTTGGTGGGGCCGGGAACGGCGAACTCGCCGTAGTAGTCGCTCGGCTTGCCGCCGTGGGTGAGCAGCACGGACACGACCTTCGCCATGTCCATGCAGCTGCCGCCGCCAAAACCGATGATGACGTCGATCTCCTGGCCCTTGAGCTCCTCGACGCAAGCGATGATTCCCGGCACCGGAAGCTCGGCCTGGGTGTCACCGTAGACCCGCACGGTCAGGTCCCGGTCCTCGAGGCTGCGGACCAGGGCCTGAAGTTCCTCTGAGACGGCCAGCCGCGGATCGGTGCAGACCAGGACGTTGGTCCCGAATTCGGCTGCGATATTGGCGACGGCGAAGCGCTGCTGGGCGCCGACGACGACGCTCCGCGGCAGGCGGAGGACGCCGAAAGTTGCGGGACGGATACCCGCTGCATGCGCACACGACATTGTGAATAACTCCTAGAGATGGGATGGGCGGTTACCTGAAAGGTGCCGCAGATCTCAGCATTCCAGAGCTACGTGACACCCACCATGTGGCTTCGTGCCATATAAAGCCCGTGCGCATGTGTGCCTGCGCCATGTGCTTCAGGTCGTGGAAAGCGGTCCCTTTGTTCAGGAGCCGCCGGAGCTGACGCCAGCTGTCTTCAGCCGCCATAGGCGCAGCGCCACTTGCACGTCCAGGGAACGGCTTCCCCGGCGCCACGGGGCACCGATCAGGGCGTCGATCCGGTCCAGGCGTTGCCGCAGGGTATTGGAGTGGATGTGCAGGGAGTCGGCGGCTTCCTGGAGGGCGCCGCCGTTTTCGTGGAACGTCCACGCTGTGAGGACCAGCTGTGTTCCCCGCCGCTCGTCGTAGCTCAGAAGAGGCCCCAGCTGGGCAGCCAGTAGCTGTCCAGCGAAGGGGCTGTCCATCGCTCCGAGCAACATTCCTGCGGTACCCAAGGCGGCCCGGTTCGCTGCTTCCCCGTTGCGCGAGAGGGCCTGCAGGGCACGGAGGACGGCGTGGGCTTCGGTGTGAGCAGCGGACAGACGGGCAAAGCCGGTCACTGGCTCCGACGTTCCCACGCTGGCCGTGATGCGGCGTCGTTTCAGTTCGTCAACGATGGACTGGCCGGTGTGTGCGGCACCGCGGGCTTCGTTCGGGCGGCTGTCGCGTCGTTCGAAGGGTTCGATGATGCATAGGTGTGATTCGTGCAGGGCGATGATTCCCGGAGTCCCTTCGGGCCGATGCCTCAGCACGGAGAGCGCCCGTTGGCGCTGGTCGTCGCTGACCCCCACCACCCGCACTACGAGCTGGAGGTGGTTCGCCAGACCGAACTGACCGGCCCGGCGGCCAAGCGCCGCCGCGTGTTCAGAGCGGGGGCTGAGCAGGTCATCGATAAGTTCCAGCTGCAGACGGTATTGCGCGTCCTGGAAGGTGCGTTCGAACAGCAGCGACACACTGAGCACCAGGGCGCTGCGTTCCAGGACCGCGAGTCGGGCCGGGCTGAGTTGCTCGGCGACGATGAGAGAGGCGAGGTGTTGGTCGCCCGCTACGGCGGACATGACGGTGTACTTCTTGCCCTTGACCTCAAAACGTACCGCCGCCCTCCTGGCCGCAGACTCCTCAGCGGCGCTCAGGGCCGACAGGCTGCCGAACTCTCCCTCGGATTCGAGCCCTGCCAGCGGCTCGCCCATGGGAGAGACCAAAAAGACAGGAGTGTCCAGGGACTCGGTCAGCAGGTTGAGGAGGTGCGGAAGGCTGCCGGTTGAGGCCAGCGTCTCCATAAGCCGCCGGTCCAGGGTTGAGAGTTCTTCCAGGGCTCGCACGTGGGCCAGGTTCTGCTGCTGTGCCTGGTCGAGTCGGCTGAGGGCACCGGCCATTTCACTGATGTACCGGGCGTTCTCCAGCGCGACCGCTGCGTGTGTACCAATGGATTCCATCAAGGCCACGTCATCACTGCTGAACTGGTGCGCATGCCTGTCAGCGACCAGGAGCGCGCCGATCACTTTGCCTGCCGCGCGAAGGGGGACCCCCATGATCGCCCGGACACCCTCCGCTGCCACAGCAGTGTCGCTGGACTCCAGATGCGATTTAGACTCATCCGCTAAGTAGTCGGGGCTCTGGGCGGGCGCCTCGCCCGTCGCCACAGCGCCGAGCACGCCTTCGCCGAGGGGCATGCGGATGTTGCGGAAGAGAGCGGTGGTTGCGCCGTCGGTCACCCGGACGTAGGACTCGCCGCTGTCGTAGTCGTTCAGGCTCAAGTAGGCGATGTCGCTGCCGATCAAGGACCGGGTGCGCCGGACGATGGCCTTGAGCACCGCCTCGACGTCGCGTATGCCGGTCAGATCAGTGGCCGTATCGTAAAGGACGCGCAGCAGGCCCTCCCGGCGACTCGCCTCCCACAACTGGGCGTTCAAACGGCGGGCGGCCGCCGCAGTGGACTGGTCGATGGCCCCGGATTCCAGCCAGGCCGACAGCGTGGTCTCCAGATCAGCCGCGGAAACGCCATGGTCGAGCATCGCCATGAGTTCGCCGGCGCCCTTGGTAGCGGCCGACGGGATTCCGGCTGGCGGGATGCCATCGCTGCGAACGCCCGAACTGTCAGTCATGTGTCCATTTTGCCCTGACCGCCCAAGCCCCGTGCGCCCGCTTCGGCTTGGGGCCAACAACAGGGCAGGCCAGGCGATGTCCGCCTGGCCTGCCCAATGGAATTGCACCCTTATGCGGGCAGTTCCAGCTCCCAGTCCTTGACGTCCGCGACCGGAGCGAACACACTGCCGTCGAGCTCGTCGAAGGCCTGGTTGTTCCGGACGCGGTGCGGCCAGTCCCGGGTGGCCAGAGCGGCCTTGCCGAGCGCGACGACGTCGGCGGCGCCGTCCTGAAGCAGGGACACGGCCGTTTCCGGGTCGTCGAGGTTGCCGTTGGCGATGACGGTTACTCCGGAGTGCCGTTTGGCCAGAGTTGCCAGGGACTCCGGGCCGTCCTCGAACGCCGGAGCGGCGGCCCTGTATTCGGTGGTGTGGATGAAGTCGATGCCGGTGGCCCCGAGGGCGGCAAAGATGACCTTTGCTTCCTCCGCGCCTCCGCTCCACCGGTGGTCGTTGTCGCTGACCTTGCCCTGGGAGATACGGATCCCCACGGTCATGTCCGGGCCGACGGCCTCGCGGACCGCCTGGCAAATCTCCGCGGCGAAACGCACCCTGTTTTCGGGGGAGCCGCCATAGTTGTCGGTCCTCTTGTTCAGGTAGTCGGTGAGGAACTGGTCGAGGAGGTAGCCGTTGGCGCCGTGAATCTCGACGCCGTCGAAGCCCGCGTCCTTGGCGTGGAGCGCCGCGGTGACGAACCCCTGCCGGACCTCGTCCATTTGGGCAGCGGTGATTTCCGTAGGAACCGGGAAGGGCCCTTCTCCACGGTAGAAAGCCAGCTGCTCACCCTTGGGGGCGATCGCCGACGGACCGACCGAGGAGTCCACGAATCGGTTGCCCTGGGCTTGGGCTCCGGCGTGCATGAGCTGGGCGAATATCCGCGCGTCGGCGGCATGGACGCGCTCGACCACCTTGACCCAGGACTGTGCCTGTTCCTTGGTGGCGATGCCCGGCTGGAACAGGTAGCCCTGGCTGTAGCTGGTGTCCGGATAGATGCCCTCGGTGATCAGCAGACCGAAGCCTCCCCGGGCAAACCTCTCGTAGTAGGAGGCCATTCTCTCCGTGGCATGTCCGTCCTCGCTTGCACTGACTCGCGTCATGGGCGCCAAAGCGACTCGATTGGCCAGTGTGGTGGAACCGATCTGAACAGCTGACCAGAGCGGGGTGAAATCGGGCATGTATTGCTCCTTCAAGTTTGTCTAAATGGAGGGAACCGGTCCGCATTGGGACCTGCTCCCGTGGGTGCCAACGCCACCTGGCCGGGGGATATTTCTGGCGCGTCGTCTCGCTGGCTGCCGACCGCCTGTGCCGCCGCCGCGAGCGCCCGCCCGACGCTGACGGCGCGGGCGGGCAGCCCCGCGCCGTCAGAGCCGGCGGCAAAGGCCTGCTGGTGTTCGATGAGGGCATCCAGCTGTGGCCCGGCAACGAAGCCCCGGATCACAGCCGTCCACAGCTCTTCGACGGTACGGCACAGCAGTGACGCCCCCGACGGTCCGGACAGCAGCCAACCATCGGAGAGTGCCTTCACCTTGGGGGCTCCGGGTAATCCGCCGCACACGGTGTTGACCGTCTGCGCGACGATCAGATGTTGCCGGAGGGTCCGCACCGCCCCCAAAACGGGATCCGGCACGACCGCGCTTCCGCACGCTCCGCACATGCGATCCCCTTCCTACGGCATCACGTCGCCGGAGTTAGGCCCAAGGGTTTGCCCGACGAAGAGGTTCCCTCCGGGGTCGCTGGCGAGAAGCAGCGCCGCGGGCGCCACCTCTGCCGCCGTGCCGAAACGGCCCAGCGGAAGTTCCGCGCGCTTGGCGGCCTTCCAGCTTTCGGAAATGCCGTCAACCAGGGGAGTGTCGATCGGGCCCGGTGCGATGCAATTGACCAGGACATTGTCCGCAGCCATTTCCAGCGCCAGCGCCTTGGACAAGCCCACCACCCCGGCTTTCGCGGCACTGTAGTGGCTCAGCCCCACCCCGCCCTTGATCGCGAGCTGGGAGGCGATGTTGATGATGCGCCCCCACTTTTGCTGGCGCATCCCGCCGACCACCTCACGGCAGCAAAGGAACACCCCGGTCAGGTCCACCGCGATCGTTTCGTTCCACTTGTCCAAGGACATGCTTTCCAGCGGCGACTCGGTGAGCAGGCCCGCGCTATTGACAAGGACGTCGATCGATCCGAGGCGTTCCCGGGCTTCCACGAAGGCGGCCCGCACGCTGGCTTCGTCGGCTACGTCGACGCCGATGGTCCCGTTGCCGCTGAACCGGTCCATGACCACCACGCGGTCCCCGTTGTCCGTGAAAGCGGCGGCGATCGCCGCGCCGATTCCGCTGGCACCGCCGGTGACGACCACCGCACGTCCCGCTCCTTCCGGATAACTCAATGCTGACGTGTTCATATTGTCCTGCTCCTAGGCGCGCATCTTGACGGTGAGGCCACCGTCGACGATCAGGGACTGCCCGGTCACATACCGGGAGTCATCCGAAGTCAGGAAGCCGATGACACTGGCGACTTCCTCCGGCTTCCCCACCCGGCCCCACGGGATGTCGTCCCCGGCCCGCCGGAGCCCGTCCGGGCCCAGGGAGTTGACGGGGTCCAGGGACTGCGGGGTCTCAATAAGCCCAGGGATTACGGCGTTGGCGCGGATCCGGCGGGGCCCGAGTTCCACAGCCACGCTGCGGATCAGGCCGAGCAATCCGGCCTTGGCAGCCGCGTAGTGGGAATGTTCCTCCCAGCCGTAGACGCCGCCGGCGATGGAGGAGACGGCGACCATGGAGCCGCCTTCTGTCATCCTGGCGGCACCGGAACGCAGGGTGCGCAGGACTCCGGTGAGGTCGACGTTGAGCATGTCGTTCCAGCGGTCGTCCGTCATCTCACCGAGCGGCGAGTTGCGGAGGATCCCTGCGTTGGCGATGGCGTAGTCAAGCCGGCCGTACTCGTCGACGGCCCGCTGGGCAAAGACTTCGACCGATTCGCTGGACCGGACGTCCACCTCCTGGATGACAGCTTCACCCTTGGCCTCTTTCACCAGGCGAAGTGTTTCCTCGGGGTCGTGCGGATCCCCGGGGAAGGTCCCGATGATGGAACGCACACCTTGCCGGGCGTAGTGGACCGCCAGGGCGCGTCCGATGCCGCTGGCTGCTCCCGTGATCACCGCCACCCTATTTTCAGACGTCATGGGGGTGGTCCTCCAGCAGGGCTTCGACCGGCGGCTTGGCCGCGAACATGAGCAATCCGGAAATCAGCGTACCCAGCGCGCCGACCCAGAGGGCTGCGGGCCCGGTGCCGGACCCGGCGGCGATGGCGGTGAAGATGGCGCCGCCGATGATGGTGCCGGGCTGGCTCATGGCGCCGATGAAGGCGGTGCCCGTGGCCCGGCAGCTCACCGGGTAGCACTCGGCCATGAAGTACTGGATCGCAGCGTAGGGACCGACCAGGAAGAACAAGCCGGTGCCGTAGGTCAGGATGATCATGAAGGGGCTGGTGGCGATGGGGCTGAGCATGACGGCGAAGGCGATGCCGGAGATGATCCAGCCAGCGATGATGGTCTTCTTGCGCCCCACCTTGTCGCCGAGCCAGCCGTGGAAGACGTAACCGAAGTAAGCGAGCAGGTTGATGACGATGAGCATCCAGAAGGCGTCGGAGAGCTCCACGCCCTTGGCGTTTTTGAGCACCGAGCTGCCCAGCACGCTGAAGATGGTGATGCCGAAGAAGTTCAAGATCCAGGCGAGGGAGAAAACAATGGTGTTCCTGCGCAGGTGGGGCTCCCAGATGCGCTTCAGCGGGGCCGTTGAGGAGTGCTCCACGCCGTAGGATTTCGCGAGAGCGTGGGCTTGCTCGGTGTTACCCTGCTTTTCAAGTTCGGTGAGCTTGTGGTGGAGTTCGAACTGGGGTGTTTCTTTCAGTTTTTTCGAGATGACCCAGACGATGATGAATGCCGGGATGGTTGCCATGAGGTACAAGGCACGCCAGCCGAGGGAGGGAAGGAACGCGAGGGCCAGCGCGCTGGCCAGCAGGAATCCCAGCGGCCAGCCGCCCTGGATGAAGGAGTAGTAGAAGCCGGGCCGCTTGCGCTTCTTTTCGTCCTCGGTGACCTGGTAGACCTCGTTCATGTAGGTCGCGTTGACGGCCTGCTCGGAGAAACCGAGGCCGCCGAAGGAACGGACCAGGACCATCAGCCCGTTGCTGAGGAACGGAATGCCAGTGGGAATCAGCGCCGTGATCCCGGAGACGGCGGCGGTGCCTCCCACGGTGACCATCATGCCCTTCCGCCGTCCGAGCCGGTCGATGACAGGTCCGATGCCGAAGCAGACGATGGCAGTACCGACGGCAATCCAAGTGTTGATGGCGTAGGCTTCGGTTTCTGTCCAGCCGAAGTCCTCCTGCATCGCCGGCAGCAGCGTGCCGAAGAGGCCGTAGTCAAAGACAGCTACCGTCCAGGCCAGCAGTGCGATGGTCGAAGCGATGGTGGTGTTTTTCTTGGAGAACGGGGGCAGCTTGCGCTTCTCGTTCGACTGGGGCGGCGTGAGGTCGATCTGCGTGGTGGGCGTGCTCATGAGTTGCTTCCTTTACGTGGGTTCCGGTCGAGGAAAGTGTCGGCAATCTGGTCAAAGGTCTGCCAGCGGACGCCTTCGTGGGAGTTGATGTGTTCGATGAGGCGCTCAAGCATGAGCAGTACCTGCGGGCGCCCCGAGACATCAGGGTGGATGGTCATGGTGAACACTGCCTCGTCCATTTCCCGGTAGACCCAGTCGAACTGGTCACGCCACATCTGCTCGATGTCACGGGGGTTGACGAAGCCGTGAGAGTTGGGGGCGGCCTTGATGAACATCATCGGAGGCAGGTCATCGAGGTACCAGTTCGCCGGAATCTCAACCAGGTCGGTTTCCTCGCCGCGGACCAGCGGCTCCATCCAGGTTTCGGCGTCCTTGGTGTAGTCGATCTTTTTCCAGCTGTCGCCGACCCGGACGTAGTAGGGCTCGAAATCGCGGTGCATCAGGGAGTGGTCGTATTTGATTCCGCGTTCGAGGAGGATCTCGTTCGTGACCGGGGAGAACTCCCACCACGGCGCAACGTAGCCCGTGGGGCGACGGCCGGAGACCTTTTCGATCAGTTCGATCGAGCGGTCAAGGATGGCCGTTTCCTGTTCCCGGGTCATGGCGATGGGGTTTTCGTGCGAGTACCCGTGAACGCCGATTTCGTGTCCGGCGTCCACGATCATCTGGGTCAGTTCGGGGAAGGTTTCAATTGAATGACCGGGTACGAACCAGGTCGCCGGGAGTCCGTATTTCTCGAACAGCCGGATGAGCCTGGGACCTCCGACTTCTCCGCTGAAAAGTCCGCGGGAGATATCGCACGGGGAATCTTCGCCCCCGTACGAGCCGAGCATTCCGGCGACAGCGTCCACGTCGACGCCGAACGCTACTTGTATGTCCTTAGCCATTGAGTAGTTACCTTTCACTGTGTTTGTAGTTGGTGTGTTGTGCGCTATTCGCCGGAACGGTCGGGAAGTCTGGCCCTTCCGGCGAAAACTTGTGCAATCCGGTCCCTCGGGGTGCGGAGTCGGAGCAGGAGGCTGAGCAAAATGAGCGACTGGGAGGGTCTGAGCAGCCCTGAAGGTATGGCGCCGGCCGCCCTCAGGTCCTGGCCCCCGCCGGCACCATAAACGGGCAGCACTGCTCCAGCGTCGACGCGGGTGCTCGTCACGACGATGACGCCCGCCGCGGTCGCGGCTGCGACCTCGGCGCAGAGCTCCGCATTGGCGTTGCCCGCTCCCGTCCCTTGCAGCACAATTCCCGCCGCGCCGGCCTGCAGAGCGGCCCGCAGAAGGGTGGCATCCGCCCCAGGGTAGGAAGGGATGACGTCCACCCGCGGTGAACCGGATTCGAATCCGGTGAACGGCAGCGGCGCAAGTCGGGGCGGGGCCTCCGTCAAACGAACCTCGCCGGTATCGGAGACCCGCCCGGCGACTCCGAAGTCCGGGTTGGCGAAAGCCTCCAGTCTGGTGGTGTGGCTCTTGCGAACACCGCTAGCCGGGAAGACCGTGCCGGCGAAGGCAATCAGCACGCCCCTGCCCCGGGCCTCGGGAGAACCAGCGAGAGCGATCGCGCGGGCCAAGTTCCCCGGGCCGTCGGGGGACGCCGAATCGGCTGCTTGCTGTGCCCCCGTGAACACCACGGGCCGCTCATCATCGTGAACGAGCTCAGCGAGGTAGGCAGTCTCCTCCATGGTGTCGGTGCCGTGCGTGACGACAACCCCCAGTACCTGGGGGTCCTGCAGCGCTTCCTTGATCATTCCGCAGATCGTGATCATGTCATCGACGGCCAGCAGGTAGGAACCCTTCTGAAAGACGTCGACCACCCGCACCGGGTAGGAGGTTGCCGAGCCCAGGCTGGCAAATACCTGCTCTCCGGTGTCTGAGGCCACGGCGCCCGCCCCCGGTGCCACGGCACGTGACGAAATGGTGCCTCCGGTGGCCAGCAGCACCACGTGGGCTGGTGGCAAATCTCTGACGCTCATTTCTGCTCCGTTTTGTCGTGCACCTGCCGTCTGACAGGTTTACCCAATCGATTGGGTTGATGGGCTAAAAAGTATCCGTGGGATGTTTCGGTGGTTGCGCCCGCGAGTTTCGGGAGTGTAAACAAATTGAACTCAGAGGGGCGGGACGCCGCGTTACCCAATCGATTGGGTACCGCTTCGTAACTGTAAAATGTGAGAGGGAGCACGTCAAGGGTTTTCCTGGACATTTCTGGAAGCCGGGAAACGTGCGCGACGTAGACATGGCGGGGAGCGAATGAGGGACAATGGCGACGGCGGCCAGGCAGTCACGCTGAAGGATCTGGCGGTCGAGCTTGGAATTCATCCCTCGACCGTCTCGAGGGTCCTGCATTCCAGCTCGGAGATAGCCAAGGGAGCGGCTTCTGCCGCCACCGCCGAGCGCGTGCGCGAGCTGGCGCGAAAACGCGGCTACTCCCCGGACCCGCAGGCCATGGGGCTCCGGACAAGGCGGACCCGGCTTCTCGGCGTGATAGTTCCCCGGCTGTCGGACCTGGTACTTGCCACCATGTACGAGGGTATTGAAGAGTCGGCAGCTGAGCTCGGTGTCTCCACTTTCGTGATGAACTCCCTTGATGACCCAGGGGAACAGCGTCGGAAAATCGACATCATGCTGGCCCGGCGGGTGGATGGGTTGATCATTGGCGATGTGCACTTGGGCAGCAGTCTGTTGCAGGAGTTGACGGCCCGGAAAGTTCCCTTTGTCTTGATGAACCGCCGGGCGGCGGGGTACCCCTCGGCGACGTGTGACGACGTCCTCGGTGGCGAGCTCGTCGCGGACCACCTGTGGGAGAAGGGCCACCGGAAGGTATCCGTGATCGCCGGCGAGCCTTACGCCAGCACGGCTATTGATCGAACGGCCGGGTTCGTGGCTCGCTGGAGGTCCCTGGGCGGCGACAT
Organism: Pseudarthrobacter sp. ATCC 49987; assembly: GCF_009928425.1. Taxonomy (NCBI): domain Bacteria; kingdom Bacillati; phylum Actinomycetota; class Actinomycetes; order Micrococcales; family Micrococcaceae; genus Pseudarthrobacter; species Pseudarthrobacter sp. ATCC 49987. Next base: position 2,841,112 of record NZ_JAABNS010000001.1, on the reverse strand, counting down.
CGCCGACAGCAACGTGGTCTGGTCCCGTTTCGACACGGCCGGAGGCCGTGAAGCAGCCGAAAAGATTCTGATGAACTGCCAGCCCACCGCCCTTTTCGCGGTGAACGACTTCGCCGCCATCGGTGCGATGGGAGCACTGCGGTCCCATGGCCTGACTGTGGGCCGGGACGTGGCGGTGGTGGGATTCAACGACACCTCCCTGGCCGCGGAACTGCCGATCCCGCTGTCCTCCGTGCGCTCGCCGATGCTCGACATCGGCCGGACTGCTGTTCAGCTATTTCAACGTGTGCTCCATGGTGAACGCGTTGAAGCCGTGGCGTTAAAGCCGGCGCTCTGCGTAAGGGAAAGCAGCGCCCAAGAACGGCCATGATCGTCCACGGAGCCGCGCCGTTGGGTCCAAGCCGCCTAACGGTTGTCAGTTTCCCGGTCCAGAGTCTGGAGTGTCGTAAGGGTATTCGTCGATGAACAGCTTTCCAGCGCGGCCCCAGTCATCTCGAGCCACTTCGTTGAACATCACGGTGATCGTCTCAGGTCGGCATTTGGCGATGCGGCAAAGTTCCTTCGTGAGCACTTCGGTTATTTCGCGCTTCTGGTCGAGGGTCCGGCCTGGAAACATATCGATACGGACAAGTGGCATGGTGACAGCTCGCTTCGTTGAGGGATTTCAGGTGTTCGGTCAGTGGCCTGTCCGGCCCGCTAGCGTTACGCCGCGCTGAGGTGGGATTTCACCGCATGGCTGACTGACCGGGCCAACTCGACCGCGCCGGGTGTGTCTGAGTGGATGCAGATGCAATCGGCACGCATTGGGATGTCGGAGCCGTCGACAGCACTCGCCACGCCGTCGGTAAGAACGCGGATCGAGCGCTCTGCCGCGAGTTGGGGATCGTAAGCGATGTGATCACGGGTGAGGATCAGGGACCCGTCCGGGTTGTAGTCGAGATCGGTGTAGTACTCCGCGAGGAACCCGCTCGAGCGAGGTCCCCAGACCTCCTCGTGGACAGTGTTTGCCATTCCCATCAGCGGCACGCCGTAGACATCGGCCGCGGCTGCGATTGCGGAGGCCACCGTACGGTCGCGACTGGCAAGTATATACAGGGCGCCGTGAGCCTTTATGTGGTGAAGGTCCATTTTCGCTTGGCGGAGGAACGACGTAAGGGCACCCACCTGGTACAGCACAGCCGCGGTAATTTCCTCAGGCTCCATGGCCATGACCCGCCGTCCGAATCCTTGCCGGTCGGGGAACGAAGGGTGCGCGCCCACTTTCACATCATGCTTCTTCGCCAACGCAACCGTGGAGTACATTACCGAGGGGTCGGACGCATGAAACCCGCATGCCACGTTTGCGAGGTCGATGTACGGCATGATGCCTTCGTCGTCGCCGCATTTGTAGAGGCTGTAGCCCTCTCCCATATCGCAGTTGATTTCGACTCTGCTTATGATTTCTTTCACATTTTCGCTCAGCATGAGGGAAACCATACGTAGGCTTCGGTGCAGATCCCAGTAGCCGTTTGCCCACTGTTATGGCGTTTAACTGTGCTGCCTGCACAAGGGAACAGAAGGGCGGCCGCCCTGGTGGGCCGTCGAAGCTCTTGGCGCAGAGGCGAGCGGCTACCCACTACGTCATATCCGCCTTACTGAAGCGCCGCCACGATACCCAGGGCCAGCAGGCAGGTGGCGCGGACCTCGCCGTCGGATAGATCGAGTTGCAGGAGCTCTTCGATTTTCCGTAGACGGTAGCTGAGCGTGTTCCGGTGGATGAAGAGCTCATCGCAAATCTCCCGCGAGCTTCCGCTGTGGCGCAGGTAGGCATCGAGGGTCTCGCGCAGCGGTCCGCTGCCGTCCGTGGCCAGCGGCGCCAAGAGTCGCTGGGACATCGCGACCAGCCCCGGACTCGGCAGCCCCCGCACGACGCCGGCAAGGTCGGCCAGCGGAGCGCGGCGAACGCCGGGCTTTCCTACCTGGCGGCGGGCCAACTGCAGAGACAGGGACAGCTCGCTGAGGCTTCCGGATTCCGAAACAATGACGGAAAGTTCCGGGGCGTCGGTGAAAAACTGTTGAACGGCGTCAAGCAGTTCAACCACGCCGGCGCGGTGCTGCACAAGCAAGGTGGTGAGCGCCGTTTCCTCCATGAAGCGCACCGTGCCGAAGCTGGCCTGAAGCCCCACGCGCGCACGCCATGCGACAGCTCGGAGCTTCGCCGGGGCCTCGTGTTCCGCGCCGCCGATGAGGACCGCACCCCATTCGCCGTCGGGCTCAAAACCGGCCTCAAGGGCGTAGCGTCGAAGCGGCGCGGAGGGCGCCCCTCCGCCCTCGTACAGTGCTTCGATAAAGCGCGCGGCCTCCCGTGAATGCAGCGGTGATCGTGACCCGAGAGTGTAGCTCAGCTGCATGGCGATGACGGCGGCCACCGGCCCCAGGATGGGCTGCAGCACCACGCTGCTATTGATGCCCTCGATGATCAGCTGGAAGCGGTGGGAGTCCCCGCTGGGGAGCCGGAGCGTGCTCCGGGCTGTCCCGCCGCCCGCCGCTCCAGCGGAGAGGAGCTCGAACGAATTGTGGTCGATGACTGCCACCCGTGCCTTGATGGCATGGGCCACACGCTCCAGAACCTCGGCGAGGGAATGGCCGTCGGCCGCCAGCCGGGTGCATTCGTCGGCCAGTTCCCAGCCCGCGCGCAGTTCCGCATACCGCTCGGAGCCGATGATCAGATCGACGTGCCTCATCACCAGCAGGAAGGGCACGTCCGGCGGCAGTTCCAGCAGTGGCAGGCCATGGGCTTCGCAGGCTTGGATCAAGCCGACGGGGAGCTCACGGTGTGCGGCGCCCAAGCCGAACGCCAGGCCCGCAACAGGTATCGACATCAGCCGTTCGACGTAGGCATCCCAGATCCTGAAGTCCTTGACATTGAGGCCCATGCCGTTGGTCAACACAAGGGCGTTGACGCCGAGAAAGGGCGTGGGATCCATATGTTCCGTCGGAGCACACCAAGTGATGGGCCGCTCCAGCCGGCCCTCGCCTCCCCTCACGCGCAAGCGGATTTTCAGATCGGGGTCGTCCACCAGGTCAGAAATGCGCAAGTAAGCCTCCAAATCGCGAGATCCCCCCGCGTAATAGTGCAGTCTTCATAATTCGGTCATGTGGTTTCAGCGCTTTGCACAATACCGGCTGTCGTCCCGGTTGGGTAGCGTTGCCCACATGCAAAAATCTGTGACCCCCGGCACTTCAGGCCGTGTGCTCTTGAACTCCGACATGGGTGAAGGCTTGGGCCTCCACGAGTTCGGCAACGACGAAGACCTTATGCGCATCATCGATGTCGCCAACGTTGCGTGCGGCTTTCACGCCGGCGATCCGGACGTCATGAACCGCACCGTGGCCCTCGCGGCGGAGCATGGCGTGGCCGTCGGTGCCCACCCGGGCCTTCCGGACGTGGTGGGATTCGGACGCCGCCGCATGGCGCTCAGCCCTGAAGAGGTCGAGTCGATCATTCTGTACCAGACAGGGGCGCTCACCGCGTTTCTCGGAAAACACGGGCTCGAACTCAACCACATCAAACCCCACGGCGCCCTCTACGGAATGTTGGCGGGCGACGAGGAACTGATGCAGGCGGCCGCCGGAACTGCCAAACAGTTCGGCGTGCCTTTCTACGGTCTGGCTGGCACCGCGCACGAATCCGTGTGCCGGGCGATGGGTGTGGAATTCGTGGGCGAACTCTATGTGGACCTCAACTATGGCCCCGGGGGCGAGCTCTTGATCCAGCGCCGTCCGGCGCCCACGGATCCCGCTGCCGCCGCCGAGCGCGTCAGCCGGGCCATAGCCGGGAAGCCGGTCCTCGCCGTTGACGGCACCGAATTGGACATCTCTTTCCAGAGCATCTGCGTCCATTCCGACGCGCCCAACTCACCCGCCGTGGCGTCCGCCGTACGTGCGGTCCTCGGTTCACTCTGACTTATCCGACCAACTGAAAGCGAAAAATCACGTGGCAACCATCGTCTCCCCGCTCCCCGGAATCTTCTACCGCAAGCCCGGACCGGGCAAACCGCCCTTCGCCAATGAAGGCGACACCATCGAGATCGGCCAGACCTTGGGCATCGTCGAAATCATGAAGCAATTCACCGAAATCCAGGCTGATGTGGCCGGAGTCCTTGAGTCCTTTGAGGTCAACGAAGGCGACATGGTTAACCCCGGCGATGCGATCATCGTCATCCGCGAGGGATAGCCGTGAAGAAACTTCTGATCGCCAACCGCGGCGAGATTGCGGTAAGAATCGCCCGCACCGCCCGGGACATGGGCATCGAGACCGTCCTGGTGGCAAGCGAACCCGATGCCGATTCCTTGGCGGCGCGTTCGGTTGACCACGTGGCGGTTATCGGCCCGGCTCCTGCCACGGCCAGCTATCTGAACCATGACGCCGTTATCGCTGCCGCGCTGGACCACGGCTGTGATGCGGTCCACCCGGGCTATGGTTTCCTCTCCGAGAACTCGGCGTTCGCCCGCAAGGTCGTGGACGCGGGCTTGATCTGGGTGGGCCCCGACGCGGCAGCCATCGAGATGATGGGCAATAAGTCCCTGGCCAGGGAATCCGCCCGGAAGTCCGGCGTCCCTGTGCTCAAGGGCTCGGACGGCCCCCTGGACCCCGAGGCTGACGCCGTTGAAGTCGCCCGCGGAATCGGGTATCCGCTCGTGGTCAAGGCCTCCGCCGGCGGCGGTGGCCGCGGCATCCGTTTCGTACAGAGCGAAGACGAACTGCTGGAAACGATCGAGCTGGCGCGCGGTGAGGCGGGGTCCGTCTTCGGCGACCCCACGGTTTACCTGGAACGCTTCGTCCAGCATGCCCGCCACGTGGAGGTGCAGATCCTCGGCGACGGCACCAACTTCATCCACCTCGGAGACCGTGACTGCTCCATGCAGCGACGCTCGCAGAAGGTCATCGAGGAAGCACCGGCTCCGGATCTTCCCGACGCCGTCCGCCAGAGGATCCGGGACTCCTCGGTGGAACTCGCCCGGGAATGCGGCTACAGCGGAGCCGGAACGGTCGAGTTCCTCTATGACCCGATCAACCACGAAGCCGCGTTCATTGAAATGAACACGCGCATCCAGGTTGAGCACCCCATCACCGAGCAGATCACCGGTATCGACCTGGTGCGGGAGCAGTTGCTCATCGCGTCCACGGGATCCATGTCGGTCCGGCAGGATGACGTGCGCTTCAGCGGCCACGCCATCGAATGCCGCATCAACGCCGAAGACCCGGACAACAATTTCTTCCCCAGCCCCGGCCGCATCCAGACCATGGAATGGCCCTCGGGCGAGGGCATCCGGGTAGACACCGGCGTTGAAGCAGGATCCGTGGTGAGCCCGTACTACGACTCCATGCTCGCCAAACTGATCGTCCACGCCGCCGACCGTGAGGCGGCTACCGCCGCCATGTTGGCTGCCTTGGAGGGGACGCGCATCGAAGGAGTCAAGACCACCATTCCAGTACACAAGATGCTGCTGGCACGGCCCGAATTTGCGGCCGTGACCCACCACTCGAAATTCATTGAAACTGCGGCGGACCTAACGGAGGCACAATGACCAGCCCAAGCACTGCTGCTGCGCAGCAGGCCCGCTACACCTGGGGCGGCGACGAATTCCTGTTCGTTGAAGTCTCGGAATCCATGAGCCTCGCCGCCAACTTCAAAGTCATGACCCTGGCAAGCAAGCTGTCCGCCGCGGACCTTCCCGGCATCGTGGACATCTGCCCCGCCAACGCCTCGCTGCTGGTGAGGTTCGATCCGGACGTCCTGGCGCCCTCGACCCTGGAAGAAACCGTCCGGGACATCGAACGGGACCTGGGGAACGAAGAGGAGCAGGCGCTCGAAACCCGGATCATCGAGGTCCCCGTCTGGTACGACGATCCCTTCACCGCTGAGGTGGCGGAGCGTTTCCGTGAAGGGTTCCATCAGGAGCCCGGCGGCACGGACATTGACTACGCGGCGAAGGTCAACAACCTCAAGGACGCCGCCGAATTCATCCAGCGCCACCACGAGCAGCCGTGGCTGGTTTCGATGGTCGGATTCGTGGCCGGGCTGCCGTTCCTCTTCCAACTGGTGGACCAGGACAAGCAACTGGAGGTCCCGAAGTATCTCAGCCCCCGCACCGACACCCCCAAACTGACGGTGGGCCACGGCGGATGCTTCGCCTGCATCTACTCAGTCCGCGGCGCAGGCGGTTACCAGATGTTCGGTGTCGCTGCCGCGCCGATCTTCGATCCGGCCCAGGCCCTGGACGATTTCAAGGACTTCATGGTGCTTTTCCGCCCGGGTGACATCGTGAAGTTCAGGCCGGTCACGGAGGCCGAGTACAACGAGATCCAGACGCAGATCTCCGAGGGAACGTTCCGGTACCGGCAGGCGCCGGCGACCTTCGAGCTCTCCAAGGCGCTGGCCGACCCGGCAGGCTACAACCAGGAACTCATGGAGGCACTCAATGGCATTTGAGATCAAGACCCCGGGCCTTGCCACCACGGTCCAGGACCAGGGTCGGACCGGCCACTACAACGTGGGCATCCCGCAGAGCGGGTCAATGGACCAATACTCGGCAGATCTCGGCAACGCGCTGGTAGGTAACACCCCCAAGGAGGCCGTCCTCGAGTGCACTTACCTCGGTCCGGCACTGACCACTGGCCGGGATGCCGTCATTGCCGTCACCGGAGCGCCCGTGGACGTGAAGGTCAACGGCGAGTCCCGGCCCCAGTGGACCCGGCTACTGCTCAAAGCCGGCGATGAACTCAGCTTCGGCGTCATCCAGGGCGGTACGCGGTACTACATCGCCGTCCAGGGCGGCATCGACGTGCCCGAGGTGCTCGGCAGCCGCTCCACCTACAGCCTGGGCGCGATCGGCGGATTCCAGGGCCGGAAACTCGAGGCCGGCGACCTGGTCCCGGTCGGCAGTCCGCTCAACGGCGGTCAGCTCCCCGCCGGCGATACGGTTGCGGACGAGTTCCGTCCCGCGTACACCAAGGAACAGACCGTCCGGATCGTCCTGGGCCTGTATGACCACCGCCTCACCGAGGACGGACTGGACAACCTTCTCAACGGCGAATGGAAGGTGACCCCGGTGGCAGACCGGATGGGTTTGCGGTATTCGGGCCCAGGCGTGAAATGGAAGGAGCGGGTGCAGCCCTTCGGCGCGGGGTCGGACCCGTCCAACATTGTGGATGCCGGGTACGCGGTAGGCTCGATCCAGATTCCTGGCGGTACGCAGCCGATCATCCTGCATCGTGATGCCGTCTCCGGCGGCGGGTACGCCATGGTGGGCACCGTGATCAGCGCCGACATGGACCTGGTGGCCCGCGCGGCTCCCGGCACGGCCACCCGGTTTGAAGCGGTCAGCCAGGAAGAGGCCCTCTTGGCGCGCAAAGAACTTGCTGAACGCAAGAACGAGGCGTGGGCGGCGCTCGGCGCCAGCCGCTGATTCCGCCGTTCGGCAGAATCCGAACCAGCTCCGCTCGGGAGCTTGGGGATAGCCGTGCCAGCCGGTACCGGGAGAGGACCTTGTTCACCGTGGAGGGATGGATAACCAGCAGGTAGCCGATTCTGGCCGGCCCCAGCGGCGGCTGACCCTTAGCGCGATGATCCGTCGTTCCCGGGGAGCGAGAAAAGCATGAGGCTAGGACATGAAGAAGACCTCCGTTTGTGGAACTGGACTCTAGACAAGCCCCACTCCACTCGGAGGTCTTCTTCATGTCACCCCACGACGCCGACTGTCACTAACGTCCGTGGTTAAATGCCCCTAGTCCCTCGCCCGCGCTTAATTCAGCGCCCCGCCTGGCCGGATCGAGGGAAGCGGTGAAGTACACATGATGGCCACCGCCCGTCCGTCGAAGGTGGGGGCATAGCCGGGGACCACGAGGTTCCCGGCCTGCAGTTTTGCCTGGGTGCCGTGGGAGAACTGCCCCGGATCATTGGGACCTGCCGTTGCCTCCGCAAGACCATTCTCGAGGCAGTTTGCACTGAACTTCCCCTACCCCGCTCTGGTCAGCCGCCTTGCATGAACGTGAGCCTTCCCACCTTATTGTGAGTAACTCACGATAAGCCTGTAAAGTTAGGTGCAGGCCGACGTAGCCCTTGAGTACCGCACCGGTGAAGACACCCGGGCCAGCGGGGCAAGCGACACAACGCGCAACCGCCCTCCTGCTTGAGCGGCACAAGAACCTGTACGCCCCTCATCGCGAAACCCCACGGAGAACCCATGACTTTGCTGACCGAACGCCCCGCAACCTCCTCATCCACCACCGAAGCCACCCTCAAGGCCGCTACCGCTACCACCGTCGCTGACACCGCAGTGCGCGGCGGCAGCTACGTGACTCTCCCCGCCGGCAGCGTCCCCGTCGGCGTCGAGGGCAGCTATGTCACCGTCGCTGGCGCTCGAAACCTGCCCCCCGTCACCCGTGGCAGCTATGTCACAGTAGACGGCACTCCCGTTGTTGCCGCCGGCGCCATCGAGGGCAGCTACGTAACGCTTCCAACGGCGGCCTAGGGTCCAGCCCCATGCGGGGGCAGCACCACCGCCGGGCATTAAAAGGAGGCCGACGGCGACACTGGGTGTCGTCATCGGCCTCCTTTTTCGTGCCATCGGAGAGAGCGCCGGCGCGCGGCTTGGTGCGCGCTGCAGCTGTGGCGCATCTTGGTCCTTGTTGCATCGGCACACGCCTAGGTCCGTCTGTCAGCTGGCCCGCGCGTCGAGGTATTTAGGGCACTTGGCTCGACGCTCTAGGCGGGTGATGCAGTATTGAGCTGGCCTTTCGCCCACGCGAGCGCGAGGGCGGCAATGCTGATGCCGTCACGGATCTGGTCGTCGGCTATCTCCTGACTGATCCGGTGCATATCAATCCACCGCAGCGCCGAATATTCCGCAACGGCCCGCCTGGCAAGAGGATCGACGCGGACTTGCACGACGTTCACCGCATCCCCGCTCAGGCCGCTCTCCGCCCAGATCTGGCCGAGCAGGCGGGACTCAACCGAGATCAGACCGGTCTCTTCGAGAAGTTCCCGTGCAGCCGTCGCCTCCGGGGATCCGTCCGCGGCGTCGGCCTGTCCGCGCGGCAGTTCCCACAGATTCCTCCCGATTGCAGGGCGTTCCGCGTCAATGAACAAGACCCGTGATCCGTCGACGACGACGGCAACGGCCCCGTCACCTTCGGAATTCGACAGGATCCTGTGACGAGTCCAACCTTCCTCGTCGCGCGCCTGCACGAAGAGCCGTTCTCCGGGTGCCGTCCAGACGTCGCGCCAGCGGCGGGCCGCCGTCATGCCTTGAACCGAAGGGGGGACTGCAACTGAGAGCCGCTCATGCGGCGAAGGCTGCCAAGATCCGACCAGGGTGCCGCGAGGAGAGCAGCGGCAACGAATGCGATGATCGCCCACACTGGGCCGGTAAGGGCGATGACCCCGTTGTCGTAAAGCACCACCGCGAGCCCACCGATGGTGACGACGGCGGCACGCAGCATCGTCGACCGCATCCGCCGGGATCGTGACGTCGTGTCACCGGCGATCTCGTCGATAGCGACGACGAGGTCGAAGAGCGACCGCCGCCCCGGGTTACGCAACAACTCGCGCGAGCCAACAGCATCGAACGCCTGAAGCCGTGAGTACTCGGCGGGCGTGAATGCCGCGAGGCGCGTGACAACATCGCCAGCGATAGGCAGAGTGCTCGCGACCGAGGACCGCGACCGGCGTCGAAGGCGCGCGCGCATCCGGGCGCTGATTCTCTCCTTAGGCCGCCGGAGTCCCCAGGCGAGCTCGGCAGCCTCGGCATCGTCGCCACGGATGCCCGAGGGCGACGGCAGCGCGTTAAAGATAGTGAGCAACCTCAGGTCGTCCCGATTGCAGATGGCACGGTTGTAGGCAAGTGTCCACCAGCCGAGTGCAGAGCTGCGGTGCACCGCCAACTCGTCATGCTGCAGGGAGTCCGGCAGTTGCGACGGGTTCAATAGTTCCACGTGCTCGCCGTCAAGCCACCGAGTCACAAGGGACCGAGTCGTCACATGGGCTCTCTGACATGGCTCGGCACCGCCCGAGTGCACCACCAGGCAGGGAGCGGTCTTGCGCCGGTCAGCATCGTTCGCATACTCGAGATTCATCAGCGCGGCAACGAGTTCATCCACCTCCGGGAGCTGATCATCGTTCGGGGGAAGCTCGGAATCGAGCTCGGGTCCAAGCGGATTCGGTCCCAGGCTGGCGCTGCTGCGGACCTGGACGCGCCCGTCCCGCATTGCCTCGACCCAGGCGCTCCGGCCGCTCTCCCGCACTTTTTTCGCCACTCCAATGTCCCGCTCGGCCCAGAGAGCCTGTGGCACCACGACCGGGTCCGAAACGCGCCACGCCTCATCGAACTTTGCACCGGAGGACGAATGGGACCTCTGGCTTGCATCCGAGGCACGTTCGTAGGCTCCGCCGGTCAGGGCGATGAGCGGAGACGATACCCGGTGGAGGTCGTCACGGATCGCCGCGTGATTCGCCTCTATTGCCGTCACTAGATCGTCGTCGACGCCCCAGCGTTTCTGTCCGTCGGCGAGTTCCCATGGTCCCGATACTGTCGACGGGCTGGATGGCGCCGGCAGCAGTTGCACTTCGATCGGAAGCGGCGCTCCCGGCTCTAATCCGAGGTGCCAGGCCAAGCGCTCCGGAGGCATGGCAATGAAGAATATCCCCTCAAGGAGCTGATTGCGGTCGACGACGACCGTGCCGCCGAAGAGCAGCGCGGCGCGCAAGACCCCGACAAGTATCCGCCTCGCCTCGGTCGGCCCGACCTGCAACCACAGCTTCGACTGCTCGACCGGGTCGAGGTTGAAGACGCTGATCCGGGTGGACACGCCAGCCTGCTCATCTGTATCCGAATCCGACATTGGTCCTCACTTGTGCCTGGGGAATTAGTACTCGTGCGCTCCAGCGAGTGACTCCGCACTAGTCGCGCTCTGAGCGCACTCAATCACGGGTGCCCACTCGTTGTTCTTTCGTTCGAGTATCCGGCGAGTTGGGCATGAAGCAGGCAGGATCGTCGGGGTACCTCCATGTTGGCAAGAGGTTGTTTGGTGACGGAACGTGATCCCGTTTGCGCTATCACCTGTGGTCGTTCTCAGCCGCTGATAGCAGCTTCAAGTGATAGCGCAACGGGGGTGTGTCTGGAACGCGGGCGGCCCCGAACGGACTGGGCTTGGTCTCGCAGCACCCACGCGGCGTTGTTCGGCTGCAGCCAGCCGTCCTCGGCCAGCGGCGCAGCGCTAAGCAGTACGGTTCCCGCGGGTAGCGGCACCGGTTGGGTGCCCATCGCGACAGCGACGAAGAAGTCATCACTGCGTTCGCAGATCAGTAGGTTGCCAGCTTCGACGCGCCAGGTGCCGCCGTCGTCCGGGCCGAAGACTTCGTTTTTCCAGAGCAGCCGGCGCATCTCCAGCGCTCTGATGGCCAGCGCCAGCTGGGACCCCGGGTCCTGCCGCTGGAGTTCGATCGCGTGCCTGCCCCAGTCCGCGGGCAGCGGGAGCCACGGTGCCGCTGCGCTCTCGGTGAGCGAGAAGCCGTGGTTCAGCGCCGCGTCCTCGGTCCAGGCCAGCGGGACGCGGGCGCCGTCGCGGCAGACGCCGCCGCGGGCCCACATGGGATCCACCCGGGCCTCGGACGGGACGATGACCTCGGGCAGCCCGAGTTCCTGGCCCTGGTAGAGGTACGCCGGGCCGGGCAGCCCCAGCAGGGCAACCAGCGCGGCGCGGGCACGCAGTGCGCCCACCTCGCCGCCGCCGAAGCGGGTGACGGAGCGGACGATGTCGTGGTTTTCCAGCGCCCAGGTGGGGGTGGCGCCGTGGAGCCGGCGGGCGGCCTCGAGTTCGTTCCCGACGGCGGCCCAGGCCTCCGGGTCCCAGCCGAGCTTCACGAACGCGAAGGCGAACGCCTGCTGCATCTCATCGGCCCGGGTGTAGCGGGCGGCGCGGGCCGGTTCGAGGTTGACCTCGCCCACCAGCAGGCGGTGCGGCTCATACTTCTCGGCCAGGGTGCGCCAGCGGCGGTAGACCTCGTGGACTTCCTCTTGGTCCGAGACCTGCGGGTTGGACCGCAGCCCGTCCACCACGCCGCCCTCGGAGGGCGAGTCCGGCAAGCCGTCGGCCTTGAACAGGGCATGGGCGACGTCGATCCGGAGGCCGTCCACGCCCTTGTCGAACCAGAAGCGCAGCACGCCGTCGAAGTAGTCGCCGACGGCGGGGTTCCGCCAGTTCCAGTCCGGCTGCTCGGGGGAGAACAGGTGCAGGTACCAGTCGGTGTCCGTCCCGGAGCCGGCGGTGGCGCGGCTCCAGGCGCGGCCGCCGAAGACGCTCTGCCAGTTGTTCGGCGCGACGTCGCTGGCGACGTTACTGCCGGCGCCGTCGGACATGTCCTTTGGCCCCGGGACAAAGTGGAACATGTCCCGCTCCGGCGAGCCCGGACCGGCCGCCAGCGCAGCCTGGAACAGCGGGTGCTCCGAGGAGCAGTGGTTGGGGACGACGTCGAGCAGGATCCGCAGGCCCAGCGAGTGCGCCAGTTCCAGCAAAGTATCGAACTGTTCCATGGTGCCGAACAGCGGGTCCACGCCGCAGTAGTCGGACACGTCGTAGCCCTGGTCCACCTGCGGGGAGGGCTGGAACGGAGTCATCCAGATGCCGTCGACGCCGAGCGAGGCGATGTACGGTAGCCGGGAGGTCAGACCGGCGAGGTCGCCCACGCCGTCGCCGTCGCCGTCGGCGAACGAGCGCGGATAGACCTGGTAGATGACGGCGGACTGCCACCACTCAGCGGAGGGCGCCTGGGCCGTCGATTCAACAGGGCTCATTTGCTGGCGCCCGCGGTGAGGCCTTCGACGATCCGCCGCTGGAAGATCAGCACCATAATGACCAACGGTACGGTGACGATCACGCCGGCGGCCATCTGCTCGCCGAACGGCGCCTGGAATTCGGTGGCGCCGGTGAACTTGGAGATCGCGACCGTGGCGGTCTGGATCCGCGGGTCGTTGACCATGGACAGGGCGATGATGAACTCGTTCCAGCTGTGGATGAACGTCAGGATCGCGGTGGTGAAGACGCCCGGCGCGGCCAGCGGGAGCAGGACCTTGCGGAACGCCTGCCACTTGGTGCAGCCGTCGATCATGGCGGCTTCCTCGAGGTCGAACGGCAGGGCCTTCATGAACGTGGTGAGGTTCCAGACCGCCAGCGGGATCGCGAAGGACAGGTTGGGCACGATCATCGCCTGGTAGGTGTTGATCCAGCCGATGTCCGTGAAGAGCCGCAGCAGCGGGACCACCACGGAGATGCCGGGGAACATCGAGGTGGCGATGATGACGCCGAGGATCACCGATTTGAAGCGGAAGTTCAGCCGGGAGATGGCGTAGGCGGCGAAGATGCCCAGGACCAGCGCGAACGCCGTGGTGGTGCCGGCGACGATCAGGGAGTTCAGCAGCGCCTGGCCGAACATCGTGGAGCCGTCGAAGACCTTGGTGTAGTTCTCCAGCGAGAACGGGGCCGGCAGCAGGGTGTTGTCGAAGATGTCCGCGGTGCGGCGCAGGCTGGAGACCAGCATCCAGTAGAACGGGGCCAGGCAGTAGGCGAAGATCAGCGCCAGGCCGGCGTAGACACTGTAGGAGCGCCAGGTGCGCTGCGCTTTCGGTTTTTTGGGTACGACGGCGGTGCGTGCGTCGGGGGCGACGGCGCCGGCGTCGGCTGCAGCGTTGCGGAGGTCGGAGATGGTCATCGGGTGGCCTCGGCCTTCTTCTGTTCGGAGTTGGCCTGGGTGCGGGACTTCTTCGCGTTTTTCTTCGAGAGCAGCTTCAGTTCCTTGGCGCCGGTGACGTCGGCGCCGAGCACCTTCACAAACACGATTGCGACGACGGCGACGTACAGGAAGAGCATGACGGCGAACGCGGAGGCGGAGCCGTAGCGGAGCTGGTTGGATTCGTCCCAGGCGAGCATGGAGAGGGTTTCCACGGATTCCTTGCCGGGGCCGATCAGCACGAAGGGCAGGTCGAACATGCGCAGGGCGTCGAGCATGCGGAAGAGCACGGCCACCAGCAGGGTGGGTTTGACCAGTGGGAGAGTGATGGAGCCGAGCTGGCGCCACCAGCCGGCGCCGTCGATCTTGGCAGCTTCGTAGACTTCGCCGGGGATGACCTGCATGCCGGCGAGGACCAGCAGGCCGATGAACGGGGCGGTCTTCCAGACTTCGGCGACGATCACGGCGAGCTTGGACGCGTCACCCTCGGCGGTCCAGAGGATTTCGCTGCCGATGAGGGTGTTGGCGATGCCGTCGGACTGGAAGATCCAGCGCCACAGCAGGCCGGAGACGGCGGTGGGGACGGCCCACGGGACCAGGATGCTGGCGCGTAGGAAGGACCGGCCGCGGAAGGCGCGGTTCATGGCCAGGGCCAGGCAGAGGCCCAGGACGGTTTCGAAGAAGACCGTGGTGACGGTGAAGAACGTGGTGTTGGCGAAGGCGTTCAGGAAGCGCCGGCCGGATTCGCCGACGAACAGGTCGGCGTAGTTGGCCAGGCCCACGAAGGCATCCACATCGGTGACGAAGCCGTCCGCGTCCAGGCCGGATTCGGCGCGGTAGAGAGACTGGTGCAGCGCCGAGAGCAGCGGGTACACGATCACTAGGGCCAGCACCAGGATGGTGGGGGAGAGCAGCATCGCGGCCATGCGGCCTTCGCCGGCGGTGCGCCGGGCGCGTTTGCGGGGCCGGGGTGCTTGGGGCGTGCCGGTCTGCGCGCCGGCGGGCGGGACGGTCGTCGTCGTCGTCATGCTGGGTACCTAACTGGAGTTGCAGCGTGCCTGGCCGGCCGGGATGAACCGGCCGGCCAGGCGGGTGGTCTGAACTGCTGGGGAATTACTGAGTTACTCGATTACTGCTGAACTACTTGGACAGCTCGGCGAGCTTGGCCTGCATGTCGTTCAGGGCCGTGTCCGTGTCCTTCTTGCCGGTGATGGCCGCGTAGGCCTCTTCCTGGATGGCCTTGGTGGTGGCGCCGTACTGGACCACCTTGGGGCGGGGCTGGGCGTTGTTCAGCGACGTCAGCAGCGTGGGGAAGAACGGGCGCTTGGCGACGACGGCGGGGTCCTCGAAGAGGGCGCCGTAGACCGGGGCGCGGGAGGACAGGGCGAGGCGCTTCTGCGCCTGCTCCTGGCTGGTGAAGAACTTGACGAATTCCAGCGCGGTGGCCTTGTTCGGGGTGAACGGGGAGATCGCCAGGCTGCGGCCGCCCAGGGTGGAGACGCCGGGGCCGTCGGTGCCCGGGATGGAGGTGATGTCGAACTTGCCGTTGACCTTGCTGGAGCCGTCGGTGGCGCTCAGGGACGCGTAGACGAAGGGCCAGTTGCGCAGGAAGACCACTTTGCCGTCCTGGAAGGCGCGGCGGCCCTGTTCTTCAAGGTAGGTGATGGCGTCGGACGGGAACATTCCGTCCTTGAAGCCGTCTACCAGCAGGTTCAGGCCCTTCTTGGCCTCGGCGGTGTTGACGGTGGGCTTGCCGTCGGCGTCGACGATGTGGCCGCCGGCGGAGGCCACGGCTTCGGAGAAGTTGACCGTGAGGGCCTCGTTCTTGTCGAACTGTCCGGCGTAGCAGGACATGCCGGCGGCTTCGGGGAGGGCCAGGATCGCCTTGCAGGCGGTCTTCATTTCGTCCCAGGTCTTGGGCGCGGCGGCGATGCCGGCGGCCTTCAGCAGGTCGGAGCGGAAGTAGAACAGGGCGCCGTCGGTGTAGTACGGGGCGCCGACCAGGGAGTCCCGGTAGGTCGCGGCGTTGACCGTGGCCGGGATCATCTTGTCGGTGGGGACGGCGTCGGCCGGCAGCGGCAGGATCCACTTGTTGGCGGCGAATTCGGAGGTCCAGACGACGTCCAGGTTCAGCACGCTGAAGGTGTCCGACTTGATCTGGGCGTTCTGGATGAGCTGCTGGCGCTGCTGGTCCGCGGAGTCGGGCAGTTCGATGAACGTGACCTTCTCTTCCGGGTGGGCGGCGTTCCACTCGTCAATGCTCTTGTTCGCGGCACCGGAGGCGTCGCGGTTGGAGACGTAGTTGATGGGGCCCTTGCCCTCGAAGGACGCGGCGGCGGCCTTCGGGGTGCTCTTCACTTCCGTGGCGGCCCCGCCGCAGCCGGTGAGGGCGACGGCGGCGACGGTCAGGGTTGCGGTGGTGGCGAGAAGAGTCTGCCAGGTGCGGCGGCGCTGCCTCATGTAGTGCTCCTTGTTATGTGTGGTGGTGCAAGTGGTTTGGTGCATGCGGAACTGCGGCGGCTGCCTGGTTTGTGGCACGGGGGAGTGCCGGCTGCCGCCGGTGGTGGGTGTGGTCTGTTGGGGCTAGCTGGAAGGTGCTTGGCTGCCGGGCGGATCTGGCGCCGTTTGATGCGGCGGCGCGGTGGAGCCGCGCTCGATCAGCCGGTGCGGCATGATCTTCGGCCCCAGGTCGCGGGAGCGGAGCAGCTTTTTCACGGCCATCCGTCCCATGTCCTCGAGCGGCTGGGCCATGGTGCTCAGCGGCGGGTTCACGTGCAGGGAGGTGGAGGTGTTGTCGAAGCCCAGGACGGAGACGTCTTCCGGCACCCGGAGGCCCCGGCGCTGCAGTTCATTGACGACGGCGGCGCCCATCTCGTCGCTCATCGCGAAGATCGCGGTGAGTCCGGGATCCTGCTGCAGGAGCTGGTCGACGCCTTGAGCGCCGCTTTCGTAGAAGAAGCTGCCCGTGGCGGTGACCGGGTTGCAGTTCGCCTCGGTCATGGCGCGGGCGTAGCCGCGCTGGCGGGGCTGTGCGACGTAGATTGACGCCGGATCGCCGGTCAGCAGGCCGATGCGCCTGTGACCTAGCCGCAGCAGGTGACGGGTCGCGTCGTAGGCTGCCTGGTCGTCGTCGATGGCCACGCTGGGGGAGCCGGACTTGTCGCTGATGGCGACGGAGATGATGGGGACGTGGGGCCCCAGCAGCTGCCTGGTCTCCGGCGTGATCACCGCGGAGATGAGGATGACGCCGGCGGCCCGGTAGGTGCGCAGGGTCCGCAGGTAGCCGGCGATGTACGCGGACTTGGCGCCGGTGCGGCCAAGCATCACGGCGTAGCCGCGTTCCTGGGCTTCCTCCTCCACGCCCTGCATGACCTGGGAGGCCAGGGCGTCGGAGACCATGGGGGCGAGGAGCCCGATCACGGACGTCTGCCGGGTTTTCAGGCCGCGGGCGAGGTAGTCCGTTTCGTAGCTGAGGCTCTTGACCGCAGTCTCGACCCGTTCCCGGGTCTCGTCGGAGTAGCCGACGAGGCCGTTGACAACCCGGGAGACGGTGGCCGGGGAGACGCCGGCGTGCTTGGCGACATCGCGGATGGTGACCACTGTTCCTCCTCCCTGAGGTGTCTTCGTTGTCCGTTGCGTTGGTTACGTAATCGGTTTCGGAAAACGGTTTACGTAAACGGTTTCGTTAGGTGCAGGATCAACAGTAGGGGGTGGTCGGGGGATCGCGTTGCGTTTCGTAAACGGCCCCGAGGACCAGTTTGCTCGCGGGAGGTTGATACCGCGGCCGTCGGTCACCCTGCTGACTCTCGCGGGATCCGAGAACACAGCCCTGTGTGCCGTCATGAGGTCTAGAGCACGCGCGTCATTCCTGGGCGCCTCGGTATGCAAGGCTGAGTTGGCCGTGGCGCACCACCTTGCGGATGTCATCGAGACCCCGCAGGAAGCTTATGCTTCTAAAAGGGACCGAGCTAAGAGGTGGCAGTGACAAAGAATCTCACAATCATTATGGGGACGGGCAAGAACCAGCCCGCGGCGGCTATGTTGATAGCGGTTCTCACGGAGTTGAACACTTCAGGGACGCTGTACCTTGGCTATCCGCTTCTGGCGACTGCGGATGAACCGATAAATGTCGACGCCATCCTGGTCAGCCCCGATCATGGGATTGTCGCGTTTCGATTTGCCGACGAAAGCCCTTCGGATGCTCCAAGCTGGGAGGAAGCAATCGGAGATCAGGACCGACTCTTTACCGGGCTAGAGGCGCATCTTCGCAGGCATGAGTCACTCCGGCACAGGCGGGGACTAGCTTTCGATGTCAATACCGTGACGCTGTACCCACACCCAATCGGAGAAGTACCCGAAACGGATGGTGTGTACCTCTCATTCGGGCAACTGTCCGAATGGTTGCAGAGTCTTGATCCATTGGACGACGCCCTAGTGGCGAGGCTTCTTTCTGTCCTCCAGCGTGTTACGAACATCAAACCCTTGAAGAAGCGGGTTGACGCCATCCGTGAGGGTTCTCGTGGATCCAAACTGAAAATAATCGAAAAATCGATTGCCAATCTCGACCGTTGGCAGCAAGCTGCAGCCATCGAGACACCTGACGGGCCCCAAAGAATTCGCGGTCTGGCAGGTTCTGGGAAGACCGTAGTCCTCGCACTGAAAGCGGCTCTTCTTCACTCAAATAATCCAACATGGGATATCGCTTTTACTTTTCAGTCCCGTGCCCTGTATCAGCAAATAGACGATTTAATCACAAGGTTCACATTTGAGCACATGAGCGACAGGCCAGACCCTGCCAAGTTGCAGGTTCTTCATTCATGGGGGTCGGCCAGCAAGTCGGGGATCTACAGTCGGATTGCTTCGAGCCTAAATGCGCCTATTCGCGACTTTGCTTATGCCAGCGGAATGTATGGTCGCGATAACGCGTTTCAGGGTATCTGTAGGGAGCTTTTAGACTATTCTCGGGGTATTGACGTAGTTCCTTTGTTTGACGCCGTGCTTATTGATGAGGCTCAGGATCTTCCTCCGGAGTTCTTTCAGCTGATCTACAAGTTTACGCGGGAGCCAAAGAGAATTGTTTGGGGCTTTGACGAGCTCCAGAAGCTTTCAGAAGCCATGATGCCAGAAACGGATGAGCTTTTCGGAAAAGGTGAGGATGGCGAAAGTTTGGTCAGTCTTCACCAGGCGGAAAATGCTCCTCAGCGGGACATTATCCTACCGGTTTGCTATCGCAATACGCCATGGGCGCTGGCAGTGGCGCACGGACTGGGAATAGGTGTTTATAGAACTGAAGGTCTCGTTCAACATCCGGACAACCCGAAACTCTGGTCGGAAATCGGGTATGACGTAAAGGCCGGGAAGCTTGAGTTGGGTGAGCGCGTCTCCCTACAAAGATCCAGTCGTCACACGCCGGAGTATTTCCGTACGCTGCTCAGCGACAGCGATGCACTTTCGGTTCACGCTTTTGAAGTGGAAGAACAGCAGGATCGTTGGGTGGCGGAGCAAATCCGTATTAACCTCGGTCATGACGAGCTTGAATCAGATGACATCTTGATTGTCCTTCCCGATGCCTACACTGCAAAGTCGCGCGCCGCCGCCATTATATCAATGCTTGCCCGTCTTGGCATTGCTGCTCATTTGGTCGGCGTCAACTCAAGCCAAGACGAGGTCTTCAGGGACGGATCGGTTGCGATAACCCACATTCATCGCGCCAAGGGCAATGAGGCCCCAATGGTCTACGTCCTGGATGCACAGCGAACCGTCCTCGGTCAGAATCACGTTTCACGACGAAACACTTTGTTCACAGCCATTACTAGAAGCCGCGCGTGGGTACGCGTTTGCGGTTTTGGGGCCAGGATTTCTGTTATCCGTGATGAGATCGATAAAATTGTTCGTTCTGATTACAAATTGGAATTTAATATCCCCAGCGCTGAGTCCTTGGCCGTATTGCGACATCAGGAGAATGTGGGATCAACTCTTGCACCCGCAGAGGGGATTTTGGAGAACCTGCTGAATGCTTTGAAAAATGGCTCATTATCTTTGGATGATCTGCCATTGGATTTCCGGAGCAAAATTTCTTCTTCGGAACCCGCCATGCCTGATAGAGATGAGTGATTGGAATAGCCTGCATCAGGAAACTCAAAATATCCTAGATTATATGCAGAAGAAGGATTTGGCATATTTTACCAATGCTGTGTCAAAGACGGTAAGTACGATTTCTTGGGCTGCAGGGAAAGGAAGCGGCTTTCTTACTTACAGGGGCGATCCGACCATCGAGCAATATCATCAATGGATAATAGACGGACACTACTCTGCCATATTAATGGATGGTTCTCTCCTCCAAATTTCCTATGATTTCGACGAGGGTGAGGTGTCAGGTCATCGGTTGGCATACGTCCCGTGTCCCTTTGATATTGATTCTGGCATCATGCTGGAAATGACTCCGGGCGATGCCGTGGAGCTCTATAAGCTTGAGAAGCTGGGCGATGTAAGATTGCGTTCTCCTCTGCGATTTGATTTCGCACCAGCCCAGGCGAAGCCCGGCCACCCTGCGTCGCACTTGACGATCAACTCTTCGACATGTCGGATCGCTTGTTCTGCGCCGATTCGAGTCGGAAGATTTGTCGATTTCGTCTACCGCCACTTCTATCCGAAGCTTCACGTTCTCCACGGAGACTTTTTCGAGGCTCTGGCTTTTGGTTCTCTGGGCACCGATTGCCTGTCCGCGGAGGAGGGGCTCGGACTCCATCTCCGGTTATGACGACCAGAACGACTCTGAGGACGCTTGATCCGACTCGCAATTTGTCCGGGCGGGCCATAGCCTGGCGCAGTGACTAATTTCATTGGGGGAATGGCAGCGGAGCAGCTGCCCGAGGGCTTGTACGAACTACTCAGTACTGATTTACTCGGCACACGCCTGGACCAAGCAGCAGAGTTGCAGCCGATCTTCGCAGACATGGATGATGAAGACAGCCCGGACATCCTCTCCCGTCACGTTGCCGACGCCGTTCGCCAGGCGCTGGCCGCAGCCAAGCCAACGGAACGCGTGGCCCTCGCAAACAAGCTCCTCAAAGAGCTTCACCACACAGATCGCATCGCCGAAGGTCCCACCCAGCTCCAGTCCCTGTACCGCCCGGACACCCTGAAACGCCGCAACCTTCGCCGGCCCACCACCAAACTGAGCGATTCCGCCCTCCTTACCAACAGCAAAGACGATCCGAACCTCGCCGCGGAACTCCGAACCGAGATCGAGTCCGCCAACACCGTAGACCTCCTCTGCGCCTTCGTCCGCTGGACCGGGCTGCGCCTCCTCCACCCCGCGCTCGAACAACTCAAAGAGCGCGGCGCGAAACTCCGCGTCATCACCACCACCTATATGGGTGCCACAGAACGCCGCGCCATCGACGAACTCGTCTCGCGTTACGGGGCCGAGGTGAAGATCAGCTATGAAACGCAGGCTACGCGCCTCCACGCCAAGGCCTGGCTGTTCCGCCGGGACTCAGGATTCGACACCGCCTATGTCGGCAGCTCCAACCTCAGCCAGGCAGCCCTGCTGGACGGCCTCGAATGGAACGTCCGGCTCAGCTCCGTCGGCACGCCCGCCCTGCTGAACAAGTTCGAGGTCACCTTCGACAGCTACTGGGCACAGCGCGCCTTCCAAAGCTACGACCCGGAACGCGACGGCGAAAAACTGGACGCCGCCCTCGAACGCAACGGCGGCCGGCGCACGGCCATCCCGGGGGCAGCCACCGGCCTCGAAGTCCAGCCGTACCTCCACCAGGAAGAGATGCTCGAGGACCTGGAAGCCGAACGGCTCAAGGGCTTCAACCACAACCTCGTGGTCGCGGCCACGGGCACCGGGAAGACGGTCATCGCCGCGCTGGACTACAAGCGCCTCTGCGAGGCGGCCGGCCGCGACCTGAAACTGCTGTTCGTCGCCCACCGCCAGGAAATCCTCAAACAGGCCATGCGCACCTACCGAGACGTCATGCAGAACGGCGTCTTCGGCGAGCTCTATGTCGGGGAACACAAACCCCGGCAGTGGAAGCACATCTTCGCCTCCGTCCAGTCGCTGTCCTCCCTCGGCATCGAGCAGCTGGAACCGGACTTCTTCGACGTTGTCGTCATCGACGAGTTCCACCACGCCATGGCGCCCACCTACCGCCGGCTGCTGGACCACCTCCAGCCGCAGCAGCTCCTCGGACTGACGGCGACGCCGGAACGCGGTGACGGCGTCGACGTCGCGAAGCAGTTCTTCGACGGCCGCACCGCCAGCGAACTGCGCCTCTGGGATGCCCTGGAAGCCGACCTGCTGGTGCCGTTCCACTACTTCGGCGTCTCGGACGACGTCGACCTGAGCCAGCTGGAGTGGAAACGCGGCAACTACGACACCGCGCAACTGAGCAACCTGTACACCGGCAACGATGCCCGCGCTGCCAAGGTGATCCGCGAACTGCGCGACAAGGTGACCAGCACGGACCACATGCGGGCCATCGGCTTCTGCGTCTCGGTGCAGCACGCCCACTACATGGCGCTGGTATTCAACCGCGCCGGCATCGCCTCCGTTGCCGTCGACGGGAGCACCGACGACGCTGACCGCGCGGCGGCACTGGACCGGCTCCGCACCCGGGAGATCAACTGCATCTTCGCCGTCGACCTCTTCAACGAAGGCCTGGACCTGCCGCAGGTGGACACCATCCTGCTGCTCCGGCCCACGCAGAGCGCCACGATCTTCCTCCAGCAGCTGGGGCGCGGGCTGCGCCGTGCCGAGGGCAAAGCGGTGCTGACTGTCATGGACTTCATCGGCCAGCAACGCCGTGAGTTCCGCTTCGATCTGCGCTACCGGGCGCTCACCGGCTACGGGCGCAAGGAGCTGGAAAAGGCCGTCGAGGACGAATTCCCCTATCTGCCGTCGGGCTCGCAGATCGTGCTGGACCGAGTGGCGCAGAAGGTCGTGCTGGACAACATCAAGGCGCAGCTGCGGTTCAACCGGGCGCAGCTGGTCCGGGACATCGCCTCGTACGCGGAGACCGAGCTGGAGGCGTATCTGGAGCGGTCTGGGAATGACGCGAAGTCGATTTACCGGTCGACCAAGGATTCGTGGACCGGCTACCTTCGCCAGGCCGGGTTGATCGAGGGGTTCTCTCCGTTGGAGGCCGTCCTCAGCGGAAAGATACAGGAGCTGTCCGATGCCGACGAGAAGAAGCTCCTCGGCCGCATGGCAGCGCTGATCCATGTGGACGATCCAGAGCGCGCCGAGGCCTACTCGATGCTCGTCGGCGCCGACGCGCTCCGCTACGCGGACCTCGGCATGCGCGAGCAGACGTTCGCGCGCATGCTGTTTTACACCCTCTGGGACGACGGCGGCGGTTTCCAGTCGTACGACGCCGGCCTGGACTATCTGCGCGGCTACCAGTTTGTCTGCAGCGAGATCCGTCAGCTCGTGAAGCTCGGAGTGGCAGCGTCAAAGCATGCAGCCAAGGGTTTGGGTACGGGGCTGCAGCACGTTCCGCTGCTCTCGCACGCGACCTACCGGCGTGAGGAGATACTGGCCGCACTCCAATACGGGTCGCTGGAGCTCGGCAAAAACGTGCAGCACCGCGAGGGGGTCGCCTGGTGCCCTCAGACCTCCACGGACGCCTTCTTTGTCACGCTCAACAAGGACGACAAGAAGCATGCGGCCACGACGATGTACAAGGACTACGCCATCAGCCCGGAACTGTTCCACTGGGAATCGCAGAACGCGACGTCGCCGGGGAGTCCGACGGGCAAACGGTACCTGGACCGGACTGCGCACGGTTCGAAGATCCTGATGTTCACCCGGGATACCTCGGAAGACGAGACGGGGCTGACCGTTCCCTACATGTGCCTCGGCCAGGTGGACTATGTGCAGCATTCGGGGGAGAGGCCGATCGCCATTACCTGGAAGCTGCACCGGCCGATGCCGGCGGACGTGTTTGCGACGGCGGCCGCCGTAGCTCAATAGCTGACATCGGAAGATACCTAGTCCCCCTGAACATGACCTGCGGGGGATCTCTCCTAACTCATCGACCTCAACTTGGGCCTGCCGGAATTACCAGACACACCAGATGCTCGCCCCAGTTGCTCAACTCCTCGGACTGACCGTTATGCATTGCGTCTCGTGACAGCCAGCCCGGCCTTCCCGACGTCGGCATGCACCTCCTTCAGTACCACGGCGGCTGGCGAGCTGGGCCGCGCGACATGGCCCTCTCGTGACGCTCGCAGGCTCCCGTAGTGCTCGGAAGTCAGGAGTTTTCTCCAACAGTGACGGTCATGGTTGTTTCATGAGACTTCGCTTTGAGGTTCAATATTTCCCCAAGAAGCACGTACGTTGTCAGGAACAAGTAATCCGCTTCTGTCTTCGACGCGTCGTTGTGCACCCCGTTCGAGACTCTTGCGTAGATGGACTCGGCGGATTCTCCGAGGCGCTTGGCTCTCGACTTGCTCAATGCATGGTCGTCGATGAAGGCACGCAACCTGTTCATGCGTTGTTGCTGACCAAGCTGGATGGCAGGTTTACCCGCCTGGGGGTGAGGCCGCGTTTCATGCGTGGGCGGAAATACCGCGTCTGTGAAGCCGTCGATCAATCGCCTCAGGCTATTCATCGCCCCTGAGATTGATTCCGCGTCCTCGGCCTGCAAGTTGGAGTATGCCGAGTCAATCCTCCTGAGCGTGTTTTCGTCAAGCTGCAAGAGCAGTGAGTCAATTTCCTCTTTGGCTTTCTCGAACATCGTGTTTTGCGTCGTGCTGAAACGAAGCGAGTGGTATGTCGCGGATGCAAAGGTATGGAGATGCCCTGAGACGGAAGCCAGTATCCCCCTCTGCTTAACGATCATATTACGGGTGTTAGTCATTCGATTTAGTGCATCGACATTCACTTTGTTGGCCCACTCGCCCGATACGTTTGGTATCCGCATGGATGCCAGTTCACGTTCGTATGTCTCCACTTTGGCCTGGATTTGCGCGGCGCTGGAGAAAACGTGATGCTCCGATTTCATATACTTCCGCGATGTTCGGACGAAGTACGTGTAGTCAACGTCCTTGGCGGAATAGCCTTGACGCTCCCTTCTTAGCCAGTCTGAAATCTTTTCATCGTTCATCAAACGTGCGAGTCTCGACGCCTTCAGCACTTGCTTGTCAACCGTGGTTCGATCCAATTCGATGTCTTGAAGGAGTTCCTCTGCCAACGCCAGAGCCTGGTCCTGTTCCTCGCGGTTCACTCGTGTCCTAACTCTTGCCACTGCGGATGCTGCCCTGAGTCTAGCGAGCCACAGCAGCGGACCGAGTTTTCCACCCCGGAGCCTTGTATTGCGTTTAAAGGAGTTCTGGGCGTCCCGACTGGGCACAATTCTCAGGCGGTCAATCCGACCGCCGTGCGGCCATGCGGCGCTGCGGAAATGGCGGTCAGCGTGTCGACAGCATAGGAGCTCCGCTCACGAATGTCGGAACTAAGATGACTCCTGTCAGCAATCGGCCGCTCAGCGGTCGCAATTTTCATAGGGGGACAATCAATGTTTGGGAACAACCAGCAGAGCAATGAGCTCTACCTGCCGGTACCGCCGGCCGCCGCGTTTTCCGCACTCCAGGGTGCGGTCAAGAAGCGTTTCTCGCTCAAGTCCGCGGACGATTTCACCATGCTCTGCACCTTCAGCAGCGGTGCTAGCGCATTCACGTGGGGAGAGAAGTTCACAGCCCAGGTCGTTCCCGCGGAAGGTGGCTCGACTCTGAAGGTTAACGGCGTGGGCAAAGTGGGCGGGCAGATCCAGCAGGGCTCGCGGACCGCCAAGCTCATCGATCAGCTGTTTGGAGACGTGACCAGCGCTTTGCGCCCCGCGTAGCCGCGGCGGCGCCGACGGGCCCCAGGGGAATCCTTGGGGCCCCTTTTTCATGGGCAGAGCGCCGCTTGCTTTGCATTGCGCCCGAGAGGTATTGGGCCATCGAGCATGCCGGTGGGATTGCGCTCAACGAAACCGCGGCCCGATTTGCACTGCGTCTGAACAATCTCCGGCCTTCCCGGGATGCGCATCAGTGGAACGGTGGCGAGAACGGGTGTTATATTGACCCAGCCGCACACCGCGTCACATCTTCTATGGGGGAAACAATGATCGAAAGTCCTGGCGCTGCCTCGCGCCCAAAGCGCCGCTGGCAGCCCTCTGTGTCATTTTGGATAGTGGCAGCATTGGTGCTGTTTCTGGTCATAATCTTCGCTGCGGTGGGCGGCGTTGGCGGGGTCCTCTTGATTCTCGGAATCGTAGCCGTGCTCACTGGGTTGTACGCCCTGCTCTTCAAGCGGAAATCCTGGGTCGGGCTTCCGCACCGGAAGTCAGCAGGTTTGGTGGCAGTGTCTGGTGTTGTTGCCTTCATCGTGGGGGCGGGTGTGGCGGCCGCTACCGCGGCCCCAAGCGTCGTCTCCGATAAGTCGGCCTTGGTAGCCTCCGCGCAGCAGTCGGACACTGCAACGCCCACTGCAACGCCCACAGCCACGAGCCCGGCCAACTCGGCGTGTCTTACCGCAAGCGAGACACGGAATTACACCGGCGACCTCTTCATATGCACCATGGGAAGCGATCAGCGTCTGGTGTGGATGTCCGAGTCCGAGTCCAAACGGGTCGTGGCTCAGAAGCAAGCTTCGGATAAAGCCGCGGCAGACAAGGTGGCAGCTGATAAGGCTGCTGCGGACAAAGCAATTGCAGACAAGGCAATTGCTGACAAGGCTGCTGCTGACAAAGCGGCCGCTGACACGCTGGCAGCCCAGCAGACAGCCGCCCAGCAAGCAGCTGCGGATCAAGCTGCGGCAGCTCAACAAGCAGCGAACCAAGCGCCAACTCAGCAGAATGCGAGCGGCGCCACAGCCCTATGTGTCGATGGCACGTTGTCCTTTTCGGCCAATCATCGCGGAACGTGCTCCGGTCACAGAGGCGTTTCTGTCTGGTACAAGTAACCGGCGTAAGTGCGTGTCGAACTTCGTGGAAGGGTAAGTCGTTGGGGATTATTTTTCGTCGCACAAAGAAGCTTGGTAAGAACACCAAGTTAAACCTTTCCAAAAGCGGCGTGTCAGTTTCGCGCAAGGCGGGTCCATTGACCGTGAATAGTCGGGGCAGGATTACGATCCGCCTGGGCAAAGGCCTGACGTGGCGCCTCTGACCAATCAGTGGCGCATCTGCGGATCGGAACGGTGGGGGGCGGGCCCACGCTGGCCTTCCATCGTCTCCAGTCGATGACAGCCCCCGCCGTGACTTAGCCTGCACCTGTGACTCGACAGCTCTGGCGTCGGTAGAGCTCGTAATCTTGGTACTGCCAGTCCTCCGGCCTCTTCGTCTTGACGAGGCAAATGTCTGGACTGTGCATGAGCCATTCTGGGCCTTCCAGGAATGTACGCAAGACGACCGGATCCAAGGGCTGCTCGCCAGGCGATTGCCGAACGACTGCCGACAGGTGGCGGTGACCGGGCTGGCCACAGCGAGTCGTGCCTGGACAAGAACTTCAGGTGGCAGCAGGCAGATTTCCCGACGCCGGAGTCGCTGGTCCATGCCGCCGGACCATCCACGTGGCAGCGGCCAACGCCCTGGTGTCGTCCATGCCCGAAGGCGGGAGGGTGCTGCTGCTAGGAAGCCGCACCTCCACGGGGTCGCCGTGCAAAAGCCCAGTACGCCGCAACCAAGGCTGTAATGGGGCTCGGCCGGACGTGAGCGCAGGAGCTCTCGCCGCCGGGCCCTACCGACACCCCGATACTGAACGATCTCGGCTGGGCGGCCAGCCCGCTGCGGACGCCTGCTTGGGCGGCTATTGAAGCCGCACAGAAAGTCCATCACCGGTCAGAACCACGTCATTTGCGGAGTCGCCCCCTCTCACCCGACGCTCTCTCAGATTTCGGGCCAGAACGCTGAACCCTCACTCACTACCTGCGACTTTCCCCCGGCCCCTCCCGCATTTCCGGCCGGAGTCCGATCAGTCGCTAGCTCCCGGGGCTGTGGTGCTGACGGCCTCGTAGGCCAGGACTGCCGACGCGGGAGTGTTTCCGTCCGCTGGCTGAATGGAAGCGAACCGTAGGGTTCCTGCGCCGGGCAAGGCGACCGAGTGGCCCTCGCGGAATGCCTGCTTACGCTGCTGCTGTGAGGTCCGTATCCAGACCTGGATGGCCGGGGCGCCGTCAGCCACGCCGATCTTGACGATCCCCACCTGGACACCGCCGAACGTGGGCTGCATGCCCTGTTTGACTGTTACAAGCTGTTCCACTGCCGCCCTCACTTCGTATCCACGGAGTACACGGAATCAAAGTTTTCCTTGTACTCATCCTCGGTCAGTTCCAGGGTCCCCGCCTTGCGGTCGTCGTCGCCGCTCATGAAGCCGCCGGACGGTCCCCATGGGTTAGCCAGAACAACTACCTTCTCGCCGTCATCGTTGGTTTTCACCTCAACCACGACGTACGCGTGGTTGGGCACGACGTCGGTGCGGTTGACCTCGTCGGACTCCCAGACCCAGTCAAAATCGTCGTCCTTGGTGTCTTCGGTGCCCACGGACACAGCCTGGCCGCCGGCGAGCTTGTCCTCGATCTCAGCCAGGTCCAGTTCGCCGTCCTTGTCCGCGGACCTACCTGTCATCAGTTCCATGGCCTCGTGGCTGAAGCCGCCGTCGATGTCGTCATAGGAACCGCCCCGGTGCTCCGCCGCGGCGCGTTCGTAGATGGACAGCCAGCTGGGCTCGCCATCTTCACCCCGGACGCCGCCGTCGGTGGACTTGGCTTCAACCGTGACTTCCACAGGCTCGCCGTCTTCGTGAAGGGTGACCACCCATTGCGTGGCCGGATCACCCACGGGGCGCATGTGTTCGGCGAGGAATTCATCGAGCTTGTCTTCCCGTTCCAGGGTCTGGGCAACCGATCCGATCCCTGCCAGGAGCCAGCAGTCGCCAATCTGTCCCTGCCGGATATCGCCGGGATCGCCGGCATCCGGGTCCTCGCGGACGTCACCGGGCACGTCGACGTCGGGGCGGTCCGGGTCCAGCGGTCCCGGATCCCCGGGAGGATTAGAGTCCGGCTTTCCTGAACCTCCAGACCCAGCAGCTCCCGCGCTGGCACGGTCCTGCTGGTCCGCATTGCGGGTCAGTTCCTGTGCTTGATCGCGGAGTCCGGCGGCAACGCGTTGGAGCGTTGGCCGGTGTTCCGAGAGCCAGTCGGCCCGGAACGCGACGGCGTCACGCCCTTCCCAAGGTGCCCGGGAAAGCAGCTGGCCCAGTTCCGTGGACAATGCGCCCACCTTGTCGGAATGCTGCGCCATCGTTTTTGCGAGTGCCCGCAACTGGCCAATGTCGGCGCCATAAAATCCCGGCATCCGGTTCTCCCCTTAAGATAACGTCAAGCTGTGGTGTTGTCTGTCTGCCGCGGTTCTCCTGCCGGGGAGTTATGCCTCCGTCATTTCGGGGGGATCTCGTCCGCGTTGCAAGTGGGGGAGTCAACCGGGACGCTGATGCGCAGGTATGCCGGGCTCTTTGATTCGATCGTCAGGGTGGCGCCGTCGGCGTCCGTGCTGCGGGCTACCACCCAGCCGC
Source organism: Pseudarthrobacter sp. ATCC 49987 (assembly GCF_009928425.1). Taxonomy (NCBI): domain Bacteria; kingdom Bacillati; phylum Actinomycetota; class Actinomycetes; order Micrococcales; family Micrococcaceae; genus Pseudarthrobacter; species Pseudarthrobacter sp. ATCC 49987. Next base: position 2,811,776 of record NZ_JAABNS010000001.1, on the reverse strand, counting down.
CGGGAACTGCGTCCGTTCCACCGAAGGCAGGGAATCCGTGCCGCGCCAGGACCGGGTCGCCAGCCGCGAAAATGTCAGCGAAGTGGTTGGAGGGCTCCACCACGTCGGCGCTGCTCTTCATGGTCTGCGGCGTGAGCAGGCATCTGCCGTCCTTCGAAGCGGCCAGGGTGGCTGGCTTGTCCACGGTCCAGCTGATGTCCGGCATTTTCGCTTCCAGCGCCGCAATCATCTCTGCACGCAGGGCCTCGTACTTGGCGAAGCTTTCCGCCACCGGCGCGGGGGCCTGGGTGGCCGGCGGGGCGCTGCTTGTCGCTACGGGGGGCTGCTGCGGTGCCGTGCAGCCAGCCATCAGGGTTGCGACGAGGATCAGGAAAACCGTCCGGACACCGGACGACAGGTGCGATTGCGTTCGGCCGTTCATTTTCCCCCAGTTCTGCGGACGGGATCCGGTGACGGGCCCACTAGGGAATGCTGTCACACCTGCGTCGCGTCCGGCCATGGGCAGAACACCCCCGGGGAAGCGGCGGACGACGGCGGGTGCGTACCCGTCGTCGTCCGCTTCCCCTAGGTGGGGGTTCTTCGGCTACCGTGCCTGAAGCCCCGGAACCCCATCCGGGATCGCGAAGGACGCCTTTGTCCTCACGGGAGCCCCCGGCGTGGATCCTGAGCCATTGCCGATGGACGAGATCGACCTGCACTGGAACTTCATATCCTGTTTCCGTCCCCGAACTTCCCTGACCGTCAGTCTCTGGGCTGGAATGCCCTCTGGGGCACCTGACTAGACCGTCTGCAGCACCGGCAGGTTCATAGCTAGTGCAACGACCAATGAATTCTGCCGCCGTCAGAATGGCTCACTTTCGACCGTCACCGACAGTTGTTGCGACTGTGAGTATTGGTTGTAGCTGGTCTGGGACTGGCTGGCAGGATAGATATCGGCCGTTCCATCCCGTGGACGTGACTCCTGTTGCGACTGACCCCCAGGTGTCATTCGATCGACTTGTCCGTCCATCGGGGTGGTCCGGCCGGCACCTGTCCGGCCCACCTCGGTAGCTTGATCAGAAGATTGTCCACCCCTTGCGGGGCGTGACCCATCACAGTGCTGTTCCTTTGGTGACCTCTACCCGGACTGGCGCTGGCCGGTGACGGCCATGACCACATCCGTGAAGAGGAAGGTAGGAATGACCGCCATGTCTATCGTCGCGCATGCCCATCCATTTGTCGTGGGTGTCGACACGCACGCCCGAAACCATGTTTACGCCATCCTCGACGCCACCAACGGCGCACTACTGGATACGCAGTCATTCCCCACCACCACAGCCGGGATCAACCGGGCCATTAAATGGATCGCACGCCGCACCAACGCCGACGCAGACACCCTCTGGGTCATCGAAGGAGCCGCATCCTACGGAGCGATCCTCGCCGGCACCGTGGCAACCCACGGATTCCCAGTCGCCGAAGCGCCGCGCATGGATGCCAAGAAGCGCCGTGGCGTGGGCAAGTCCGATGCCCTGGACGCCCACCAGATCGCCATGGCCGTTCTGCCCCTGCCGGTGGACAAGCTGCGCCGACCACGCCTTCATGACGGGGTCCGCCAGGGCGTGCGGATCCTGGTCACAGCGCGGGGGTCCATGAGCAAGGACCGGACCCGGTCGGTCAACGCGCTCAACGCCCTGGTGCGGGGCAATGACCTGGGCATCGATGCCCGCCAGAAGCTCACAGGCGCCCAGATCACCGAGGTCTCAAAGTGGCGTTCCCGCGAGGAAGAGCTCGCCTTGTCCATCGCCCGTGCTGAGGCCGTGCGGCTGGCCAAACACGTCCTGGCGCTGGATGAGCAACTCACGGCCAACGAGAACCAGCTGGACGAGCTGGTGAAGGTCAGCGATGCCGCACCCTTGCTGGAGGAGACGGGGTTCAGGGCGATCAGCGCCGCGAAGTGCCTCGCCGCGTGGTCGCACGAAGGCAGAGTCCGCAACGAGGCAGCATTTGCCTCCCTGGCCGGGGTAAATCCGATCCCCGCGTCCTCCGGGAACACTGTCCGCCACCGCTTGAACCGGGGCGGTGACCGGTCCCTGAACAGCGCCTTGCACATGGTCGCGGTCGTCAGGATGACCCATGATGGCGAAACCCGCCAGTACGTGGAAAAGCGACGCGCCGAGGGTCGTACGGACAAGGAAATTCGTCGTTGCATCAAACGCTACCTGGCCCGCCGCATCTACCGCACGCTCAGCGCGGCGGCAATAGCGATAAACGCGGCTTGACAGACATAGAAGAGTCGACCGTCCGAACCGAGCCGGGCTTTACCGGCCAGGTGTGTCCCGTAAGCCTGTTTCGCTAGTGCTGTCTCACCAATTTTGCAGTGACCCACAAGACCAGTCCCGGGTCGTCCACTGAAATGGCGAATCCGTCACTATTCGCAGCCAACACCGTCCCCGTTTCGGTCCAATCCGTAGATGTCACTTCCGACGACAGTTACCGGTCCCCTTACGTAGGCCGGTCCGTTGCCGTTCCCGCCCGCGCAGTCCACATCAGATGCGATCGGTACGCATGCCCCTGAATAATTGCGGTCGCATCCGGAGGGAGCGGCCGGGACAGCTGGCTGGACGGGAGCCGGAACCTTCGCTGCCGCTGCTGCAGCTGCCTCCTGCCGTGCGGTTTCAGCGGCGGCCGCCTGCTGCTGTGCGGCTTCGGCCGCCGCTTGTTCCTGCGCAGCTTTCAGTTGCGCTTCCTGGGCGGCTGCATCAGATGCTGCTTTGTCGGCACCGGCTTTGACCGCAAGCGAGGCGGCCGCCGCTCGAGCATCCGTCACACGCTGCGAGGCCGACTTTTCCATCCATTGCAGTTTTCCATCGTCAGTCTTCGTGCAGACAAAGACCGTTTGCTCGTGCGTTTCGCGCGAATTTTCTGCAGTACAGGAAACTGTCGTCGGCGCAGTAGTTTTTGCCGACGCCGCGGCAGTCGCGGAAGCTGGTGTGGAACCTGGCGATGTGGGCAGCGAGGCAGCGGCCTGGCCTCCACATGCAGTCAGAGCCAGAAGAGCGGCGCTCGCCACGGTGGCGGTTTTTGCCAGCCGACCCGAAGCTGGCGAAAGCCGTTTGTCGTTAGCAGGCTGGCAAGAGACTTTTAAGTCCGGAAGTCGAACATCTTTGCGCCAAAAGAATGTATTCACTTGTGCCCCCAATAAATCAGATCTTGACTAAAGTTCTCGCCGACCTTAGCACTGGGACGCCAGTTCAAAATAGGCTTTCCACTTAACAATTTCTGTCATTAGTTTTGTGTAATATTTGTCAATTGTGTAGATCTACATTTCTTCCAAGTTCACACTTATTTACGATGGCAGATGGCACTGCTGCCGGAGTCCGGACTCCATCTCGCACTGGCCACCGGCGCGGGCCATACCCCCGGCGTTTCAGGTCTCTGGCGCGGATGACGGCCCGAACAATCGTAAGAACCACCACGAAAAGCCGGGGGAGGGCGACCGCAGCCAGAACGCCGTCGAGCATGCCGCGAAGAATTCCAGCGGCGGTGGCTGCGTTGCGGAGATCGTACCGTCGGGTACAAAATTCTGCTGTTTTCGCGCTTCTTCCTCGTGAGTAAGGCTGATGTGCAGTGGCTACGCGGTCGCCATGGAGGTGTTTCGGCAGGCCTAACGGCCGGGGAGACGACGGCGGGCGCGCCCGCCGTCGTCGTCCTGGCTGGTTTCGACAGGTTCTACCCCCGCTACGGCAGCCCCGGAACCCCGTCCCGGATCGCGAAGGATGCCTTCGTGCCAACCGGGGATCCCGGCGTCGTGACATAGTCCAGCGTCCGGAAGTCGGCGGTCATGGCGTCCTTCGTGATGCGGGTGTTCACGTAGCCGCGGTTGTCGTTGTAGAACTTCAGGTGCGGGTTCCAGGCCATCGTTGCATCCGTGGTGGAGCCTGTGCCGTTGCCGGTGGACGAGATGGACGTGCACACCAGTTCCGAGCCCACCACGGGGGAGGCCGGGTCCTTGTAGTCCACCTTGACGTCGTTGGCCCAGTTGCGGTGCACGTCACCGGTGAGGACGACGGCGTTGCGCACTTTTGCGTCCACCCAGCCCTGGGTGATGCGGCGGCGCGACGCGGCGTAGCCGTCCCACCCGTCCATGGAGACGTCGTCGATCTCCGGCGCCCTGTCCCGGTCCCGCTCGGCGAAGAACACCTGCTGGCCCAGGATGTCCCAGCGCTGGGTGGAGTTCTTGAAGCCGTCCAGCAGCCACTTCTCCTGCTCCGCGCCGGTGATGGTGCGGTCCTCGGCCAGACGCCCGGCCACGTTCTTTTGCCAGCCGTCGCCGGCGAGCTGGTCGTCCCGGTACTGCCGGGTATCCATCATGTGGAAATTGGCAAGCTGGCCCCACTGCAGCTTCCGGTAGATCTTCATGTCGGCGCCCGCGGGCACGGACGACGGCCGCAGCGGCATGTTCTCGTAGTACGCCTGGAACGCCGCGGCCCGGCGCTGCCGGAAATGCTCGGTGGTGTCGTTCAGCTGCCCGGCGTCCTTGTTCTCTGGGACCTCGTCCGCCCAGTTGTTGTCCACCTCGTGGTCATCCCACACCACCAGCCACGGCGCCACAGCGTGCGCGGCCTGCAGATCGGCGTCGGCCTTGTACTGCGCGTGCCGCTGCCGGTAGCTGGCCAGGTTGGTGGTCTCGGGGCCCGCGTGGTCACGCGGGTTGCCGCCGCCGATCACGTAGCTGTCCTTTTTGTACTCGTACAGGTAGTCGCCCAGGTGCAGCACCAGGTCCGGGTGGTCCTGCGCCAGCCGGGCGTAGGCGGTGAAGCAGCCGTGTTCGAACTGCGCGCAGCTGGCGAACGCCATGGCCAGCGCCGCCGGCGTCTCGTGCGGCGCCGGGCTGGTGAGCGTCCGGCCCACGGCGCTGAGGTTCCGTCCGGTACGGAACCGGTAGAAGTATTCACGTCCCGGCCGGAGGCCTTTCAGCTCCACGTGCACCGAGTGCGCGGTTTCGATCCGGGCGTGCTCGACGCCGCGGGCGACTACCTTGCGCATGCCGGCGTCCTCTGCCACTTCCCACGCCACCGCGACGTTGCGCGAGGGCATGCCGCCCAGGCCGTCTACGGCCACCGGGTCCAGCGCCAGCCGGGTCCAGATCACGAAGCCGTCCGGCCACGGTTCGCCGGAGGCGATTCCGAGCTGGAACGGATCGGCGCGGAGACCGGCGTCGTCCGCGGTGGAAGCGGCGACGGCGGCACCCGGCCAGGCGGCGACGAGCCCGGCCCCGAGGCCTGCGGAAAGAACGGATCTGCGTGAAATGTTGTCCATGCCTTCGACCGTACGAAGGCTTGTTGGACAGGTTCTGTGGACGATGTGAATGCGCGGTTAACTACGTGACAAGACCTGTTGACCGGGTTAACACCCCGTCGATTGACGTTAGCGCCGGCCGCTTTCCGGTGTGCCAGCTGCCGGCATTGATTCCAGATAGCGTTTGAGACTTGCCCAATTGGCGGCTTCCTGGCGTTTGCCGATTCGGCGGTGACCGGGGAGAGGAACCTGAGCGCGCCGTGGCCCTCGCCGCCCAGTCAGCGGGCTGCGATCTGCGCCGCCACGAATTCGGCATCGTCGCCCACCACGGACAGCGTGGCCGACAGATGTTTGGTGAGCCAGGGGAGGCCCACGGCGTAGAGACCCGGGACGTCGGTGACGCCGCGGGAGTGGCACGGGTAGTTCCACTCGTCGAGCACCGGGATGTCCAGGAAGCTGAAGTCGAGGCCGTATCCGGTGGACCAGATGACGGAGGTGACTCCCTCGGCATCAAGGTCCAGGCGTGCCCCGGTGTCCGCGGGCAGCCAGTCGTCCGCCGGCACAGGGTCAGCGGGCGGAGCGTCGATGCCTGCGGCGTGAATGTAGGCGTCGGCCATCCGCCCCAGCCGCGCACCGAACCCCGCCTCCACCAGGGCGATGCGCGCGGGGAGGTCGTCGCTGAAGACGAGTACGCCGTCGTCCGTTCCCTCAAACCGGCCGTGCAGCCGGACGCCCCGGCGGCCGAGGTCCCGCAGATGGATGCTGTGGCCGCCACCGTTGCCGGAGATTAGCGGGTTGCACATAAAGCGCGCGGCGGGGGAGGGAAGCTGGTCCGACTGGAGGCCGTTGATGCCGTGCTCGGGGCCATGGAGGTTAACCTCCAGAATCCAGTGGAAAACATCCTGGCCGCGGTACCGCCGCGGGGCCTCGGGGCAGGCCGAGACGGAAAGGTGGACCTCCCGGCCGGCGTCGAGCAGGTCCTCGGTGATCTGCCCGCCGGACTGCCCGGTGCCCACCACCAGCACGGCGCCGTCGGGGAGCTGCTGCGGGTTGCGGTAGTCGTGGCTGTGCAGCTGGCGGATATGCGCTGGCAGCGCGGCGGCGGCTGGCGGGATGCGCGGGCGCTGGAAGGCGCCGTTTGCGAGGACCACGTTCCGGGTCTGCCAGCGGCCGTGGTTGGTGTCCACGGCGAAGCCGCCGTTGGCCGCGCTGACCCGGGTCACCTCCGTGCCGAGCAGGACCGGCGCCCCGATCCTCGCGGCGTAGTTCCGGAAGAGCCCGATCACCTCGTCCCGGGGGAGGAAGGCGTCCGGTTCGGGCCCGCCGTAGGTCATCCCCGGCAGCAGGAACGAGAAGTTCGGGGTGTTCAGGTAAAACGAGTCCCAGCGGTCCTGCCAGGCGCCGCCCAGTTCCGGCCGCCGCTCCAGCAGTTGATGTTCGACGCCGTGCCGGGTCAGCCAGCAGCTGGTGGCCAGGCCGGCCTGCCCCGCGCCGATCACCAGGGTGTCGACCCCGTGGACTGGGCCTGCGGCGGGGGGAGAGCATGGCTACTTCTTCGCGGCCTTCGCTTTGGGAATCTTGGGGGCCTTGGGCGGGAGTCCGGCCACATGCTCGAAGGCCTTCTCCACCCAGGCCCGGGCCCGCGCTTTGTCGCCGTCGCCCTCGGCGTTCCAGATGTCCGGCAACCCGGTGTACCCGCCCATGGGCCGCTCGGCGGGCCCGAACGGAACGGTCCGCTCCGTGCTTTCGAGCAGTTCTTTGTCGGACGCCGCCAGCTTCACCCCGATGGTGGGGCCGAACAGGCCCGCGAACATGTTGCCGTTCACGAAGGCGCCGAGGTTTCCGAACATCGGCTTGATGACCACCTCGGGAATGTCCGGCAGTACCGAGCGGAAGTGTTCCTTGTCGGCGTCGGACGCTTTGGGCATTTCCACGGGGTACCTCCCGAATTGCTGATCAGGAACGGGTCTTCCTGCAGGATATGCCCGCCGCCGGACACAGTACAGGCGGTCAGGCTAAGACGCCGCGGCCTCCACACCGACGGCGGCGACCTCAACGTTCACCCCGGCCTCCCGGAACTTCTGCACCTGCCCCGGATCCGCGCCGTCGTCCGTCACCAGCGTCCAGGGCAGCGCCAGCCGCGCCCACGCGTGGAAGGGCCGCAGGCCCAGCTTGGAGGAATCCGTCAGCACGTAGACGGTGTTGCCGCGCCGGGCCATGAGCTCCTTGAGCCTGGTCTGGGCGTGGTCGGCCTCGCAGATGCCGTCCTCGGCCGTCACGGCGTCAGCGCCCAGGAACACGCGGTCGAAGCTCATCCGTTCCAGGGCCGCTTCGGCAAGCGGGCCCACGAAGCTCTGGCTCAGGGTCCGCAGCCGGCCGCCGAGGCAGTTCACCTCGATGCCCTCGGAGTCTGCCAGCTCCTGCAGGGTGTTGATCCCGGGCGTGGTGACGGAGAGCGGGTCAAAGTTGCGCAGCTCGTGCGCCAGGGCACCCACCGTGGAGCCGGCGTCGAGCAGGATGTTCTCCCCGGGCCGGATCACGGACGCCGCCCAACGGGCAATGGCGTGCTTCTGTTCGAAGGCTTCGCCGATGCGCTGCCGCAGCGATGCCTCGGGGTGCGCGCCCATGGCCATGGCGCCGCCGTAGGTGCGGGCCAGCCGGCCCTGCCCGTTCAACAGTGCGAGGTCGCGGCGGATCGTGGAGGCCGTGACCTCGAACCGGGCGGAAAGTTCCTCCACGGAGGCCAGTCCGGTGGTGACTGCCAGATGGTAGATCTCCTCGCGCCTGGCGTTTGCGGACAGCATTCCCGGTCTCCTTCCCGTGGGCGTGGTACCCATGCTAGTTCCGGCCCGGGGTGACTGCCTGCAGCATCGCCTGCTCCGCCTAGACTGCCATGCTGGGCCGGGTGGCCATCTCGGCCGCCTGGTGCAGGGCTTCGATCATGCTGCGGGAATCGGCGATCGCCTTGCCGGCGATGTCAAAGGCGGTGCCGTGGTCCACGGAAGTCCGGATCACCGGCAGGCCCACCGTGATGTTCACGCCGGCCTCGATACCGAGCACCTTCACCGGGCCGTGCCCCTGGTCGTGATACATGGCCACCACGAGGTCGTAATCACCCCGGCCGGCCAGGAAGAACAGGGTATCCGCCGGCAGCGGGCCGGTCACGTCGATCCCGGACTCGCGGGCGGCCCGGACGCCGGGCTCGATCTTCTCCGCCTCTTCGCCCTGGCCGAATAGCCCGCCCTCGCCGGCATGCGGGTTGATGGCGCACACCCCGATTTTCGGCTGCGGGACGCCCGCCCGGATCAGCGCGTCGTGGCCGCGGCGGATGGTGCGCTCCACCAGCGCCGGGTTGATCTTCCGCACGGCGTCCATCAGGCCGATGTGCGTGGTCACGTGGATGACCTTGATCTTGGGCGTGGAGAGCATCATGGACACTTCCTCCGTCCCGGTCAGCTGCGCCAGCAGTTCGGTGTGCCCGGGGAAGATGTGGCCGGCGGCATGCAGCGCCTCCTTGTTCAGCGGCGCCGTGCAAATGGCCTGCACCGTTCCGGCCATGGCCAGCTCGCTGGCCACCCGGATGTACTCGTACGCGGCATGGCCCGCCACCGGAGAGAGTTCACCCCACGCGAGGTCCTCCGGAAGCAGCGCGAGGTCGATCACGTTCACCCGGCCCGGGCTGAACACCGCGTCCTGCACGGTGGCCACGGGCTGGATGTCCGCCTGGATCCCCAGGGCGTCCGCCGCCTGGCGGAGGCGCAGCGCGTCCCCGATCACCACGGGCCGGCACTCGGCGTTGATCTGCGGGTCCAGGACGGCGGCCACCACCACCTCGGGCCCCACGCCGGCGCCGTCGCCCATGGTGACGGCGACGTAGGGGAGGTCCGGGGAATCGACAATGTTCATGGAAGGTCCTTTTCCGGGCAGGGACGGCCGGGATGCCGTCGGCAGAGGGAAGTGTTTCGGAGCGGGATTCCCCGTCGGGGAAGCCGCTGCGCGGTGGTTGGCCAGTGCGGCCACGATGGTGCGGAGGCTGGTGGCGTTCCCGAAGCTGCCGGGACGGGTGACCACGGGGTGTCCCCCCGGAGCCAGCGACAGGACGGCGCCGTGTTCGATTTCGCCCAGCACGCTCAGCCGCTTGACGCCCAGGGCATCCAGCACCGAGCGGGCGGTTTCCCCGCCCGTGACCATCAGCGGCCGGCCGGCGGCGAGGGGAGCTACCGCCCGGGCCAACGCGGCCGCGATCCGCGACGAAACCCCGGGGTCCACCGCCGACGCATCCACGGTCACCGCCGTGGGACCTGCCGCCAGCGCCTCCTGCAGCGGAGCGGGATCAGCCGTTCCGGCCAGAAGGTCCGCGGGGGAGAGGGTAATGACGGCGACGCCGGTCTCGGCCAGCGCCTGCAGCTGCTCCCGTGCCGGGCCGGAGGCCGAACCGACCACCAGCAGCGGAAACCTCGTGGAGCCGGGCGGGCCGGTTGGGGAACGGACGACGGCGGCACCGCCGGGGGGTGCCTGGCCGGCGGTCCGGGCCAGCGCGGCTCCCAGAGCGGAAGCACCGGCGAAGCGGATGCCGGGGAGGCTGAGGCCCGCGGCGGCGATCGCGTCCAGGTCGTCGGGGGTCTCGGCGTCGCAGATCACCACCGGATGGGGGTATCCGGCGGTGGCCGTGTGCAGCGCGGCGCGGAGTTCCCTGCTGCCGCTGCGGACGGTGGCAAGGTCCACCACGGCGGTGGGCAGCGGGGCGAGGAGTGCGGCTACGGTGGCGGGCGGGGCCGAGGGTTCGGCATGCCACAGCGTTGTCTGGTGCAGCGGCACCCCCTGATGGTGCACCGTTCCGTCGACAGTGCTGCGGCCCAGGGGAGGCAGGGCCGGGGCCAGGATGACGGGCCCGGCCGCAGAAAAAACCGCGAGTTGGGACGCCAGGGGGCCGCGGAGCAGGGAGTCGATCTTGAGGAACACCGTCGGGGCGCCCTCTCCTGCGGGGAGCGCGTCCAGGATCCGGCGCAGCCGCACGGCGGCCTCATCAGCGGGGAACCTGCGGTTGTCCGTATCCAGCACCAAGGGTCCGGCGCCCGGACGGAGCTCCCCGAGCGCGGGCCCCAGCTCCTCCGGAAGGTGGGGCAACATGCAGACCAGCGGGCCGCCGTCGTCCGCCGCGTCCAGGTGAGTGCCGGGATGCGCGCTTTGCGCAGTGCCGGTGTCCGGCCCGTCGGATCCGGCCAGAAAGGCCACTGCCGTCTCGGCGGCGCCGGAGAGGTCGTCAGCAATGGCGATGATGCGCTGCACTGCTGCCTCCTTTGGCATAAGCGGGGATCCGGGTGCGGTGAGATGTAGGGCAAACCAGGCCGTTGAGAACGTGCTTGCACAAAACACGCTAACTCACTTGCGCGGTATGCGCAATCGTGGCATTGTGATCGAAGCAACAAACCGCGGCGGTCGTATCAGCAGGATGCAACGCCAAAGCCGGCAGGAGCCGGCCCTTACTTGGAGGTCAAAGATGACTCAGCCCGACAGCGTTGCCGGCGGCAGCGGATTCCTCGGCGAAGTAGCGCAGCGTTCGCTCTCCCGGCGTTCACTCCTCCGGTGGGGCGCCATGGCCGGAGCCGGCGCCGTGCTGGGTCCCGCCGTCACCGCCTGCGTGGGTCCGTCCGCCGCCAGTAGCGGCGCCACCGGCACCAGCACCCTAACCCTCGGACTGAACCGCTCGCTGGTCAGCCTGGACAACAAGCTCAACCAGTTCGATGCCGCAGTCACCGTCCAGCGCGCCGTCCGCCAGGCCCTGACGGAAATCGGCGACGACCTCAAACCGCGCAATGTCCTGGCGGAAAGCTTCGAACTGACCAGCCCCACACAGTGGACCGTCAAGCTCCGCAATGACATCAAGTATTCGGACGGCACCAAGGTTGCCGTTGAGGATGTGGCGAAGGCCCTTCAGATGTACAGCCAGGTCAACGGCTCCTTCCTGGCACCCCAGTTCCCGGAGTGGCCCACCGTGACCAAGAAGGACGAGACGACCTTCACCCTGAACACCAAGGCCCCGCTGCCCGTGCTGAACACGCTGATGTCCAACATCCTCATCACGCCGGCCGCCGCCAACAAGCCGGAAGAGCTCCAGGAGGGCGTGGGCACCGGCCCGTACAAGGTGGCCTCCGCGGACCGCGGCACCGGCACCTACAAGCTGGTCATCAACGAGAACTACTGGGGCGACAAGCCGAGCGTCGCCGAGGTCAACGTCCGGTTCATGTCCGAGGAATCCAGCCGCGTGGTTGCTTTGCGCTCCGGCGAGGTGGACGTCATCGACTCCATCACCCCGGATTCCGTGGCTCAGCTGAAGACCGTTGACGGCATCACCATCGAATCGGTCACGGGCACCCGCTACAACCAGCTCTTCTACAACTTCCGCAAGCCCGCGGGCAGCCCCATGTCGGATCCGAAGGTCCGCGAAGCGCTGTCCTACGGCTTCGACAGCAAGAGCGTGGTGGACGGCATCCTGGGCGGCACCGTCACCTCGGCCAAGGGTGTTGTCCCGCAGACGCTGGCCGGCGCGGTGGAGACCGGAGAGTACAAGTTCGATCCCACCAAGGCCAAGAAGATGCTCGCGGACCTGGGCGTGTCCAACCTGGCGGTCAAGGTCATCTGGGAGACCGGGGAATTCGCCGGCGACGTATCCATCATGGAAGCCCTCGTCCAGATGATGAAGGACATCGGCGTCACGGCCGAGCTCCAGCAGTTCCAGCCCGGCGGCGACATCTCCGCCTGGCGCCAGGGCAAGGCGGGCGACTGGGACATCCTGGGCAACGGCTACGGGAACCAGACCGGCCTGGCGCTGACCAACCTGCAGGGCATGTACGCCGGCACTGCCGAGAAGGAAGCCACCCGCGACACGTACCACGGCTTCGTCTTCCCCGAGATCAGCAGCAGGATCATCGCCGCCACCTCGGAGACGGATGCGGCCAAGAGCACGCAGCTGCTCAGCGCCGTGCAGAAGGACATCTGGGCCCAGTGGCCCTGCATGTGGGCCTTCATTCCCAACGCCGTGCTGGCCCGCCGCGCCCGGGTGGAGGGCATCAAGCTCCGCCCGATCAACTCGTACCAGCTCTCCTCAGTCAAGGTGAACGGCTAGTCCCATGCTCAGATACGTCTCCAAGCGGTTGGGGCAGAGCCTGCTCACGATCTTCCTGACCGTGTCCACAGTCTTTGTCCTGATCCGGATGGCTCCCGGCGACCCGGCCTACGCCCTGGCCGGTCCGCTGGCCTCCACCGGAGACCTCGAGAAAATCCGGACCTCCATGGGGCTCAACGAACCCCTGCTGACCCAGTACGGCATTTTCCTCCGGGAGCTTGCCGCCGGGAACATCGGAAAGTCCTATTCGTTCCAGGCACCCGCCCTGGACGTCGTGATGGCCCGGCTGCCCAACACCGTCTTCCTGGCGGTGCTCGCCATCCTCGCGGCCATTGTGGTGGCCATCCCGCTGGGGGTGTGGATGGCCAAGCGCGCCGACACCAAGCGCGAGCTCGGGGTCAACGTACTGACCATCGCCGGGCAGTCCATGCCTGACTTCTGGATCGGCATCATGCTGCTGACCCTGTTCGCGGTGGTGATCCCGATCTTCCCGTCCTCCGGCTTCACCAGCTGGTCCGGGGTGGTCCTGCCCGTCACGACGGTGGCCATCATGCAGATCGCGCTGGTGTCCCGGATGGTCCGCCGCGAGGTGGGCGCCAACATGACGGCCCCGTACCTTACGGTGGCCAGGGCCCGCGGCACCGGCGAGCAGAAGCTCACCTGGGCCTACGCCATGCGCAACTCCTCCATCCCCATCCTCACCACCCTGGGGACCCGGTTCGCCGGCATGCTCAACGGTGTGGTGGTGGTGGAAGTGGTGTTCAACTGGCCCGGCCTCGGGTCGCTGGTGGTCCGGGCCCTCGAAACCCGCGACTATCCCCTCATCCAGGCAACGGTGCTGGTGACGTCCGTGCTCGCCGTCGGAGTCCAGCTCCTCATCGATTTGTGTTACCCGCTGCTGGACCCGCGGGTCCGGCTCGGAAAGGTGTCCGTCGCATGAGTACTGTCAAGGAAATCCCGATCGTCGCCGAGACCATAGAACCGCGGACGGCGGTGACGAAGCGCCTGCTCCGGCGCTCCTCGGCCGCACGGCGGGAGCGCTCGGCCAACGTCAAGATGCTGCTGGGCGCCGTCCTCACCGCGCTGGTGGTGCTGCCGATTGTCCTGGCCCAGGTCCTTCCGCTGCCGGATGCCGATGCCCAGGCCATCGCGTCCCGCTTCCTGCCCCCGTTCAGCCCGGGCCACCTGTTCGGCACCGACCAGCTGGGACGGGACATCCTCTCCCGGGTCCTGCACGGCGGCCAGGTCTCCTTGACCATCGGCGTGCTGGCCGTGGTGATTTCCGGCCTGGTGGGCGTGGTCCTCGGTGCGCTCGCCGGCTTTTTCGGCGGCTGGGTGGACGCCGTGGTGTCCCGCCTGATCGAGGCACAGCTGTCCCTGCCCTTGCTCATGATGCTCCTGCTGGTGGTGGCGCTCTTCGGCCCCTCCATTCCGGTGATCACCTTTGTGATCGCCATCGCCCAGTGGCCCGAGCCCGCCCGCCTCACCCGCTCCCTGGTGCTGGTGGAACGCGAAAAGCCCTACGTCCAGGCCGCCAAGGTCCTGGGTCTGCACCAGATCACCACCCTGGTGAAGCACGTCATCCCCAACGTCATCAACCAGGTCATTGTGGTGGTCCTGCTGCTCCTGGCCACGGCCGTCCTGATGGAAAGCGCCTTGAGCTTCCTCGGAGCAGGCCCGCAGCGGCCCTTCGCCACCTGGGGCCGGATCATCTCCGACGGCCAGGATTTCCTCACCACCGCCTGGTGGATCGTCACCTTCCCCGGAGCGGTGATCGCCACCCTGGTGGTGGGGGTCAACCTGCTGGCCGACGGCCTGCGGGACCGCGTACGACGCCGGAAGGAAGCAACGTCATGAGCGTCCTGGAAGTCAAGGACCTTTCCGTCGAACTGATGACCACTGCCGGTGTGATCCGCGCCGTGGACGGCATCTCCTTCTCCATCGACGCCGGAGAGACCGTCACCGTGATCGGTGAGTCCGGTTCCGGCAAAAGTACGACGGCGATGGGCCTCCTCAGGCTCCTGCCGGACGACCTCGCCGTCATCTCCGGCCACGCAGTGCTGGACGGCGTGGACGTGGTGACCGAGCCACGGAAATTTGCCAAGCTCCGGGGCCGCTCGGTTGCCCTTATCCCGCAGGACGCCATGACCGCGCTGTCCCCGGTGCACACCATCGGGCGGCAGTTGGGCGAGGCGGTCCTCCGGAAAGGTCCCGCGTCCAAGGCCGAGGCGACCCGGCGGTCCGTGGAGCTCCTGGAACAGGTCCGGATCCCCGCGCCGGAAGCGCAGCTGAAGAAGTACCCGCACCAGCTCTCCGGCGGCATGCTGCAGCGTGTGCTGATCGCCATGGCGCTCGCCGTGGACCCGGTACTGCTGGTGGCCGACGAACCGACCAGCGCGCTGGACGTCACCGTGCAGGCCGGCATCCTGGACCTCCTGATGGAACTCCAGGAGCGCACCCACGTGGCCATCCTGATGATCACGCACGATCTGGGCGTGGCCCGGCTGGTCTCGGACCGGATCCACGTGATGAAGAACGGACAGTTTGTGGAAAGCGGCGAGGTGGAACAGATCGTGGAGTATCCGCAGACGGACTACACGAAGAAACTCCTTGCCGCGGTACCCCGGCTGGGCGCCTGGGACGGCGAATCCCAGCCGGATCCGCTGGAGTCCGGCAGCCATGCAGCCCTGAACGGAGCACACCCGTGAGCCCTGCAACGAACACTGCCGCGAGCACGCCCGGCAGCACGCCCATCGGGCAGGACCTGGTGCTGTCCATTCGCAACCTCACGGTGGACTACGCCGTGCACCGGACCAGCTTCCGGGCCGTGGACGATGTCAGCTTCGACGTCCCGCGCGGCAGCACGGTGGCCATTGTGGGGGAGTCGGGCTGCGGCAAGTCCACCATCGCCAAGGCGATCGTCCGGCTGCTCACCCCAACATCCGGGGAGATCCTGCTCAACGGCCAGGACATCGCCCGGATGCCCGCCCGGCAGCTGCGTCCCCTCCGGTCAAAGGTTCAGATGGTGTTCCAGGATCCCTACGGTTCACTGGACCCGCACCTCACGGCCGAGGACATCGTGGCCGAACCCCTGACGCTGCGGGGCATCCGGTCCGGCAAGGAACGCCGGGCCGCAGCCGCCAAACTGATGGACCAGGTGGGCCTTCCCGTTTCGGCCCTGGGCCGCCGGCCGGCGGAATTTTCCGGCGGGCAGCGCCAGCGGATCGGCATTGCCCGGGCACTCGCGTCCCAGCCTGAACTGCTGGTCTGTGATGAGGCAACCAGCGCCCTGGACGTGTCGGTCCAGGCGCAGGTTCTGGAACTCCTCGCGGACATCCAGCGGGACAGCGGACTCACGTACCTGATGATCAGCCACAACCTCGGTGTGGTGCGCGAAAGCAGCAGCCACGTCGTGGTGATGTCCAAGGGAAAGATCGTGGAGCAGGGGAACACTGAACAGGTCCTCAGCAGACCCAGGGACCCTTACACGCGGGCGCTGCGGGCGGCCGCCCTGGATCCGCTGACCATGACCGGCCGCAAACCGCGCCAGCTGGTCTCAAGACTGAACAAGGTAGCCCCGCAGGGTGACCCCGTACTGATGGAGGATGCAAGCTGATGCAGGGAACCAACGTGGCAGGCCTCGAGCTTCCCATTTCGCAGCTGGCCCTGGGCACCATGACCTTTGGCGACACAGTGTCGGAGGAGGTTGCCGCCGGCATGCTGTCTGCCGCGCTCGACGCCGGGATCACGGTGGTTGACACCGCCAACGGGTACGCGGGCAGCGCCACCGAGGAAATGCTGGCCAAGCTCCTGCCGGGAAAGCGCGATGCCGTCATCCTGGCCTCCAAAGCGGGAATGCCGCACCCGGATGCGGGAGACCACTCCCCGCTGTCGGCCGAAGGGCTCCGGCGCTCCGTCGAGGGCAGCCTCCGGCGGCTGGCGGCGGACCGGCTGGACCTTTTCTACCTCCACCAGCCGGACCGGAAGGCCCCGCTGGAAGAGACGCTCGCCATCGTCGGGCAGCTGATCGCCGAAGGCAAGATCGGCGCCTGGGGCGTGTCCAACTTTGCGGCCTGGCAGATCAGCGAGCTGAACGCGGCCGCCGACGCCTCCGGAACCCCCCGGCCGGTGGTGGCGCAGCAGCTGTACAACCTGCTGGCGACCCGGATCGAGGACGAATACCTTGAGTTCGCCCAGCACACGGGCCTGCTGACCATGGTCTACAACCCGCTCGGCGGCGGCCTTCTCACGGGCAAACACGCGTTCACGGAGTCGCCCACGGAGGGCCGGTTCGGCAGTTCCCGGCTGGCCGAAATGTACAAGAAGCGGTACTGGGATCCCCGGCTCTTCGAGGCGATACGCCAGCTGGGCGACATTGCGGACGGCGCGGGACTGCCGCTGCCGGAGCTGTCCTTCCGGTGGCTCTTGAGCAAACCGGGGGTCGGTTCCATCCTGCTGGGCGGCTCCAAAATCGAACAGCTCCAGGCCAACATCGACGCCGCGGCCAAGGGCCCGCTGCCGGCGGACATCGTCCGCGCCTGCGACGACGTTGCCGCGGAAATCCGCGGACCGATGCCCAACTACAACCGATAACCGCCCCGGCTCACACAACGCCAAACTGAAGAGGTAACTGCCATGACCGCCGCATCATTTGCTGCCAAAGCCCGCGCCCACGAGGCCGTCGTCGGCTATTGGATCGTTTTGGATTCGCCCGTTTCCACAGAACGGGTTGCCCGCGTCGGGTACGACTACGTCGCGCTCGATGCACAACACGGGTTGATGGGGTACTCCGGGTGGCTGAACGGACTCATGGCCATAGATGCCGCGGGCGCCGCCGGCATCGTCCGGGTTCCGGCCAACAACGCGGCCCTTATCGGACAGGCACTCGACGCCGGCGCGGCCGGGGTGATCGTCCCCCTGGTGAACAATGCGGCCGAAGCGGCCGACGCCGTCCGGGCAGTCCGGTACCCGCCACATGGCATGCGCTCCTACGGGCCGATGAGGTCTGCCCTGCGCATCGGCCCCAAACCCGCCGACGCCGACGCCACCGTGCTGTGCCTGGCCATGATCGAGACGCCCGAAGGACTGCAGAACGTCAAGGAAATCTGCGCGGTCCCGGGAATCGACGGCGTCTACATCGGTCCGTCCGACCTGTGCCTGGCTGTGGGCGGAAGATTTCCCAACGATCCGGACGTGGCCGAGGAATTCAATGCCGCGCTGGTCACCATCCGTGAGGCAGCCCAGTCCGCGGGCGTCATCGCGGCCATTCATACGGCCAGCGGAGAAATTGCCCGGCAGCGCATCGAGGAGGGCTTCACCTTTGTGACCGTGGCCTCGGACCTGACGCACCTCGAAATCGCTGCAGCCAGCCACCTGGCAATCGCCCGCGGGGAGTAGGCGCGGCGAAGGTGAAGCCTCAGGTAGCTGGCTCCTCAGGCTGCCGCGAGCAGGAGAGCCGCCCGCCAACGCTCGTCCGTTTGGCCCGGCTGACCGGCTGGCAGTCAGAAGTTACATGTAACATTGGGCTATGAGCGTTAGGGATCGCGTCGCACGGCACCGGGCTGCTATGCGCGAGCGTGGCTTCCGGCAGATTCAGATGTGGGTGCCAGACGCCCGCACGGAAGAGTTCAAGCGCGAGGCGCGGCGCCAGGCGCTTGCGGTTGCCGCCGCGGACCGCGCGGGTGACGACCAGGACTTCATCGAACAGATTTCGGAAGACTGGCCCGAGTGAATCGGGGCGAGCTTTGGACGGTCTCGGGTGGCACATATGCGCAAAAACCCAGGCCGGCGCTCATCATTCAAGATGATCTGTTTGCAGCGTCTGAGTCGATCACCCTTCTGCCGCTGACGTCCCAATTGACGGACGCGCCGCTGCTGAGGTTGACCGTGGAGCCAGGACAGCTGACCGGGTTGGAACGCGTTAGCCAGATCATGGTGGACAAGCTGACAACGGTGCGTCGCGCCAGCCTCGGGCAGCGAATGGGACGAGTGGATGCCAAGACGATGGTTGCAGTTGAGCAGTCGCTGGCCATTTTTCTGGGTCTGGGGAGCTGAGATACAATCTCCGGCGCCGGCTGCGGGCCGGGCCTACCTAATCGGACGGGGTTCGCCCCGCAGCCTTTCGAAAGCCTTATTTTAGTGCGTGGCGGTTCCGGCGGCGGATTAGGATCGCGGTATGGGGACAGCAGAGGACTTGTTTGAAGGGCAGGCCACCGGAATGCCGGAACCGATGCCGCGCGGCACCGCGTTGTATCGGGAAGGGTCCGGTCCCGCGGTGGTCCGGCACCTGGAGGGCTATGCCCCGTTCGTTGACTTCTGCGCGGCGCAGGGCGCACGGGCGGGCGAACTGGCTGCAGACCCTGAACGGCTCATCCGGTTCCTGCGCACGGCAGGCTCCCAGCTCGCCGACGACAGCACCCTCAGCGCGGCTGCGGCGGTCTTCGCCGGGAACACCATCGCCCGGCTGCGGCCCGACGCGCAGTGGGCCGCCTATGAAGGGGCCCCATCTACGGTGGGAAACCGGGACAAAGCGTTCGAGGTGGACCGCCTGCTCGAAGCTCTTCGCAGCGCGGACGACGACGCGGTCCGCGGGCTGATTGACGTGCTCTCGGACTGGGCGCAGGACGAGCCGGATGAGCCCCCGGCCCGTCCGCCCGTTCCGGTACGCCCGGCGGCAGGACGGCCCCGCTACGTCCGGCCGGACCTGCCGACGACCACCTATTACTCCCGCGACGGGGAGCCCATTCCCTACGGCCGGCACTGGGGCGCGGACGGGCCCGACCCGGATTCCTACAGCGTGGACAGCCACCCCGAGCGCTTCGCCGGGCTCCACGTCGTCGCCCGTGCGCTGATCGAGCACCTGACGGCGGTGTACGACGTCGATGTCCAGGATGATCCGGCCCATGGCGGGGAGCTGCTGATGCAGGGGCCGGGCGTCCTGCAGGCCGTCAAAATCATCCCGCGGGATTCCGGGGCGGCGGCCCTGACGATTGTGCTGACCGTCTACCCGGGCGTGATGGTGCACGCCGGAGTGCTGCATGACTTCGCGTTTCCGGTGTGCGGCTGCGATTCCTGCGACGAAACGGTGGAGACAACAGCGGATCGGCTGGAGCTGTTGGTGCTCTCGGTCGCGGCCGGCGGATACAGCGAACGCTACCCGGTGGGCCGCAAGCGGTGGAGCGAGTATGCCTTGGCAGCGTTCGACGGTTCCGGCTCGGAGAGCGGCCAGGGCGAACCGCCCCCGGCCAGTGCCGGGCGACTGCACGACGCGGAGGTCCGGCTGCGGGAGGTGGCCCGCGGATGGAAACCCTGGCCACTGCGCCGGAGCTGAACTGGGGCCCCGGACGCAACCCGACCGGGATTGGCTCAGGCCACGATCAGCCCGCGCTTCCGGGGGACGCGACGTTAAGGCCGGCGTCCACCGCGGAAGCCAGCAGGTCGGCGTCGTAGGCTACCAGGACGTCGGACTGCAGCCGGATGGCGGCGGCGAGATGAATGGCATCTGGGCTCCGCAATCCGCCGGGCAGGGCGGCTGCGTACATCAGGGGAAGGGCAAGCCAAAACTGACCTGTTGGCCGGCAGGGACCTCAGTCTTGGCGACTCCCCGGCCGCCGTCAAATGTAACGAACTGGTAACATGGGACGGATGCTGTCTAAGTCTGGTCAAACACGAGTCACGCAGCTTGATGGCCTCAGGGGGATTGCCGCCCTGGTGGTTGTTGCCTGCCACGTAGTGTCCACGCTCCCGGGAATCGGGAACGTCGTAAAGGGCAACCGGTCCGCGGCGCTCAATACGGCAGAGACCTGGGCTGTGTTCTCTCCGCTGCACGTCCTCTGGAACGGCACGCCGGCTGTCCACGTCTTTTTTGTGCTCTCCGGCTTCGTCCTGGTCCTGCCGTTCACCCGGCCGGGCCCGGCCAGGAGCTGGGCGCAGTACTACGCCAAGCGCTTTTTCCGCCTCTATATACCGGCCTGGGCGTCGCTGGCGGTGGCCGTTGCGTTGATCCTGCTGATTCCCCGGACGGCGTCGCCGCTGCAGAGCCCGTGGGCGGACATGTACGTGATCCACCCCAGCGTGGGCCAGGTCCTCAAGGACGGCCTGCTCCTGCTGAACGCCAGCACCATCAACACCCCGCTGTGGTCGCTCAAATGGGAAGTCCTGTTCTCCCTCCTGCTCCCGGCCTACGTCTTCCTCGCACTCCGCTGGCGGCGCTTCTGGCACGTGAAGATCGGCCTGGCACTGCTCCTGGCCCTGGTGGGAGCCCTGCAGCACCTCGACTGGCTGTCCTACCTCCCGATTTTCCTCATCGGGGCCGTCCTCGGCGTCGAGCGTGAGCGGATCCGCGAGCTGACCCGGAAGTGGCCGCGCGTCGCCTGGTTCCTCGTGGCCGCCGCGGGACTCTTCCTGGCCAACGCTGAATGGATCAGCCGCGAGCAGCCGATACCCGGCGTCGAGGCCGTTGTCACGGTGGGCGCGACGCTGATCGTCCTGCTGTTCATCTCGTGCGGCTCGGCCAAGCGGCTCGGCGACACCGCCGCCGCGCAATGGCTGGGCCGCGTGTCCTTCAGCCTCTACCTGGTGCACCTTCCGATCATCCTGGCCGGCGTCACCCTGCTGCGATCCGTCTCGCTTCCGATGGCGCTCGCCGTTTCCGTGGCCGCCTCGTTCGCGATCGCGGAGCTGTTCTTCCGCTACGTGGAACAGCCCGCCCACCGGCTCTCGATGGCCGTGGGGCGTGCCGTGGGCCGCCGGATCCGCCGCGACGCTCCCGCGGACAGTCCGGCTATCCCACAACCGGCAGAAGCGCCGTCGCCTCCAGTAGCACGGGAATATGCCGGGTCCCGCTCCCGGTAACGTTGGGCGGCGCTAATTGGAAGGTGCGAGGAGTCCTGCCGTGATCAGAAGACTGAGCAGAATAAGGATGATACCGATGGCCGCGAAGATCCAGACACGGCTGGACTTCCCCTTCGGGGCCCGCCAGATCGCGATAAGCGCAGCGAAGAACAAGCCGGCCGCAACCGGAATGAACGCGAGCTGCTTGGACTCTGTGTTCAGAGGCAGGAGCCGGTCAGCGCCATAGAGGGCCAAGACCAGCGCCGGTATGCCGAGGCCCAGAGAGGCCACTGCCGCAAGGGTGTTGAAGGAAGACTGCGCGTCGGCTTCCCTGGAGTTCGAAATGCTGGCTGCCGCGGCCATGAGGGCCCGCGTGGTGGCCGATTCAGCATCCAGTTGCTTGCGCATTTCCAGGCACTGGCGGATGGCGGCGTCATGGAGCCTCATCCATGTGCGTGTGCCGGGCGTCGCCACGGCGGCTTCATTGATGATCGACGGGTCCTGCAGCCTGCGGTATGAGTGATAGGCCACGGAGTCCGAAAGGTGCAGCCAGAGGCCTTCCCGAACTGCTTCCCTCGCCTGGTCAGCCGCGCGGCCGCAGATGATATTCAATTCGAGCAGCGAAGCGACGATGGGTGTATTGCTGGACGTTTGATGTCCTTTGCCGCTGAACACCGCCAACCGGTGTTCGAGTCCATAGCGGATTTCCCGGACCTGGGCCACTGAGTTTCGCGACATTTCCGCCAGAGCCTTGGCATGCCGGGCCGCATGCATCTGCGGATCCCCGGCTTCGGACGCCTCCGGCCACGCAGGTAGGGCGTCCTTGAACCTTAAGACTGCCTCCGTGACACGGGCGTTGCCGGCCGCGTCGCCTTTGTCCACCAGGGTGAACTCGCCCTCGTCCGCGCCTTCAGTCCAGATGTTGCTCAGGAAGCACTCCACGGCCACGTGGTCGACGTCCTGGACGATCACCCGTGAGTGACCCACCATCACGAGGCGCTGTCCCGGTTCCCCAGAGACATGCAGGAGCGGGACGGCCCGAATGGTGCTGCTGCCGCCCGGACGGCCCAAAAAGTCGGCAGCGGCCCTGGCCGACATGGCCTCCTGGCCCACGACGTCCCCGTCAAACGAAATACTGATGTTGTCAGGGGCTTGGATGGTGCCATCCGGGCTTGAGTGTGCATGCATTTGTCCATCGTATTGCCCCGCCCCGGCGTCGTTCGCGTCTTCGTGCCTTAGGCCTGGTTAAACCGGACCATGTTGCCGGACGGGTCGCGGAAGGCGCAGTCGCGTGGGCCCCAGGGCTGGACGATGGGTTCCTGGAGGACCTCCGCACCGGAGGCCCGGACCGCCTCGAACGTGGCGTCGAGATCGTCCGTGCGGAATACGAGGATAGGGAGGGCGCCCTTGACGAGCAGCTGCTGGAGGGCGTCGCCGTCGTCCCGGGAGCGGCCGGCGTGCGGGACGGAGAGCACCAGCTCCAGATCGGGCTGGGCCGCGCTGCCGAGGGTGACCCAGCGCTGCCCGTCCGAGCCGACGTCGTTGCGCACTTCCAGGCCGAGCACGTCCCGGTAGAAGGCGAGCGACTCGTCGAGGTCGTTGACGGTGATTTGTGAGTACTGCAGTGAAATGTTCATGTCTTCCACGCTATTGCAGCGCTTGCGGGGGCGCTTCTTCAATCCTGCTCGGCTTGCGGGCGGGCCGTGTGCGCAGCCGGGCGATGCACGGCGGCATGGCCTGCACCGCGTGGTGCTCCCGGGCCCGGTAGGCGCTGGGGGTCATGCCGACGATCTCGGTGAACCGCGAGCTGAACGATCCCAGCGAGGTGCAGCCGACCTCCATGCACGCATCCGTCACGCTGGCGCCGGCGCGCAGCAGAGCCATGGCGCGTTCGATCCGCCGGGTCATGAGGTAGTTGTAGGGCGTCTCGCCATAGGCGGCCTTGAACTGGCGGGAGAAGTGCGCCGGGGACATCAGGGCACCGGCGGCCATCGTGGGGACGTCGAGCGGCCGCGCGTAGTCGCGGTCGATCAGGTCCCGGGCCCGGCGCAGGTGCGCCAGGTTGGCCAACTCCTGCGGTGTCATGCCGCCATTCTAGATCCGGAGGCGTCCCGGCGGAGGGGCCCATTGATGCGGCCGGGGCACCCCCAAAACACGTGTGGTAACCCGGCCCGAGAATCTCCTGTAGAGTTGATCCTGTTGTTGTGTTTATGCAGTTCGTAGTTCAGGCAGTACGCAAGGTTGCAAGACCTTGTTCTTCTGAAGCAGCGGTTTTGAGCACCCCACACAGGAGGACCCGAAAGTCGGGACTTTTCCTCCACCTTCACGAAGGACAAAAAATAATGGCTACTGGTACCGTCAAATGGTTTAACGCTGAAAAGGGCTTCGGCTTCATTTCCCCCGATGACTCCTCACAGGACGTCTTCGCACACTACTCCGCGATCGCCTCTTCCGGCTTCCGCTCCCTCGAAGAGAACCAGAAGGTCTCCTTCGAAACCGAGCAGGGCCCCAAGGGTCCCCAGGCCGTAAACATCCAGGCTCTCTAAGACTTAGCTTCCAGCTAACTCTTCTGAGTCCGGAACCTTACAGGTTTCGAGCAGGGTCCGTCTTTGACGGGCCCTGCTTTTGTTTAACCCGGGTGTGCTGCGTCGACCCACGTCGCGCGACGAATTCCGGGTTATAGGACAAAACGTGTGTAAATTCCGGGCGTGTCAGGGTCGTCCTGCCCATCCTTTGCGGGCCCAGAGGCCTTCTTCTGCGGTGGCTGCTTTGCCGTATTCCTCGGGTCCGTGGGGTTGGTCGGGGGCGGTCTGAGCCGGTAGGCGTATGGGCGTTTGGTGCTCCGGGCGGATGAGCCGGGCGGGCGGGACCGGGGTTTCGCTATGCAGGTACAGATACCACTCGATGGCCCGTTTCTGGTGCTCCTCGCTCATCCCGCGGTGGGCCCGCAGGATCAGGCGAAGCTGGGCGTTCGTGCCGCCTTCGATCCGGTTGGTCGTCGCGGCGATGTCGAGTCCGATGAACTCGTGGCGGAGGTAGGTGAACAGCGTCCCTGCCTGGCTGATTCGTTCCAGGAGGCGGTAGGCCTTGCGGAGCCTGTCGTGGGTGAACCACCAGGTCTGATTCGCCCGCACCCAGGCCGGCGCCGGGGTGGTGGTGCCGCGGTAGGTCCGGGCCCGGACCAGGTCCCCGTAGTCCTGGTACCAGTCGTTGAGGTGGCCCAGCCACGCCGCGGCCTGCGCCGAGGTGCGGATCCGTGTCAGTGCCCGGCCAAGGCGCAGGAGGGCTTTTCCTGCCTCGGTCCTGGGCCGGCTGGTCAAGTGGGTGCGCACGTTGCGTTGGACGTGGACGAGGCAGCGCTGCACGGCGCTATCGGACCAGCAGTCAGACAATGCGGCCGCGATCCCGGAACCACCGTCGGTGATCACCACGCGCGGCGCGGGGAACCGTTGAAGCAGGGCAGCCCAGGCAGCCTTTTTCTCGGTGTCGCACCACTGCCAGCCGATCACGTGCTCTCCGGCGATCGCGATCAGACAGCACCACGACCCGACGTAGATCCCGTCGATCTGGACCTGATCATGGACCTCGCCAGTGGCCGGTATCGCCGGGGAAATATTCCAGCACCATGCCGTGCGGCGCCGGAACGACCGGGCCGTGCCGAACGAGACAGCCCCTGCCTGGCTGCCGGCGCCCAACAACCAGCCCAGAAAGGCGTCCAGCTCCGCGCGCCGGCTCACATCCGGGCGTTCACCCGAGCGGCTCGCCCCGCATTCCAGACACCGGTACCGCTGCTTGCCAGCCGCCGTTTTTCCGTTCCGAACCAGCGCACGACCACAAATCAAACATTCCAGAGATATACAAGCACCCCAGCCACCCTAAGCTTTCAAAGCTTAGCTACCCCGGATTTCCCCCGCCGTCACTGGGAAACAGGCACAATCCATACACACGTTTTGTCCTATAACCCCGAATTCCGGCCCACGATGCGCGGAATTCCTGTCGCTACCGGAATTCGGGACGCGTCAGGAAATTTGCGCGTCGTGGACCGGTTTGCGCATCCTAAGCCGCTCAGCCGGCGTCGTGGTAGTCGAAGTGCAGCGTCGCCGGGGGAGGACCCTGCAGCATCTCGGCCGTCAGCCCGTGCAGGCTCACCAGATGCTCCCGGAACCAGACATCGTAGGGATCGTCCGAGGCCGCGAGGGTCTGGAAGGCCTTGGCCAGATCCTCGGCCTCATGGAACAGGCAGACAAAATCCCCCTGCGGGGTCTGCACGAGGCTGGCGACCTCCCGGGTGACGCCCATGCGCTTCCTCGAGCGTGCATGTTCCTCCCGACGCGAGCCGCTCATCTCCGCATCGAGCGCCTTCCACTCCTCCAGTTTCCCGGGCAAAATCGGCGCGAACCACGTAATGCATTCCATGACAGATTTCCTTCCACGCAGTAGTGAGCACGGTGGTAATCCCATCGGTACAGGAGCATGGTAGTCCCGCGGACGACGGCGGGACAGGGCTTCCGCAATCACCTCCGGACCCGCTCGCCCTCCCCACTCAAACGCCGTGCCGCCGGGCCAGGAACGCGGCCAGCGCAGGGTTGTCGATCTCCTTCGCCAGCCAAGGCACGGACTGGGCGGCGGCCTCGTCGCCGAGCACCGCCCGGTGCGACTGCGCCCGGACGACGAACTCCCGCATCCCGCTCCGGCTGGCCAGCGCGGCCAGCCGGTCCGCGAACTGTCCGGCCCGCGGCGAACCCGTGGCGATGGCGACTTCCGCCGCGGTGTCCAGCAGCCGGGCCGTGTACCAGAGGTACCACGGAGTCGGTTCCAGGCCCCGGCCGATCCAGTGCTCGGCGGCAGCGAGGTCGCCGTGCGCCAGGAACAGCCGCGCTTGGGCACCTGCCGCCAGGGCCATGTAGCAGTGGTCGCCGGCGAGATCGGCCATCACCCAGGACCGGTCAATCAGGGCCGCGGCTTCCTCCAGCCGGCCGGCAGCCAGGTAGGTCTCACCGCGGACCCCGGCGACAAACGGCTCGAACGCTGTCCAGTGTTCCTCCGCAATCCAGTCCAGCGCCCGGTCCAGGCAGGCGGCCGCCAGCTCCAGGTCCCCGCGGAGCAAATGCACGCGTCCCAGCAATGCCTCGCTGAAGGCCTGCTGCCGGCGGTTCCGGGCCGCCTTGGCGAGCCGTCCGGATTCAGTGAACGCCGTCACCGCGTCGCCGTAGTGCGCGGTGTCCGACGCCAGCATGCCCTGGATCGCCAGAATCCGGGCCTGCTCGTCGGGGATTCCCCGCGCCGCCTGCATCGCCCTCTCCAGCCAGCCGGCCGCGCGGTCTGGAACACCGCGCTGCACGGACAAGTAGCCCAGCTCGCGGAACGCGGCGGCGGCAGTCCGGGAGACGCCGTCGGGCGCTTCCGCCGACAACGCACGGTGCAGGAAATCGGCCACCTCGGCGCCGCGGCCGCCGGCCTGGTGGATCAGCGCCCCGGCGAGCGTCACCAGCGACTCGGCCACAAGGTGGCGGTCAACGGTGCGCTGGGCCAGGACGACGGCGAGCCGCAACTGGTCGAGGCCCCGGTCCACGGCGCCCGCCGACAGGGAGGCGCTGCCGGCGTCGAGATACGACCGGACGGTGGCCACGGTGGCGTGGAGCTCGGGGTCGGCGACCGGCACAGAGTCGGACAGCGCACGACGTACTTCCGCCGGCAGCGGCAGGCCCAGCTCCCGGTGGTAGAGGTCCGCGCATTTGGTGACCTCATCCCGAGCCCGCCGGTGCTCACCGAGGGCAACCAGCGCCTTCACCAGGACGGCGGTGCAGTCCGCGTGGAAGGGGTCCCGGCGCAGCGCCAGCGTGGCGAGCTCGACGGCGTCCGCCGGGGTGCCCGAGGCCAAGGCGGCCAGCGCCCCTTCGTACAGGAGTGACTGGACGCAGTTCTCGAGCCGGTACCGCTGGTCCGCCAGCCAGGAGTCAAAGACAGGGCTGTCCGCAAGGGTGAGGCCCTCCAGCAGCTGGCCGTTGAACCGCCGCGGGTCCAGGCCGGGGCCGTTGGCCGTGCCGACCAGCTCCAGGGCATCGCAGCGCCAGGGCTGCACGAAGGCCAGCCGCAGCGGGTCGCCGCTGATGGCGACGCCGGACAGGGTCCGGCGCAGCTCGGAGAGGTTCCAGCGCAAGGCACCCAGCGGATCCGCGGCATCCGGGAACAGGAGCGTGGCGGTCCGGGACCGGCTGATGCCCTCCGGCTGCAGGGCGAGGTAAGCCAGCACGGCCCAGGCTTTGCGGCCCTTGGGCTGTGGGGGAGTGGTGCCGGAGGACTCGATCGTTGGCGGACCGAGGAGCCGAATCCATGTCTCGGCCATAGGAGTAATTTTACGCCGCGGGGCCCCCAGCGTGCTGGGGAAATCAGTCCCGGGGTATTCAGCCGGGGTATTCAGCCCGGCGGATTCACACGGTTGCTCACACGGCGGCTGCAGAAACTGGACTCATCAAATCCGAACTCCACCCGAGGAACTAAAAATGGAACTGTTTGTAGTCCTGCTGTTCGGACTCGTGATTGCCGCCGGCACCGCCACGGTCCGCGCGATGCTCAAGGACGGCCACGGACACACCCCCGAGGTGCGGTCCACCGAGTCCTGGTACGCCGGCAACCTGCCCAGCGAACCCTACATCTCGGCCCTGACCTGGTACCGGCCGGGGGCGCGGGTCCAGTAGCTACGAACGATTGCGGGGCGGTGGGCCGGTGGCTCACCGCCCCGCAATGTGCCCGGCAAGATACTCGGCGTCGCGGCCCACGCCCCCGACGATCGCCGACCAGTGCCCGTTGAGCCACGGCAGCCCCACCGCGTAGAGGCCCGGGTAGTCCGTGACCCCGCGCCGGTGGCGGGGGTAGTTCCACTCGTCAAGGACCGGGATGTCCAGGACGCTGAAGTCCAGCCGGTAGCCGGTGGCCCAGATGACGGACGTGATGTTCCCGGCGGCGAGATCCAGCCGCGGCGGTGTTGACGGCAGCCAATTGTCCGCCCGCGGCGGGTCCGCCGCCGGGGCTTTGATCCCCGCCGCGGCAATGTAGGCATCGAACATCGGCTGCAGGCGCTGGCCGAACCCGGCCTCCACCAGGGCCAGTCGCTCCGGGAGGTCGTCGGTGAAGACGAGGCCGCCGTCGTCGGCTGCTTCCAGGTGGCCGTGCAGGCGGATGCCGCGGCGGCCGAGGTCCCGCAGGTGAATGTCGTGGCCGCCGTCCGCGCCGGACAGCAGCGGGTTGCACATGAACCGCGCCGCGGGGGAGGGCAGCTGAGCGACAGTGAGGCCGTTGAGCCCGTACTCCGGGCCGTGAAAGCCGAGCTGCATCATCCAGTAGATGGCGTCCCTGCCGCGGTACCGGCGCGGCGCCTCCGGGCAGGCCGACACGGCCAGATGGACCTCGCGGCCGGCGGCCAGCAGCTCCTCGGCGATCTGCCCGCCGGACTGGCCGGTCCCCACGACCAAGACGGCGCCATCCGGCAACTGGCCCGCGTTGCGGTAGTCATGGGTGTGCAGCTGCAGGACGTGCCCCGGGAGCTGTGAGGACAGAGCGGGGATTCTCGGTTTCTGGAACGCCCCGGTGGCCAGCACCACGCTGCGCGCGGACCAGCTGCCGCGGGTTGTCTCCACGCCGAAGCCGCCGTCCTGCGCGGGCGCGATGCGCGTGACCTCCGTACCGGTGAGGACGGGCGCGCCGATGGACTCGCCGTAGTGCCGGAAGTAGTCGATGAGGTCATTGCGCGGCATAAAGGCATCCGGTTCCGGGCCGGCGTAGGGCATGCCCGGCAACTGCAGCGAGAAGTTCGGGGTGTTCAGGCAGAACCCGTCCCACCGGTCGTGCCAGGCGCCGCCGAGGGTCGGGCGGCGTTCCAGCACCTGGTGCTCGACGCCGGACTGGTTCAGCCAGTAGCTTATGGCCAGGCCCGCCTGGCCGGCCCCGATCACGAGGGTGTCCACCTGGCGGGGCGCGTCAATCGGTCCCATGAAAAAACGATACGCCCGGCCCGGCAGGTTTCAAGGGGGATTTCGACGCCGGCGCCCGTCTGAGAGCCGCTGCCGGTCTGACCGCTACTTAGCCTTCGGGATGAGGATCCACAACGCGATGTAGACGAGCTCACCGACGCCGAAGAGGCCGAAGAACACGAAGCCGAGGCGGACCAGCGTCACAGAGATGCCGAAGCGGCCGGCAATGGCCGCGCAGACTCCCGCGATGATCTTGCGGTTCCGTGGCCTCATCAGTGATTGTTCCATCCAGAAAAGGTAGCAGCGTGGGTGCGTCAGGAGAACAGCCCCGGGCAAACCCTTCGCGTCACACGCCTGCTCACACGGCGGCTGAAGACACTGGGATCACAAACCCGCCCACCACCTGAGGTGACCCAACAATGGAAGTCCTGATCGCCGTTCTAGCCGGAACCATACTCGTCGCCGTCCCCGGAACCCTCCGCTCCGTCCTCAAGGACGGCCACGGCCACACCCCCGAGGTCCGTTCCGCGGAGCCCTGGCGCGCGGGTAACCTGCCGAGCGAACCGTACTCGGCGCCGGACGCCTGGTATCTGCCCGGGGCGTGGATGCGCTAGCCGCGCCACTCCACGATCATGCGGCGGGGCTCTGGCAGGATAGCCAGCATGGAGTCCCCAACCCCCGCCCCCGCCTACGACCTCCGCGTCAGCATCCAGGACACCGAACCCGAGATCTGGCGACGCCCGCTGGTGCCGGAAACCATCACCGTCCCGGAACTGCACCGGGTGCTCCAGACGGCCTTCGGCTGGGAGAACCGGCACCTTTTTGGCATCCGGTGCGTGGACCGGCTTGGCCAGCCCCGCGTCATCATCGGCCCCGACGACGCAGCGGAGGAAATGGGCGACGAGCCCGCTTCCGGCGTCGTGCTCCTTGAACTACTGGACGCGGAGCAGGCCGGGGCGAGCACGCTCGAATACGAGTACGACTATGGCGATTCGTGGACCCACCTCGTAGAAGTGATGGGGCCGGCCGAGCTTCAGATGGGTGCCGTGCGCTGCATCGGCGGCGCCAACCGGGGCCCGGTGGAGGACGCCGGCGGGACCTACGGTTATGCGCGCCTCATTGAAGCCCTCGCCGATCCCTCGCATGAGGAACACCAGGAGCTCTCCGGCTGGTACAAATTTGCGACGGGACAGGACGCCAGCACTTTTGAGCCGTATACGTTCGACGCCGCCGCCCTCAACCGACGTTTGGATGAATTGGCGAAACGCCTCTGGCCGGAACCGCCCACGGACGAGGAGATCGACGCCGTCATCCGGCCCGTGCAGTGGCTGCTGAACCAGGCGGGCCCAGACGGACTGCAATTAACCCAGGACGGCTATCTCAAACCTGCCGTGGTCAACCAGGCCGTCCGCGAACTCGACTGGGCCTACCGCTGGCCGGGAGCCGCGAACCGCGAAAGCCAGACCCTGCCCGTTCTGATGCTGCGGCAGCAGGTGCAGGCCTGGAAGCTGCTGCGCAAGAGCAAAGGCCGCCTGGTCCTGTCACCGGCCGGACGCAAGATGCGCGACGGCGGCCGCCCGCTGTGGGACTACCTCGCCGAAGCGGTGGCCTTCCCCGCGGATCAGGCAACGGCCGTCGTGACCCGGATGATGGTCCACTGGCTGTTAGAGGGGGCTACGCCATCCTGGGAACAGCGGAGACAGATCATTGCGGACACCCTGAATGCGGCGGGGTTCCGGGTGGAGGGAGGCAAACCGGTGCCCCTGGATGCTGCTCAGGATCTCTATTCGGACGTGCGCTGGATGTTGGACTGCCTGCAGCTGAAAGTTCCGGAACGCACGTTCGGCGAAACGGCAAACCTGACCGACGGCGGACGGAAGTTCCTCATGCAGGTTCAGAGGTTGCTCGAAGGCCCGTAAGAAGGTCTACAGGGCCCGCGCGGATGTGAGCCAGTACACAGGTACCAGATTTTCGTGTATTGGGGTGCGGGGGCCTTGTGGGGTGTCTGTTTTTCGTGTGGTGGCGGGGTTTTTGGGGGTGTGGGGGTGGTGGTGGGGGTGGATTTGTGTGGGGGTCTGGTGGCGTGTAAAGTAATTCGAGTCGCCGCCGCTGTTGCGGAGAGATTGCGACCGACCCCCTGATTGAATGGCCTTGAATATGGCGCGCTTTGTGGCGTGCCGGTGTTTCGGGTGGGGATCCCCTCGTGGAGTTGTGAGTCGCGGAAACGCTGATTTGCAAAGGCTTCCGGGTTCGGGTAAGTTTGATAAGTTGCTCCGGAGCGATCCACGGCCTTGGTTGTGGTGGTGCCGGGTGTGTCTGTTGTTTGAGAACTCAATAGTGTGCCAAGTTTGTTGATACCAATTTATTGTATTGAATTGGTTGAATTGACCAGGTCCGCCACCCCGTGGTGTGGTCTGGTTTTTACAGCTGGTTTCAAATTTTGTGCAGCGCGTGCATCCCGTTTTCCCGGGGGCGCGTGTTGTGTCTGTTTTACTTCAACGGAGAGTTTGATCCTGGCTCAGGATGAACGCTGGCGGCGTGCTTAACACATGCAAGTCGAACGATGAACCTCACTTGTGGGGGGATTAGTGGCGAACGGGTGAGTAACACGTGAGTAACCTGCCCTTAACTCTGGGATAAGCCTGGGAAACTGGGTCTAATACCGGATATGACTCCTCATCGCATGGTGGGGGGTGGAAAGCTTTATTGTGGTTTTGGATGGACTCGCGGCCTATCAGCTTGTTGGTGAGGTAATGGCTCACCAAGGCGACGACGGGTAGCCGGCCTGAGAGGGTGACCGGCCACACTGGGACTGAGACACGGCCCAGACTCCTACGGGAGGCAGCAGTGGGGAATATTGCACAATGGGCGAAAGCCTGATGCAGCGACGCCGCGTGAGGGATGACGGCCTTCGGGTTGTAAACCTCTTTCAGTAGGGAAGAAGCGAAAGTGACGGTACCTGCAGAAGAAGCGCCGGCTAACTACGTGCCAGCAGCCGCGGTAATACGTAGGGCGCAAGCGTTATCCGGAATTATTGGGCGTAAAGAGCTCGTAGGCGGTTTGTCGCGTCTGCCGTGAAAGTCCGGGGCTCAACTCCGGATCTGCGGTGGGTACGGGCAGACTAGAGTGATGTAGGGGAGACTGGAATTCCTGGTGTAGCGGTGAAATGCGCAGATATCAGGAGGAACACCGATGGCGAAGGCAGGTCTCTGGGCATTAACTGACGCTGAGGAGCGAAAGCATGGGGAGCGAACAGGATTAGATACCCTGGTAGTCCATGCCGTAAACGTTGGGCACTAGGTGTGGGGGACATTCCACGTTTTCCGCGCCGTAGCTAACGCATTAAGTGCCCCGCCTGGGGAGTACGGCCGCAAGGCTAAAACTCAAAGGAATTGACGGGGGCCCGCACAAGCGGCGGAGCATGCGGATTAATTCGATGCAACGCGAAGAACCTTACCAAGGCTTGACATGAACCGGAAATACCTGGAAACAGGTGCCCCGCTTGCGGTCGGTTTACAGGTGGTGCATGGTTGTCGTCAGCTCGTGTCGTGAGATGTTGGGTTAAGTCCCGCAACGAGCGCAACCCTCGTTCTATGTTGCCAGCGCGTTATGGCGGGGACTCATAGGAGACTGCCGGGGTCAACTCGGAGGAAGGTGGGGACGACGTCAAATCATCA
The DNA here is from genome assembly GCF_009928425.1 of Pseudarthrobacter sp. ATCC 49987. Classification (NCBI taxonomy): domain Bacteria; kingdom Bacillati; phylum Actinomycetota; class Actinomycetes; order Micrococcales; family Micrococcaceae; genus Pseudarthrobacter; species Pseudarthrobacter sp. ATCC 49987. The sequence continues at coordinate 2,778,894 of NZ_JAABNS010000001.1, read as the reverse complement.
TGCCCCTTATGTCTTGGGCTTCACGCATGCTACAATGGCCGGTACAAAGGGTTGCGATACTGTGAGGTGGAGCTAATCCCAAAAAGCCGGTCTCAGTTCGGATTGGGGTCTGCAACTCGACCCCATGAAGTCGGAGTCGCTAGTAATCGCAGATCAGCAACGCTGCGGTGAATACGTTCCCGGGCCTTGTACACACCGCCCGTCAAGTCACGAAAGTTGGTAACACCCGAAGCCGGTGGCCTAACCCCTTGTGGGAGGGAGCTGTCGAAGGTGGGACTGGCGATTGGGACTAAGTCGTAACAAGGTAGCCGTACCGGAAGGTGCGGCTGGATCACCTCCTTTCTAAGGAGCACCTACAACAACCTCGCCAGGCGTTATGTCTGTGTGGTGGTGTTGTCAGGAGTACGCCCGTTGCGCAGACGCTAGTTCTGCGGCGGGTGCTCACGGGTGGAATATCAACAAATAGCGGCCGCTGGTTTTTCCTGCGGCACCCAGTACGGATCCTTTTGTGCTTCTTTGGAAGTGCGGGGTTCCTGGAACGGTGTCCGGGGGGTACGGGCGGTTTAGTGTTTGGCACACTGTTGGGTCCTGAGGCAACAGGACCGGGGTCCGCGGCTTTGGCTGTGGTGTCCGGGACTTGTGTTTCTGGTTTCCTGGCTGCACCGAGCGCACACGTGTGTGTGGGGTGTGTGGTATGGGGTTGTTGTTTGAGAACTACATAGTGGACGCGAGCATCTTTTATAAGAAGCAATTTCCAAGAATATGAACCTGGATCTGTGCCGTTGCGTTGGTTGTGCCCTTTGGGGGTGTGGCTGGGGTGGCGGTGTGGTTTTCATGGTTCTCTCGAAAATTAGCGTTTTTGATCTTTTGTGGTCAAGTTTTTAAGAGCACACGGTGGATGCCTTGGCATTAGGAGCCGAAGAAGGACGTAGGAATCTGCGATAAGCCTGGGGGAGTCGATAACCGGACTGTGATCCCAGGGTGTCCGAATGGGGAAACCCCGCCAGGGGCGCGAGCTGCCTGGTGACCCGCATCTGAACACATAGGGTGCGTGGAGGGAACGCGGGGAAGTGAAACATCTCAGTACCCGCAGGAAGAGAAAACAATAGTGATTCCGTCAGTAGTGGCGAGCGAACGCGGATCAGGCTAAACCGTTCCATGTGTGATAGCCGGCGGGCGTTGCATGGTCGGGGTTGTGGGACTTCCCATTCTGTCTCTGCCGGGACAGTGGGGTGTGTAGTGCAGGCATAGGTGAACGGTCTTGAAAGGCCGGCCAGAGAGGGTGTGAGCCCCGTAACCGAAATGTTGTGTACCGCCCGGGGAGTATCCCAAGTAGCACGGGGCCCGAGAAATCCCGTGCGAATCTGTCAGGACCACCTGATAAGCCTAAATACTCCCTAATGACCGATAGCGGACCAGTACCGTGAGGGAAAGGTGAAAAGTACCCCGGGAGGGGAGTGAAACAGTACCTGAAACCGTGTGCTTACAATCCGTCGGAGCAACCTTGTAGTTGTGACGGCGTGCCTTTTGAAGAATGAGCCTGCGAGTTAGTGTTACGTCGCGAGGTTAACCCGTGTGGGGAAGCCGTAGCGAAAGCGAGTCTGAATAGGGCGTTGCAGTGGCGTGATCTAGACCCGAAGCGAAGTGATCTACCCATGGCCAGGTTGAAGCGACGGTAAGACGTCGTGGAGGACCGAACCCACTTCAGTTGAAAATGGAGGGGATGAGCTGTGGGTAGGGGTGAAAGGCCAATCAAACTTCGTGATAGCTGGTTCTCCCCGAAATGCATTTAGGTGCAGCGTTGCGTGTTTCTTACCGGAGGTAGAGCTACTGGATGGCTAATGGGCCCTACAAGGTTACTGACGTCAGCCAAACTCCGAATGCCGGTAAGTGAGAGCGCAGCAGTGAGACTGTGGGGGATAAGCTTCATAGTCGAGAGGGAAACAGCCCAGACCACCAACTAAGGCCCCTAAGCGTGTGCTAAGTGGGAAAGGATGTGGAGTTGCGAAGACAACCAGGAGGTTGGCTTAGAAGCAGCCATCCTTAAAAGAGTGCGTAATAGCTCACTGGTCAAGTGATTCCGCGCCGACAATGTAGCGGGGCTCAAGTACACCGCCGAAGTTGTGGATTTCAGATATTAGCTAAGCCGCCCCTTGTGGGTTGGTTCAGGCGTCTGGAGTGGTAGGGGAGCGTCGTGTGGGCAGTGAAGTCGCGGTGTAAACCAGCGGTGGAGCCTACACGAGTGAGAATGCAGGCATGAGTAGCGAAAGACGGGTGAGAAACCCGTCCGCCGAATGATCAAGGGTTCCAGGGTCAAGCTAATCTGCCCTGGGTAAGTCGGGACCTAAGGCGAGGCCGACAGGCGTAGTCGATGGACAACGGGTTGATATTCCCGTACCGGCGAAAAACCGCCCATGCTGAACAGGGGATACTAACCGCCCGAAGCCTGCCTGACACCCCTTGTGGGTGAAGGGTTTTGGTGGAGCGCGGGACCTGATCCTGGGAGGCAAGCGTATTAACAGGTGTGACGCAGGAAGGTAGCCGAGCCGGGCGATGGTTGTCCCGGTCTAAGGATGTAGGGCGAACGGTAGGCAAATCCGCCGTTCATGATGCCTGAGACCCGATGGGACTCCCGTAAGGGGGGATTCGGTGATCCTATGCTGCCTAGAAAAGCATCGACGCGAGGTTTTAGCCGCCCGTACCCCAAACCGACACAGGTGATCAGGTAGAGAATACTAAGGCGATCGAGAGAATTATGGTTAAGGAACTCGGCAAAATGCCCCCGTAACTTCGGGAGAAGGGGGGCCCCCATCGTGATGGACACAAGCTGTCCGGAGCGTGCAGGGGCCGCAGAGACCAGGGGGAAGCGACTGTTTACTAAAAACACAGGTCCGTGCGAAGTCGCAAGACGATGTATACGGACTGACTCCTGCCCGGTGCTGGAAGGTTAAGAGGACCGGTTAGCCGCAAGGCGAAGCTGAGAATTCAAGCCCCAGTAAACGGCGGTGGTAACTATAACCATCCTAAGGTAGCGAAATTCCTTGTCGGGTAAGTTCCGACCTGCACGAATGGAGTAACGACTTCCCCGCTGTCTCAACCATAAACTCGGCGAAATTGCAGTACGAGTAAAGATGCTCGTTACGCGCAGCAGGACGGAAAGACCCCGAGACCTTTACTATAGTTTGGTATTGGTGTTCGGAGTGGCTTGTGTAGGATAGGTGGGAGACGTTGAAGCCCGGACGCCAGTTCGGGTGGAGTCATCGTTGAAATACCACTCTGGTCACTTTGGACATCTAACTTCGGCCCGTAATCCGGGTCAGGGACAGTGCCTGATGGGTAGTTTAACTGGGGCGGTTGCCTCCTAAAAAGTAACGGAGGCGCCCAAAGGTTCCCTCAGCCTGGTTGGCAATCAGGTGTCGAGTGTAAGTGCACAAGGGAGCTTGACTGTGAGAGAGACATCTCGAGCAGGGACGAAAGTCGGGACTAGTGATCCGGCGGTACATTGTGGAATGGCCGTCGCTCAACGGATAAAAGGTACCTCGGGGATAACAGGCTGATCTTGCCCAAGAGTCCATATCGACGGCATGGTTTGGCACCTCGATGTCGGCTCGTCGCATCCTGGGGCTGGAGTAGGTCCCAAGGGTTGGGCTGTTCGCCCATTAAAGCGGTACGCGAGCTGGGTTTAGAACGTCGTGAGACAGTTCGGTCCCTATCCGCTGCGCGCGCAGGAAATTTGAGAAGGGCTGTCCTTAGTACGAGAGGACCGGGACGGACGAACCTCTGGTGTGTCAGTTGTACTGCCAAGTGCACCGCTGATTAGCTACGTTCGGATGGGATAACCGCTGAAAGCATCTAAGCGGGAAGCTCGCTTCGAGATGAGATTTCCATACACCTTGTGTGTGAGAGGCCCCCAGCCAGACCACTGGGTTGATAGGCCGGATGTGGAAGCGAGGACTAACGACTCGTGAAGCTGACCGGTACTAATAGGCCGATAACTTACACCACACACTCTCTTCGTGAACGGATTCAAAAGACGTTCACACCATGAAGAGAGTACAAAGAAACAAGACTGCTTGCGTCCACTATGTGGTTCCCAAACAACAAACCCGTTGTTCGAGGAACCAAACCAACTGAATAACACCACAGTTGTAACACCAGACTTCCCACCCCCCAGGGGGAACGGGACATAAGGTTACGGCGGTCATAGCGTGGGGGAAACGCCCGGTCCCATTCCGAACCCGGAAGCTAAGACCCACAGCGCCGATGGTACTGCACCCGGGAGGGTGTGGGAGAGTAGGTCACCGCCGGAACATCATTAAACGGTCGAGAGCCCCAACCACACTGGTTGGGGCTCTCCCGCATTTAACCCGGAAATCCACAGAGGGAATGTTGGTCAACCCGGCTCTTCCACTTTTGGCGTGGCGGCAGGTGTTCAGCATGCTTGTTGGGCTGCCGTGTACAACAATAGCCGGAGCCTGTAATGCTCATGATTCCGGTATCCGCGGGCCGCTCGTTTGAGGTTCTTGGCGCTGAGGTTCGCCGCTTCGCTGCGCGCGTTCGTGACCCTGGCCCGGCAGAACGTGAGCAGTTCTTTGCGCCACATTTTCAGGGTCAGGAACAGTGATTTCGCCTCGCGCATTCTGGTCGCTTTCACGGCGTTTTCGAGCTCGGCCCAGGCTCGGTGGAAGCCGTCGATGTGATTGGTCTTCAGCAGCTGGCGGACGTGTTCCTTGATGCCCCAGACGACACCGAGTTCAAGGTCAGAGCCAATGATTTCCTGCATCCGTCCGCGCTGGGCGGAGGACATGTTTTCCTGGTTGCAGGTCAGCAATTTCCGGTACTTCCAGGCCGGATCCGTGGCCCTGCCGCGCCTGCCGTGGAGGTCGTGAGCGCGGCGCCGCCGGACATCGGTGACCATCTGGTTCGCCCGGGCCACCACATGCCAGTGGTCCACGGTGATGGCTGCCTTGGGCAGGACCTTGCGGATGGCCCGGCGGAACTCGGTGGACATGTCCATGGCCACCATTTCCACCTTGTTACGCCACCAGCGCGGTCGTGCGCCGATCCAGTCACGCACCGCCTGGCCGCGGCGGCCGTCCACAATGTCCAGGATCGCGCCGGTGTCCAGGTCCGTGAAAACGATCGACCAGGGCTCTACCCGGGTGACTTTTCCGGCATCGTTTTTCAGGTAGCGGACCCGCCGGAAGCGGTGCTCGTCCACGCCCAGACGGCGGACCAGGCGACGGTCCACACCGCCGTCCAGGACGGCAGTGTCCTCCATGACACGCATGGCGGTCGTCCACGACACACCCGAGGCCGCGGCAACCCGGGAGACGGCCCGAAGCTCCGCGGACAGGTCTGCGACAATGCCGGCCACGAGCCTGCTGGTCAGCCGGGAACGCAGCGGAATCTCATCGGTGGTCTGCACGAAGGACCGCCGCGGACACTGCGGTTCCAGACACGCCAGCCGCCGCTTCCGGACCCTGACGTCCAAGGGCTCTCCGCCGCACTGGACATCCCGGACACGGTGAACCGGACGGGCCTGGATCCGGGACGACAACACCCCGCAGTCAGGACAAGCCCCTTCCCGCTCGACCGGCTCGACAAGAACCGTCCGGACCCCGCCGGCGCGCTCGGCGGAGAGCACAACATGGCCCTCCAAATTGAACAGAATCGACGCGGCATCGCACGTCTGCGTAATCTGTAACAAGGCTCGTAGTCCTCAGCAATAGATGTCTCGACAACACCTATGCTCGCAGGGCTACGAGCCCCTTCATTTGAAGGACACCACGCTAAAAGTCGATGAGCCGTCAACCCGGCGTCGTTGTGGTTCGGTAGGCTCGATTCGACAGCCAGATAACCGCTTCCGAACAAAGGACTCCTTCATGACCGCACGGACCATTGTCATCACCGGAGCCAGCGACGGCATCGGCGCGTCCGCCGCCCGGACCCTCAGCGAACAGGGTGAACGGGTGGTCGTCGTCGGACGTTCCCCAGAGAAGACCGAGCGGATGGCGACGGAGATCGGCGCGGACTACTTCGTCAGCGACTTCGCCGAGCTGGCACAGGTGCGCCAACTCGCCGCGCGGCTGAAGGAGAAATACCCGCGGATCGACGTCCTGGCCAACAACGCCGGCGGCATCATGGGTCGCCGCGGGCTCACCGTGGACGGCCACGAGAAGACCTTCCAGATTAACCACCTGGCGCCGTTCCTGCTCACCACCGAGCTGCTGGACGTGCTCACGGCCAGCAACGCCACCGTCATCAACACCTCCAGCGCCGCAAACTCGCTCTACGGCAAGCTGGACCTCAATGACCTCGAGGTAGCGAACAAGTACTCCGCCAACCTCGCGTACGGCAACGCCAAGCTGGAGAACATCCTCTTCACTGCAGAGCTGCACAACCGCTACCACGCAGCTGGGATCTCGACGGCAGCCTTCCACCCCGGCGTCGTGGCCACAAACTTTGCAGCTGACACCACCAGCCCGTTCCGCTTCATGTACCGGAGCTTCCTCAACAGGTTCATGCTGAGCCCTGAACAGGGCGCGGACACTCTCGTGTGGCTCGCCACGGCCACGCCGGGTCAGGACTGGATCTCCGGCGCCTACTACGCGAAGCGCGCGCTGGCTAAGGCGAACAAGGTGGCGTACGACCCGGAAATCGCTAGGGAGCTGTGGGACCGCAGCGAGGCGATGGTGTCACAGGACGTCGACAAGCTCGACTCCCCGGCGTAACGACATCCTGCTCGTAAAGCGTCGCTGTTGGTCCTGCCGGTTCTGAGGGAGCGTCGCCTGGGCTACCGCGCGGCGTCGACCTTGTCGATCGCCGTCAGCGCGCTTTCCATGGTCCCGGCCAGTTCACTGGCGGGGGCCGGCCTGGCGAAAAGGTAGCCCTGCAGGGAGTCGCAGCCGCGCTCCATCAGGTACCGGGCCTGGGCGGGAGTCTCGATTCCCTCGGCCGTGACCTTCAGTCCCAGGTCATGCGCGGCATTGATCATGGTGCCGAAGAACGGCAGGTGTTCCTGGCCGGTCTTGATCATGGCCACAAAGGAGCGGTCGATCTTTACCTTGTCCAGCGGCAGTTCCTTGAGCCGGCCCAGGGCCGCGTAGCCCGTGCCGAAATCATCCATCGCAATCCGCACACCGGCCGCCCGCAGCTGACGGAGCTGCCGCAGCACGTCCGAATCCGACTCGAAGAACACACTCTCGGTCAGTTCCAGCATGAGCTGGCGCGGATCCACGCCGGTGGACGCCAGGATTGACAGCACGTCCGTGGCGAAGTCGCGGTTCTGGAACTGCAGGCCCGAGACGTTCACCGCGACGCTGTACGCGGCATCGCCGGCCAGCCAGGGCCGGATTTCGGCGCAGGCCCGGCGCATGACCTCGTCGCCGATCTCGCGGATCAGGCCGCTCTGTTCGGCCACGGGCAGGAACTGGTTGGGCGGGATCAGCCGGCCGTGCCGTTCCCAGCGCGCAAACGCCTCGAACTGCACCACTGCCCCGAGCCCGGGATTCACCACGGGCTGGTAGTGGACCGAGATCTGGCCCAGCTCCACCGCCTGCCGGAGCCCGGCCTGGCCGTCCACCTTGCTCACCACAGTGTTCAGCATCTCCGGCCGGAACCGCAGCCAGGCATTCTTGCCCCCGGACTTCGCCGCCGTCATGGCCGCGTCGGCCTGCCGGAGCAGCTCCGCGCCGTCGAGCGTCCCGGCGGTCCGGGAGGCCAGGCCCATGCTGACGCCGGGCCGGATCAGCGAGCCGCCGGCGCGCACCGGCTCGTACAGGGACTCCGAAATCCGCTTGGCCACCGCGTCGGCGTTGAGGCATTCGGTCAGCAGCACCACGAATTCGTCGCCGCCGAGCCGGGCCACCGTGTCGTGCGGCCGGACGCAGTTGCGCAGCCGGCTCGCGACCTCCACCAGGAGCTCATCTGCGGAGGAACGGCCCAGCATGTCGTTGAGGTTCTTGAAGTCATCCAGGTTCAGCAGCAGCACGTCCACCGGGTCCGGCCGCCGCAGCGCCGCGGCGAGCCGCTCGTTGAACAGGGTGCCGTTGGGCAGAGACGTCAGCGGATCCCGCAGCACCCCGGCCCGCAACTGGTCATCGTGCGCGGCGAAGGCGGCGGGAACGGCCGCGGAGGCAGCAAGCGTCCGACGGCGGTGCGCCGCGGCGTCCTCGGCGGCTCCGGCGCCGCCCTGGCTGGCGGCAGTACTGGTCCCGGCAGTGCCACTCCCGGACGGCACATCCGGGCGGTGACCGGCGCTGCGGACCGAGAGCGCGACGGACCGCGCGGGCGAGCCGGTACCGGCGTCGGGCGGCAGCAGGGAGCAGGTGATCTCGACCGGGACTTCGGTGCCGTCGGCGCGGCGGCCGGAGCCGGCGAACGGCTGGCCGGAGCGTGGCGTGGAGGCGCCGAGGCCGGACAGCACGCCGTGGAAGGGTTCACGGGAGGCCTCGGCCAGGAGCAGGGACGAATCAGCGCCCAGCAGCTGGGCGCGGGAGTAGCCGAAGAGGCCCTCGGCGGCGGCGTTCAGGAAAGAAATGGACCCGTCCGGAGCGAGCAGCAACAGCGGGTCCGGGCTGTGCTCCAGCAGTAGTTGTGCGAGTCCTGGTTCCATGTTTTTTGCCTGCCCCCCAAGCGACGGATGTGAAGTGGCAGCCGGTGTTGCGGAGAACACGGCGGGCTGCGCTCACTGAATCATATGTGGTGCGGGCGCCGTCAGTGATACGCGTCATGCCGTGCCGATTAATGTGTCTTTTTCGGCGGCGGCCGCAGCGTCGCCGGGGCGTGATGCTACGCGGGCAGCGGGACGCCTTCCAGCGCGGCAATGGCGGCGGCCGCGCTGCGGATGCCGATCTCCCGGCGGGGCCCGGGCTGCGGGCGGGAGAAGAGGAAGCCCTGCAGGGCATCGCAGCCGTGGCCCATCAGGTATCGCGCCTGCTCAGGGGTTTCGATGCCTTCCGCCGTGACCTTCAGGCCCAGGCTGCGGGCCATGTGGATCATGGAGGTCAGGATGGGCAGCTTTTCCGCCCCGGTGCGCAGCATGGAGACGAAGGACTTGTCGATCTTGACGACGTCCACCGGGAGTTCCTGCAGCCGGCCGAGGGAGGAATAGCCGGTGCCGAAATCGTCCAGCGCCACCCGGACCCCGGCCCCGCGCAGGGTCACGAGCTGGGTAATGACCTGGCAGTGGGCGTCGAAGAACACACTCTCCGTTACCTCCAGCACCAGCTGGTGCGGGTCCACACCGCTCCACGCCGCAATATCCAGGACGCGCTCGGCGAAGTCCGGGTGCTGCAGCTGCACGCCGGAGACGTTGACGGCCAGCGACCGGGACGGGTCTTTCGCAAGCCAGGGCTGCAGCTCGGTGCAGCTGCGCCGCAGCACGTCAGCACCGATGTCCCGGATCAGGCCGCTGCGCTCCGCGGTCAGGATGAACTCATCCGGCGGAACCAGCTGGCCTTCCCACTGCCAGCGGGCCAGGGCCTCGAACTGCACGACTTCCAGTTTCTCCGTAGACACCACCGGCTGGTAGTGCACGACGATCTGCCCGAGTTCCACGGCCCGCCGCAGGCCCGCGGTCAGCTGGGTGCGCTCCAGCAGGGCGGCGAGCATCTCCGGCCGGAAGTGCACGTAACAGTTCTTGCCCGCCTCCTTGGCCGCGTACATGGCGAGGTCGGCCTGGCGCAGCAGCTCGGAGGACGTCATGGTCCCGGAGCCGCGCGAGGCCACGCCCAGGCTCAGCGCAGGCCGCATGAGGGTGCCCTCGATGGAGACGGGGGCGTTCAAGGTGGCCACGATCCGCTGGGCCACTGTGTCGGCATCGTTGCAGTCGACCAGCAGGACGACGAACTCGTCGCCGCCGAGGCGTGCGACCGTGCCGTGCGGCCCGACGCACTGCTGCAGCCGGCGGGAGATCTCCACGAGCATCTCATCCCCGGCGTGGTGGCCCAGGACGTCGTTGACTTCCTTGAAGTCGTCCAGGTCCAGCAGCAGCACGTGCACCGGGCCGGGGGTCAGCAGCGCGTCGGCGGCGCGTTCATTGAAGAGCATCCGGTTGGCCAGCCCGGTCAGGGGATCCTGGAATGCGAGTTCCTTCAGCTTGTCGGCCTGCTCGGCGAGCTCCTCCATGGCACGGCGGGCCTGGTCCTGGGCGCGTTGCCGCGTGGTGATGTCGCGAAAGTTCCAGATCCGGCCCACGATCACGTCCGCGACCTTCTGCGGCCGGGAGTTCAGCTCCACGGTTCGGCCGTCGGTGAACTCCAGCACGTCGTGGCTCTGCCGGGCCCTGTCGGCGTGCAGTTCCGCGACCTTCCGCAGGAAGTAGTCCGGATCCAGCAGCTGCTGGGAGATGAACCTGACCAACGCCGTCGGGTCCTCTGCCGCGATCAGCTCCGGCGGCATGCCCCACAATTTGAGGTACTGGTCATTGATACCGGTGATCATGCCTTCGGTGGAGACCACCACGATCCCGTCGGCGGTGGTTTCCAGCGTCGCGTCGAGCAGCGAGACCGCCAGGCGGCGGCCCGAGTCGGTGTCCTCCCGGTAGCTGCCGTCCCGGATGGCAACCGCCATCGCCGGGCCGTCGCCGAGCGTTACCAGCGAGCAGGTGATTTCCAGCGGGAGTTCGCTGCCATCCCGACGCCGGCCTGCCGCCGCGAACGGCCGGCGGCCCGCCGCGCTGCCGCGGCCCAGCCGGCCAAACATCCGCAGGAATCCGCCGCGCTCGTCCTCGGAGAGCAGGATGTTGTGCCCGACGCCGAGCAACTGTTCGCGCTGATAGTCAAAGAGCCGCTCCGCTGCAGAGTTCACATACACGATGTTTCCGACCGCGTTCAGCAGCAAGAAGGCATCGGGGCCCTGTTCGAGCAGGCTCTCTTCAATCCCAGTTCCCACGGCGATACCGGCCCCCAAGCGACGGATGGTGTGTTGATGGCTGTCCGGGCCGGGGCCCGGGACAATGCGCTTCCTGCATCATAGGGTCCGTTTCGCCGGTGTCCAGTACCCGGGCACTGGAACGTGCCGCGTCACAGGGGCGTTACCCGCGCGTTTCCACCGCGTCACCGGTGCCCGGCGACCCGATCCCCCCGCAAGGCGGCGAACGCGTTGGCGGACCGGTCGATGGCGGAGGCCAGGGCCGGCTGGGCTTCGGCGCCGGAGAACAGGAAGCCCTGCAGCGAATCGCAGTCCAGATTGATCAGGTATTCGGCCTGCGCGGGCGTCTCCACACCCTCGGCCGTGACGGTCAGGCCGAGGCCGTGGGCCATGGCGATCATGCAGCTGAGGATCGGAAGATTCTCCTCGCCGGTGCGGATCATGGAGGTGAAGGACTGATCGATCTTCAGGGTGTCCACGGGCAGCCCCTGGAGCCTGCCCAGCGAGGAGTAGCCGGTACCGAAGTCGTCCAGGGCGACCCGCACGCCCGCCGTGCGCAGGGCCGTGAGCTGCTGGATGACGTGGCAGTCGTCGTCGAAGAAGACGCTTTCGGTGACTTCCAGGACCAGCTGGCGCGGATCCACGCCGGCGGACCGCGCGACGGCCTGCACCAGCTCGGCGAAGTCCCCATGCTGCAGCTGCACCCCGGAGACGTTGACGGCCAGCGCGCGGGAGGAGTCCTCCGCGAGCCAGGGTTTCAACTCGGTGCAGCCCTTCAGCAGCACCTCGGTGCCGATCTCGACGATCAGGCCGCTGCGCTCCGCCGCCGGGATGAACTGCTCGGGCGGGACGGTTTCGCCGTCGCGCACCCAGCGGGCCAGCGCCTCAACCTTGACGACGACGCCGAGCCGGGACGAGACGATCGGCTGGTAGTGCACGGCGATCTGGCCGGCGTCCACGGCCACCCGCAGCCCGGCCTCCAGCTCGGTGCGCTCCACGAGCGACTTCATCATCTCCGGCCGGAACCGCAGGTACCTGTTCTTCCCGGCAGTTTTCGCCGCGTACATCGCGACGTCGGCGCGGCGCAGCAGCTCGGAGGCGTCCACGGCGTCCTCGTGGATGGACGCCAGTCCCAGGCTCAGGCTGGGGCGCAGCATGGTCCCCTCGATCCAGAGCGGCACCCGCAGGGAGTCAACGGTCCGCTCGGCCACTGCCTCGGGGTCCAGCGAGCCGACCAGCAGCACCACGAATTCGTCACCGCCCAGGCGTGCTACAACGTCGTTCGGGCGGACACACTCGCGCAGCCGCCGGCCGACCTCGATCAGCATCTGGTCGCCGGCGTGGTGGCCCAGGATGTCGTTGACCTCCTTGAAGTCGTCCAGATCCAGGAGGAGGACGTCGACGGCGGTCCCGCACGGCCCGCGCAGCGCTGCCGCCAGGTGGTCGTTGAAGAGCTGGCGGTTTGACAGGCCGGTCAGCGGGTCCTGGAACGCGAGGGCCTTGAGCTGTGCGGCCTGCTCGGCGAGGTCGGTCATGGCCCGGGTGATCCGCTCCTGCGCGATCCGGGCCGGCGTGACGTCCCGGAAACTCCAGACGCGCCCGACCACCCGGTCCGCGACTTTCTGCGGGCGGGAGTAGCGCTCGAACGTCCGGCCGTCGCGGAAGTCCAGGACATCGTGGCTTTCCGCGGTGGGATCGGCGTAGAGCGCGGTGACCTTCTCCATGAACTGCGCGGGATCCGCCAGCTGGTCCACGACGAAGCCAAGGACGGCGTCGTCGTTTTGGGCGGACAGGAGCTCCCGCGGGATGCCCCACATGGAGACGAACTGGTTGTTGACACCGGCGATCCGGCCGTCCCCGCCGACCACCAGAATGCCGTCGGCCGTGGATTCCAGCGTGGCGCTGAGCAGGGACATGGCTTCCCGGAGTCCCGCATCCGCGGCAAGCCGGTGGGACGTGTCCCGGACGGCGACGGCCATGCTGATGGGCGCGTCGGCGTTGTCCTCCGCCAGCAGCGAGCAGGCGACTTCGCCCTGGAATTCGGTGCCGTCCCGGCGCACACCGTAGGCCTCGACCGGCGGGAAGGCGGGGGCGGCCATGGCGTCTGTGGTGACCGGGCCGGCGTCAGCGTCCTTGCGGAGGGCGAAGAAGATGCGCTGCTGGCCGCTGCGGAAGCCTTCGGCGAGGAGCATCCGGTGGTCCTGGCCCAGGAGCTCGTCGCGGGAGTAGCCGAACATGCGCTCGGTGGCGGCGTTGACGAAGCGGATGGTTCCGTCCTCGGTGATCACCAGGATGGCGTCCGGGCTGGATTCCAGCACCGCCTCGACGGCTGGGGCAGGGTGCGGCGAAGCCATCACGCGGCCACTGCCGTGAAAATATGAGACCACCGGTATGCCATTGATCAAGCCCTCCCCTCAGGAAATCATAGGGGTCCCGCCGCCGGCCCGCGTCCAAGCCGGGGGTGCGGCGTTTTGGGGGCCCCGGTTTCGGCGGCCGGGTTTTTGCGGCGGTGGCGGGTCAGGCGGGCCGGTATCCCGCGGGGCTCAGGCGGGCCGGGCCGGGGTTCGTTGGGCCGGTGCTGGTGGTCTTGGGACCGGTTGCCGTCGCACGGGCTGCGCGGCCCAGGCCGCGGACCGTCCAGCCCTCCGCCTCCCAGACGGCCGCGTCGAGGACGTTCCGGGCATCCAACAGCGTCCGTCGCCGGACCAGGGTCCCGGCGTCGGCGGGTGAAAGCGAGGCGTACTCGTCCCATTCGGTCAGGAGCAGCACGAGTTCCGCCCCTTCCAGCGCCTGGGACGTGGACGGCTCGAAGCGCAGCTGCGGGAAGCGGAGCCAGGCGTTGTTGATTGCGGCAGGGTCGGTCACCGTGACGTGGGCGCCGGCCGCCGCCAGCTGGAGGGCGACGTCCAGCGCGGGGGAGTCCCGGATGTCGTCCGTGTCCGGCTTGAAGGCCGCGCCGAGCACCGTGAGCCGGCGGCCGCCGAGCTGGCCGCCGCACAGTTCCCGGGCCAGTCCGACCGTGCGGGAACGCTGGTCCCGGTTGATGGAATCCACGACGTCCATCCACCGGTCCACGGACTCCACCCCCAGCCCGGCGGCCTGGACCCGGAGGGAGCGGATGTCCTTGGGCAGGCAGCCGCCGCCGAACCCCAGGCCGGCATGGAGGTACCGGCTGCCGATCCGCGGATCCAGGCCCATGGCCGCGCCCAGCTGTTTCACGTCGGCGCCCGTGGCGTCGCAGAGCTCGGCCATGGCGTTGATGAAACTGAGTTTCGTGGCAAGGTACGCGTTCGACGCCGACTTGATCAGTTCCGCCGTGGCGAAGTTGCAGACCAGCCGCGGAATCCCGGCGGCCAGCAGGGGCGTGTAGACGGCGTCGAGGGCTGCAGTGATCGCGGTGCCGTCCTCCGGGACGCCGTAGACCAGGCGGTCCGGGACCAGGGAGTCCTTGACCGCGGTGCCCTGGCGCAGGAATTCGGGGTTCCAGCCCAGGAGCACGTCCGGCCGCACGGACAACACACCGCTGAGCATGTCCACTGTTCCGACCGGGACGGTGGACTTGCCCACGACGGCGGCGCGGTCGGCCAGGTGCGGGAGCAGCGCCTCCGTGGCGGCGACGAGGTAACTGAGGTCGGCGCCGTCGGAGGTCTTCGACTGCGGTGTGCCCACGCAGAGGAAATGCAGCTGCGCGCAGGAGGCGTCGGAGAAGTCCGTGGAGAAGCTGAGCCGGCCGGAGGCGATGCCGTCGCGCAGGAGCTCGTCCAGTCCCGGCTCGAAGAACGGCGCCGCACCGCGGCCCAGCTGGTCCACCTTGGCGGCATCGACGTCGATTCCGACCACGCTGTGGCCCATCGAGGCGAGGGTGGCCGCGTGCACGGCTCCGAGGTAACCGCAGCCGATCACGGAAATTCTCACAGGGCGACTCCTTGGGGATTTGTAGTTGCTGTAGGTCTTGTCGGGGGGATGTCGGCGGCGAGGACCGCCTGGTAGTGCTGGACCAGCTCGGCGCCCAGGGCGGACCACGTCCGTCCCTGGACCGAAGCGTGGGCGGCCGCCGCGAACGCGCGGCGCTTGGCGTCGTCGCCCATCAGGTCCATGACATGGGACCGCAGCGCGCCGAGGTCGCCCGGCTCATACAGCCAGCCGGTGCGGGAGTTCTCGACGAGGTCCAGCGGGCCGCCGCGGCCCGTGGCGACCACCGGCACGCCCGAGGCCATCGCCTCCTGGATGGTCTGGCAGAAGGTCTCGAACTCGCCGGGGTGCACAAAGAGATCGAAGGACGCCACCGCGCGGGCCAGCTCCTCGCCGCCGAGGAACCCGGTGAAGGCCGCGTCCGGCAGGGCGTCCTGGAGGGCCTGCCGCTGCGGTCCGTCGCCCACGATCACCAGCCGGGTCCCGGGAACATCGGCCAGCACGGCGAGGTCCTGCACCTGCTTTTCGACCGCGAGCCGGCCCACGTAGCCGATGATGCGCTCGCCGGCCGGGGCGACGGCGGCCCGCCACCCGGCGTCGCGCTTCTCCGGGGAGAACCGCTGGGTGTCAACGCCGCGGCGCCACATCTCGACCCGCGGAATGCCGCGGCCGCGGAGCTGGTTGAGCGCGAAGCTGGAGGGGGCGAGGGTCCGGGATGCCAGCAGGTGGATATTCTCCACCCGGTTCCAGGCCCAGTTCTCCAGGAAGGGCACGCCGTACCGCCCGGCGTAGGCGGGGACCTCGGTCTGGTAGATGGCTATGGTGGGGATCCCCAGCTGGTGGGCGGCCTGTGCCGCGCGCCAGCCGAGCACGAACGGCGACGCCAGGTGGACCACGTCCGGTGCATAGTCGGCAAGGATTCGCTTGACCCGATAGACACCGCCCATCGCCACTCGAACGTTCGCGTAGCCGGCCAGCGGAACCGACGGCAGCCGGTGGACATGCGCCCCGGAGACCTCCGTGGGGGCCTCCGTGTCCTGCGTGGACGGCGCGATCACGAGCACCTCGTCTCCGCGCTCCTGCAGATGCTCCAGGACCCGCAGGATCGAGTGGGTTACCCCATTCATGAGCGGCAGGAATGACTCGGCGACAATTGCGATCCTCACCCCTCCACAGTGCGGGGGCAGGCTTTCGGCGCGGGGGTGGGCGTATGGCGGGGGAGGGAAGAGTGGGTTAACGGGGTGTGGTTGGGGCGGGGATGCGGGGCGGGGCGGGGGTGCGTGGCGGCAGCCTCTGGGGCACCCCGTCCGCTGGACATGCCCTCCTGCCGGGCCAGGGCCTGGACATAGTGCCTATGTGCGCTCTCGTTGCCACGAAAAATGAGCATGTCCGCGTGGAGCGAGGTCCGCGGCGCAGGGCTGGTTTGGGCTCGGGCGAGACCGTCCGCTGGACATGCCCTCCTGCCGGGCCAGGGCCTGGACATAATGCCCATGGGCGCTCTCGTTGCCACGAAAAATGGGCATGTCCACCGGGGGCAAGTCCGGCTGCACGCCCGGGAGTCGCACGATTTGCCCGAGATGGCCGCCACGTCGAGGCCTCGGAGCGTCCCTGGAAGGCGGACAACCTGCCGAGTGTCCCGTGCTCCGTGTGGCGTTTCTAACCGCGGGTGTCCTTCCTCAGGACCTCCGGCAGCTCATCAACGTAAACGGTTTGTGGCGGCTCGTAGTAGATGACCAGCACTTCCTCGCCCACCGCGAAGACGCTGGTCTTGTCGAATGGGTGGGCGTGGAAGGCGCTTGTTCCACCACGGAACGGCAGCATCACTTCGCCGATGGTGCCCGGCGCGATGCGTCCGGTAACCCGCCCGACCCTGCCGGTGAGGCTCCGGTCAACGTCCCTGTGCATCATGCATCCGGAGCTTTCGCGGGCCCCTTTGAACCCTCCCGGCCGCTCCTGAGAGCGGACCTGAGAGCGGGGAGGTAGTCGCCCACCTGGGCCAGGATTCCGCCGATCATGCGGTTGATGCCCTCGCCGCCGTTGAGGACGGTGAGTTGTCCGACGTGGGCGAACGGTTCCGCTGCTGCCGCGATGATGGCCGGCATGTTTTCCGCCAGCTGCTGCGAAATCACAGCCTCCTGGTTCGTGCCGAGGGCCTCGGCGCGTGCCTTGATGCCGTCCGCCTCGGCCAACGCCTTGGCCTTGATCGCCGAGGCAGCAGCATCGCCGCGGGCCTTCGTGGCCGCCGCCTCCGCCTCACCGGTAACCCGGGTGGCCCCGGCCGCAGCTGCCGCCGCCGTGGCATTGGCGTTGGCCTGCAGTTCCGTGCGCCTGGCATTGACCTCAGCTTCGAGCTCCGTGCGCCGGGCCAGGGCCTCGGCGGCGCTGATATCGGCGGACTTCTGGCCCTCGGCATCGGTGCGCTTGGCATAGGCCTTGGCATCGGCGGGCTTGCGGACGGTGGTCTGCAGCTTCTGTTCCTCCCGGTCCGCCTCAAGCTTGGCCACCTCAGTCTCCTGGACCACCACCTGCTGGCGGGCCGTCGCGTCGGCGAGGGGGCCGGCCTGGGCGGCGTGAGCCTTGGCCCGTTCGGCGTTGGCCTGCGCCTCGGATTGGCGGATGGCTGAGACGCTCCGGGCGTCCGCGATCAGCGCCTCCGCTTCGGCTTCCTTTTCCGCCGCCTCACGGTTCCTGGTGGCCTCGGCGATGCGCGCCTCCATCTTGACCAGGGCGATGTGCGGTTTGGCGATGTTCTCGATGTAGCCGGTGGGATCCTGCAGGTCCTTGATCTGGAGCGAATCGACCACCAATCCGAGCTTTTCCATTTCAACACCGCTGGCGCTGCGGACCTGTGATCCGAGCTTGTCGCGCTCGCGGATGATTTCTTCCATGGTCATGCTGCCGATGATGGAACGCAGGTGCCCCTCGAAAACGTTGTAGACCTGGCTTTCCATTTTCGGCTGCTGGCCGAGGAAGCGCCGCGCGGCGTTGGCGATAAACGGAGGGGCGTCCCCGATCTTGTAGATGACGACACCTTCGACGATCACCTGGATGCCCTGCGACGTCACACAGGAGACTTTGAGCTCGGTTTCATTGAGGGTCAGGGACAGGGTCCTGACGGTCTGCAGCCCGGGAAACACAAGCGCGCCCTTGCCGGTGACGATCTTGAAGTCCATTCCCTCCCGGGTCTCCAGGGTTCCCCGCGTCAGCCCCGAGATAATAAGGGCCTCATTGGGCTCAGCCACTTTCCACATCAGTTTTGTCGTCAGCCAAATAACGGCGATGACAACGGCCGCGCCGATGAGCGTGGCAAATAGCGGGAAGAAAATTGAAAAATCCGGCATACCGGGTCCTTTCGCGATGCTGGAAAAGGTGTTGCGGGACGGCCCCCAACCGCTCCGCCGATAGAGCCCGGCCGGACGCGAATGCGGAAGTGCGGGGCCGCCAATCCAGCTGATGTAGACAGTCTTAGGCGCTCCGCGGCCTAAAGTCCAGCGATTGGATGTGGCGGGGACGAAAGCCCCTGTCACGGCGTCGGCCGCAGTGGAAGGGTGGAGGTGGGACCGCCGGGCGGTCCCGGAAAGGTGATTCGCGATGCGCGGCGTATCCGAAACGATGATCGGCGTCGCCTGGGACATCTGGCGGGCTGAGCGCGGCGGCCCGGAAGGGATCGCACGCCGGCAGCAGGCCCGGCTGGCCGAGCTCGTGGAGTTTGCCCGGTCAGCGTCGCCCTACTACCGCCGCTTGTACCGGGACGTGCCGGACGACATCACGGATCCGCGTCAGCTTCCCCGGGTAGGCAAACGGGAGCTGATGGAGAACTTCGACGACTGGGTGACGGACCCGCACATCACCCTGGCGAAGCTGGAGTCGGAATTGCTCTCGGACCTCTCCCAGCTTGGGAGGTCCTACCGCGGGAAATACCTGGTGGTGACCACGTCCGGCACCACCGGGGAGCCGGCCATCCTGGTTCACGACCGGTTCTCGTGGGTCGTGGTCAACCTGGTGGTGCGGGTTCGCGAGCGGCGGACCCTGGTCCGGGCTGCGGAAGTACGGGAGTTTCTGCGCCACGGGCTGCGGGCTGCGGCCCTCGTCGCCGGAGGCGGCCACTTCGCGGGCGTGGTCCTGACGGAATCCGTGCGGCGGCGCGCCCCCATCGTCGCCCGGCGGGTCCGGGTCTTTTCCGTGCTGAGGCCTCTGGCCGAACTGGTGCAGGAGCTCAACGGCTTCCAGCCCACGGCACTTTACGGCTACCCCAGCGCCATGCTGCAACTGGCCGCCGAGCAGCAGGCTGGGCGGCTGCGGATCCGCCCAGTCCTGGCCATCAGCTCCGGCGAAAACCTGTCCGCCGCTGGGCGTGCCACCATCGAAGCGCAGCTCGGCTGCAGGGTGACCGAACGCTATCCTTCCTCGGAAGTCCCGGCCCTGACCAGCCAGTGCCGGAATGGTAGCTTCCACGTCAACACTGACTGGTACATCCTCGAGCCGGTGGACGCGGACTACCAGCCGGTCCCGGCCGGCGTCACCTCCCACACGGTGCTGGTCACCAACCTGGCCAACCGGGTGCAGCCCATCATCCGCTATGACCTCGGCGACCGGGTCACGCCGGCAACAGCTCCGTGCCGCTGCGGCAGTCCTTTTCCTGCGGTGAAGATCGAGGGCCGTTCCGGAGACGTGCTGGTCTTCGGGGCGTCCGGCGGCGGCACGGTCACCGTCCTGCCGCTGGCACTGGGCACGGTGATCGAGGAGACCGCCGGGGTACGCCGGTTCCAGGCGATCCGGACCGGCCCGGCGGCCTTGCGCCTGCGGCTGGAAGTCGCGCCGGGCGCCGACATAGCGCATGTGCGGAACGCAGTCGAGGAGCGACTGGGCAGCTTCTTCGCCGCCCAAGGGACTGGAGCGGTTGCCATCGAACCTGCCGATGAGCCGCCCCGGACCGACCGCAGCGGCAAGTTCCGGCAGGTCTGGTCCGCTTGAGTGAGCGGTGCGAACCTACTGCGGTCCCAGGAGCTCCCTCGCCTGCCGCTGGGCCTCGAGCTGTTCGGCGGTGACGATGGAGCCGCGGAGGAACCCGGCGTCGGCGATCATCCGGCGAAGCTCGGCCACGGTCCGCGGAGTGCTCACACCCTGGTGGGCCATGGCGTGACAGTTGGCGCAGAGCGGGACGAGGTCCGTGATGGGGTCGAGTTCGTAGCTGCCGCCGAGCAGGGATACCGGGACGAGATGGTGCACCGGGATGAAGTCCGCCCCGATCCCGCCGTACTTCTGTTCGAAGGAGAACCCGCAGGCCGCGCAATTGGTGCCGTGGTGCGCGATGCAGGCCCGCCGCGCGTCGGAGTCCCGTTCGAAGCGGTTCACCTCGACCCGCGTTACCGCGTCCTGCGGGTAGGTGCCGGGAACGGGCTGGGTGGGGTCCGGGCCGGGCTGGGGTCCGAAATCGCGCCACAAGGCCCTGATCGTCGCTTCATCGGCCGGTTCCACGATCAGCTCGGAGACATCATCGGCACCCCACGCGATCCCGGGCAGGGCATCCCCGAGAACCTCGACGGCGATCTGCTCCCCGGGCGGCAGAAGGGCGTCGAACGCAACCTGCACCAGCATCCGGGCCGGGCCCGGGGTGCCGTCGCTGGCAACAGGCGAGTCGGATCCGGGCAGCTCCAAGGCCACATCCGAGGCCACGACGCCGTGGCCGACCAGTCCCCGGCCATGGTCGCCCTGCAGGAGCAGCCAGACGTCGGTTCCCGCGGGGACAGCCGTGTGGCGGCCCACGCTCCACGGGTGAAGCGACAGCCCGGTCCCGGCGACGCGCCCGAAAGCGTCCGTGTAGGTCCAGTCATTCCAGTGGTCCGGGTTCCAGCCCAGGATGATGGCGGTCATCTGGCCATTCTCGCAGGAGCGGTCCGGGGCTGGTTGCAGGCGCTCGTCGGGCGATTGGACTCAAGTGGCCGCTATGCCGGAACCAGAGCGGCCGATTGTGGCGAATGGGCGAAGGGCCGGTGGTCAGGGGGCCGGAACCGGCACGGCCGCAGCGACCGCCCCAGGCAGCGGTTCCCCTGCCACCACAGGGTGGTCACGCCCCAGGTTCCCGAGGGCCGAGGCTCCCTGCGGGGACCCCAGTTCCTCGAAGAACTCCACATTGGCCCGGACGTAGTCGGCCCACTCGTCCGGGACGTCGTTGATGAGGTGCCGGGCGGTGATGAGCCCGCGGTCGGTGGGGGTCACAGTGGAGAGGTCTGTTGCCGTGGAAGTCATGGTGTTCCTTCGGGTGGTGGGGACAGTGCGAGGAAGGTCTAGAGGCTGCGAATGAGGCCGCCGTCGCACCTGAGTGCGACGCCGGTGATGTACGACGCCGGGGCGCCGCAGAGGAACGCGGCGGCGGCACCGAACTCCTCGGGTTCGCCGTAGCGGCGGGCGGGGATGGTCTTGCGGGACTCGAGTTGGATTTCCTCCACCGTGGTGCCGCGGCGTTTGGCGGCGGCATGGTCCAGTTCGGCCACGCGGTCGGTGGCGATCCGGCCGGGAAGGAGCATGTTCACCGTGACCGCGTCCAGCGCGACCTCGGCGGCGAGGGTCTTGAGGTAGCCGGCCAGGGCGGCGCGCCCGGTGTTGGACACGGCCAGGTTGGGCAGGGGCGCCACCACGCCGCTGGAGCCGACGGCGAGGATCCGTCCCCAGCGCCGTTCCCGCATGCCGGGCAGCACCCGGGACACGAGGGCGTGGTGCGGCTTGACCAGCAGCTCGAACGCAGCGGCGATGTCGTCGGCGCTGAGCGTGGCCGCGGCTCCGGGCTTGGGGCCGGGGCCGTTGAGCACCAGGATGTCGATGGGTCCGAGTTCCGCCACGGTCTGTTCGACGGCGGCTGCCGCGCCGTCCGGGGTGCTGAGGTCCGCCCCAATGGCGACGGCGCCCGGCCCGTAGGCATCCGTGAGTTCGGCAACGATCTCCCTGGCGCGTTCCTGGCGCCGTCCGGTGACGGCGACGCGGACGCCTTCCGCGGCGAGGGCCCGGGCGATGGCGAGCCCCAGGCCGCCGGTGGAGGCGGCGACGAGGGCTGTCCTGCCGGTGATTCCGAGATCCATCAGTAGCTCCCAGCGGTGGTGAGGGCCGTCGTCGAACGCGCTGCCAAAGCCGCGGCCGCCTCGGCCAGATGATTGAGCATGCTCAGCCGGAGGACCTCCGGGAACGGTGCCCCCGGGGCGCGGACGCCGGGGTCGGCGATGAGCCCGCGCCGCCAAGCCCCCCGCACAAAGAAAGCTGGTGCAGTCGCTGCGTTTCCGCGAGGCGACTGCACCAGCAGGTAGTACGAATTTTCGGATTGCTATGAAACGTTACTCATTCGCGGCTCCCTTTGTCCCGGTTGTTCACTTACCGGGTTTTTGCGTCCTCGGCCAGATGCCTGGACATCAGCCAACCGGCGCCTACCATTGCTACGCCCATGATCATGAAACCCCACGCGCCCATGACATTCAGCGACAGGAAATTGGCCGCCGACCCCACACCGACAATGAGGCTGTAGACGCTCAGGACGATGTACAGCAGGCCAAAGCCCATGAGGAAGTTCCGGGCGCCCATGGGGTTGTTCCGGGACATCACCACGCCTATGACGCCGATGAGGGCCTGAATGATGTTCAGCAGCATCGATACCTGGAACAGGCCCAGGAACAGGGCCGTGGAATTCGGTCCAATGATCGCCAATGAGTTGTACTGCGTGGTGATGCCGGGGATGAACCCCAGGATGCCCACGACTATAAGGACGATACCTACACCCATGCCGACGTTCTGGACATCTGTCCGTCCGAAGTGAACGCCGTGTGCATGTGGAGATGCGGTAGTCATTTTCTGCCTCCAACCAATGATTGCGGACATTACAATTTTACGGCCGGGTAGGGAAAAAAGCGCTGTCGTAGAGCCCTGAATGGCACCGGTCGTCTAGGGGAGTGCCGGACCTTGATCCTGTCCGATGCGCGCTCTCCCGCTGGTTCTCCACGCTCTGAGCCAGCGCTCAGCAGGCCTTTCCACCAGTTCGTGTAACGCGCCGGAGAGAAGGACAGAGGCTGCAATGACAAGCGCGGACGCGATGAACACGGTCCCAATCGGTGACCCGTCCACGAGTGGCCTGACCATGCGGATGACCAGTTCGTGAACCAAGTAGAGCGCGAACGACCATTGCCCCAACCGGACGATGGTGTGCGAGCTGAGGCTGCTGGCCTTGTCCTTCAGATCAGACGCGGCGGCCGCCGCTATCATGGCCAGGAACCCGGGCATCATGGTGAGGTCGGCATAGGTTACGGGCGCGGAACCAGGCGTGCCGGACGTGATCAAGGATGCTGCGAGCAGTGATGCGTAGAGGAAACCGGTAAGGCCGACGGCGTGGCCCAGCGTAAACCGCGGACGCCATCCGTTCTTGATCAGCAGCGCAAGGCAGATGCCCAAAGCGAATTCACCGAGACGATAGAGCGGCAACCAACCGAGCAGGTAGCCCGCGACCGGCCCCGGTACTGACACCGAGACTGCAATTCCGACGCCGACCATGGCAGTGAACAGGGCGCCGGCGACAAGTTCCGGCCTTCGGTGGTTTCGAAGTCCCTTGATGAGCAGCGGGAACAGCAGGTAGAAGAAGGCCTCGCAGGAGAGCGACCAGGACACTCCGTTGAATGCCGTGACGAATCCGCCCCCGGGGAACCATGACTGGGTGAGGGTCAGGACGAACGGGAGGGCCGGCCAGATGGTCGTTGTGGATGCCAACGGTGGAGCGAGGACTGCCAGGAATGTGGTCAAGGCATGGAGGGGCCAAACCCGGGCGACGCGATTCCAGTAGAACTTCCCCGCCCGATCCCCAGCACCATGAGACCAGGTCAAAACAAACCCGGACAGGATAAAGAAGAAACTCACCCCCGCGAACCCGTATCCGAAGACATCAAGGGTGTGCCCGAGGCCAGGGAAGTAGAGCGCCACGTGGTAGAGAACCACCGCCATCGCTGCGTAGAAACGAAAACCCGTCAGGCTCCGTAGATGAACACGCCCGTCACTCAATGCCACTGCAGCCCCCGCCCCAACCAATGATGGTGCGAGCATAGCCGGGGTCGCAGAGTTTCGGACTGGTTGGTGGGCCCGCAAACGGCGTGTGTCCCACACTTCAGGGGCGCCCCCTCCTGATTTTCCGCAAGAGCCTGTCGGATCCCGGTGGCGCGCCCCGCACATGGCACCATGGAACACGATGAAACTGCGCGCTGATCAGACCGGGGAACGTGGACTTCCGATGCCGTTGTGGCTGCAGGGAGCCCTCGAATCCGCGCAGGCAGCCATCATCTCAGCCCTGGCGGTGGCCCTGCCGATTGTCGCCGTGTGGGCCACGGCCGGGTTCCAGAACGGCGCCACCGACGCCCTGGCCCGCCTCGCCGGCCAGGCCTGGCTCCTGATCCACGGCGTTCCGCTGCTGCTCGACACCGCGGGCATGGGCTCGGTGGCCCAGCCGCAGGCCGGCGTCTTGTCGCTTACCCCGCTCGGGCTGACCCTGATTCCGTTCCTGCTCGCCTGGCGCGCCGGCCGCCGGCTCGCCCGGGCGTCCTACACCGACCAGCTCTGGCAGGCGCTGCTCGGTTCCTGGCTGATGTACGCCGGCTTCGGCCTGGCCACCGGCTTCATCTGCCGCACCCCCGACGTCGGCGTGGGCCTCTGGTCCGCCGCCCTCATACCCCTGATTCCGTTCGGGCTCGGCATGGTGATTGGCGCGCGCCGTGAAGCCGGCTCCTGGAGCCGCCTGATCGGCGTCGACGCTGTCGCCTGGCTTTCCCGCACCAGCCAGCATTCGCGCTGGGCCGGCTCCTACCTCGGGTCCGCCGTCAAAGCCGGCTTCGTGGCGCTGATGGCCAGCCTGGCGATGTCCTGCGCCCTCCTCGCCGCCACTTTGTTCATCCATTGGAACCTCGTGATCGCGGTCTATGAAGCGCTCGACGCCGGACCCCTGGGAGGTGCCGTGCTCACCATTGCGCAGCTCGGCTTCCTGCCCAACCTGGCCGTGTTCGCGCTCGCTTGGACCTCCGGCGCGGGCGTCGCCCTCGGCGTCGGCTCCCAGACCGGGGCGCTCGGCACTGCGGTCGGCCCCCTGCCGTCGATCCCCGTGTTCGCGGCGCTGCCGGCCGGGTCGCTGGACTACGGCATGGCC